>PMHI01000368.1 GCA_003156615.1 Acidobacteriaceae bacterium | reverse complement strand
TGATTCCTGAATTCGTGGGCCGCATGCCGGTGGTGGGCATGCTGGAAGATCTCGACGAGTTTGCGCTGATCGAGATCCTCACCCGGCCCAAGAATGCAATCGTCAAGCAATACCAGCGCCTGTTCGAGTTCGAAAATGTGCGTTTGAAGTTCAGCGACGAGGCTTTGCGCGCGATCGCCCGCCAGGCCATGGCTCGCAAAGTGGGGGCTCGCGGCCTGCGCATGATTCTGGAAGAACTCATGCTCGACCTGATGTTCCACCTGCCCAGCCAGAAGAAACTAAAGGAGTTTGAGGTTACGCGGGAGATGGTGGAGAAGCGCAGCGCTTCCGTGGCTATGATGGAGAAGGCGGGATAGCAAAAGAGGAGTAAACTGGTAAGTGGGCGGTTAGCCGGCGATTGTCATTCGGCCCGAGCCACCGCGCGAGTCATTCGGCGTACACCCAGGGGAGATTGCGTGACCACATCCAAGGAAAAATTCGAGACCAAGAAGCTACCCATGATGCCCATTCGGGATGTGGTTATCTTCCCGTTCATGATGACTCCGTTCGTGGTGGGCCGCGAGTCCAGCGTGCGCGCCCTCGAGGAGGCCTTGGCTGCGGACAAGAAGATCTTCCTGGCCACCCAGCACGATGCTTCCATCGACGAACCCAAGTCGAATGAGATTTATCAGGTAGGCACCATCGTCAACATCGTGCAGAGCCTCAAGCTGCCCGATGGCAACATCAAGGTTCTGGTGGAAGGCATTGAGCGCGGGCGGTTGCTTCAGGCCACCGACGCGGACGGTTACATGCAGGCCAACGTTCGCGTGGCTCGCTACCCGGTGGAGATGAATGCCCAGATCGAAGCCGGCATGCAGCGCGTGACCACGCTGTTTGAGCAGTATGTGAAGCTTTGCCAGGCGCTGAACTATGAGACCATGATCTCGGCGGTGCGCATGGAAGATCCGGCGAAGCTCACCGACATCATTGCCGCCAATCTGCAGCTTTCTATCGAAGAAAAGCAGGAACTGCTCGAAATCTTCGACCCGTCGGAGCGCTTGAACCGCATCGCCGACGTGCTCGACGTGGAAATCGAAAAACTCAACGTGGACCGCACCATCCAGTCGCGGGTGAAGCGGCAGATGGAGAAGGCGCAGAAAGAGTACTACCTCAACGAAAAGATCAAGGCTATTCAGAAGGAACTGGGCCGCGGCGAAAAAAGCGAGTTCGACGAACTAAAAAAGAAGGTCGAATCCGCCGGCATGCCGAAAGAGGTCAAAGACAAGGCGCTGCAGGAACTGAAGAAACTGGAAGCGATGCCGCCCATGTCGGCCGAATCCACCGTGTCGCGCAACTATCTCGATTGGCTGCTGGCGGTGCCGTGGAAAAAGCGGTCTAAGGAAATCCGCAACATCTCGCGCGCTGAAAAAGTTCTCAACGAAGATCATTACGGGCTGGAGAAGATTAAGGAACGCATCCTTGAATTTCTCGCCGTCCGCCAGTTGGTGAAGAATCCGAAGGGATCGATCCTCTGCTTCGTGGGGCCTCCGGGAGTGGGTAAGACCTCGCTGGGCATGTCGATCGCCAAGGCCACCGGTCGCAAGTTCGTGCGCATGTCGCTCGGCGGAGTGCGCGATGAGGCTGAGATTCGCGGCCACCGCCGCACCTATATCGGCGCCTTGCCGGGCCAGATCATTCAGATGATGAAGAAGGCGGGCACCAAGAACCCGGTCTTCATGCTCGACGAAGTCGACAAAATGTCGATGGACTTCCGCGGCGACCCTTCGGCGGCTCTGCTGGAAGTGCTCGATCCCGAGCAGAACTTCATGTTCGTCGACCACTACCTCGACGTCGAATACGATCTCTCGCAAGTCTTCTTTATTGCGACTGCGAACGTCATGCACACCATTCCTCCGGCGCTGCAGGACCGCATGGAAGTGCTGCGCCTGCACGGCTACACCGAGCAGGAGAAAGTTGAGATCGCCAAGCAGTTCCTGGTAAAGAAACAGATGCTGCAGGCGGGCCTGTCGGAGAAAAACATAAAGTTCACCGACGAGGCGATCATGGGGCTGATTCGCTCCTACACGCGCGAGGCCGGCGTTCGCAATCTGGAGCGCGAAATCGGCAACGTTTGCCGCAAAGTCGCGCGCAAGGTGGTCAAGGAAGGNNGGACTGGCCTGGACCGAGGTTGGCGGTTCGATCCTCAGCACGGAAGCCACGGTGGTCGATGGCAAGGGCAAGCTGACCCTGACCGGCAAGCTCGGCGACGTGATGCAGGAATCGGCGCAGGCCGCACTGTCCTATATCCGATCGCGGGCAAGCCGTCTCGGCCTCAATCGCGATTTCTACCGCACGCTCGATCTGCACGTGCACGTGCCGGAAGGCGCGATCCCGAAAGACGGGCCGTCGGCTGGCATTACCATTGCCACCGCCATCGCCAGCGCGCTCAGCAAAATTCCGGTGCGTCGCGATCTCGCCATGACCGGTGAAATTACGCTGCGCGGCAAAGTGCTGCCCATCGGCGGGCTCAAGGAGAAACTGCTGGCTGCGCATCGCGCCGGCCTCTTCGAGGTTATCCTGCCCCGGGACAACGAAAAAGATTTGGCCGAGGTTCCCGAAAACCTGCGCAACGCCATGAAGCTGCACTTCGTGGATACGATGGATCAGGTCTTGCAGATTGCGCTGGAATCTGCTCTGCCGACGCTCGGTGAAGATGTAACCACGCAGCCGATCGCGCCTCTGACCTCGAGCACCGGGGATAGCCCGGCGGCACATCAGTAGGAAAACAGTTGCCAGTTGCCAGTACCCGTTCGCCAGTTAAGATGTCCACCTCCAACCAAGGTCAGATCACTTTTGACAACGGGCCGGAGCTGCCAGCCGAAGAGGCGCGGGCCCGGACAACGGGAATACTGCCTTCTCAGGAGATCAGCAACCTGATTGCCCGAGGAAACGTCATCGCCACGCCGGCGATAAACCCCGATCACATCCAACCTGCAAGTTTGGACCTACGGCTGGGCGACATGGCACATCGCGTGCGCGCGAGCTTTCTGGCGGGCCCCCATAGCACGGTTGAAGCCAAAATCAAAGACCTGCGGATGGCGCGAGTCGATCTCACGGGTGCCTCTGTTCTCGAAAAAGATTGCGTTTACATCATTCCGCTGCTCGAAGAGTTGAACTTACCGGAAAACGTTTCCGGGAAGGCCAATCCGAAGAGTACCACCGGACGCTTGGACATTTTCACGCGCTTGATCACGGATTACGGCACCGAGTTCGACCACGTGCCGCCGGGGTACAAGGGTAAACTCTACGCCGAAGTTGTTTCTCGGACGTTTACGGTTGCGATTCGAGCGGGCATGAGGTTGAGTCAGTTGCGGTTTGTACACGGCAGCGCGCGTTCGAGCGACCATGCGATCAAAGGATTGGATCGGGAAGAACCGCTTGTTTATATGGACGAGGACAGCCCCGGCAAAGCCCGAATCGAGCGGGGGTTAAGAATTACTGTGAATCTGGAGGGAGCCGAGGCGGGCGAGATTATCGCTTACAAGGCGAAGCGTTATGCTCCGGCCATCGAACTGGACAAGATAGATTTTTATCCCACGGAGGAGTTCTGGGAAGTTCGTCATCAGAACGCCCACAAGAATCTGATTCTCGAGCCGGGGGACTTTTATATTCTTGCATCCCGAGAGAGAGTGAGCGTTCCCCCGGAGTACGCGGCGGAAATGGTGCCCTTTGATCCGTCCGATGGTGAGTTCCGGATTCATTACGCCGGGTTCTTCGATCCTGGCTTTGGGTATGGTTTCAGCGATATCAAGGGAACCCGGGCCGTGCTTGAGGTTCGAGCCCATGAGGTTCCGTTTCTGATGGAACACGGGCAACTTGTGGGCCGGCTGAACTATATGCCTCTGTTGTGCAGGCCGGACAAGATCTATGGGACGAATATAGGGTCGTCCTACCAACACCAGGCGCTCACCCTGAGCAAGCAGTTTCGTAAGGGTTGAGTCGCAGCTGCCCGCTTGCCGGCTTGCCAACCCCTGCTGCCACATTGCACACTGGAGCATGAGGGTTATCGCGCGATTTCTGGCAGCGGCTACGGACCCTGCGCACTTCCCCGCTCCCAGCCTGCCGGAGGTCGCTTTTCTCGGCCGGTCGAATGTGGGCAAGTCCAGCGTGATTAACACTCTGGTGGGCGCCAAGCTGGCCCGCACCAGTTCCACGCCGGGGCGCACGCGCAGCATTAATTTCTTCGAAGTGCGCTGGCCGGGAAAGCCGCGCCCGGAGGTCATTTTTGCCGACCTGCCAGGCTACGGCTATGCCAAGCTCTCGCGCGAGACCACAGAGGAGTGGCCCAAGTTTATCGAGCCCTACCTCAACGACCGGTCCACGCTGTCGTTATGTCTGGCGCTGGTGGANNTCCAACAATCAACTGCGCGACGCGCTGAGAGGCTTGACCGAAGCGTATCCTACGGCGAGGGTGATTCCCTTTTCGGCAAAAACCGGAGCCGGGCAGAACGAGCTGTGGACGAAGATCCGGCAGTCGGCAGCCGAATTTTCTGCGGCCACGTTCCCTTCTTGAACTTCTCTCGTTGCGGAAACTGCCCATTCCCTTTTCGGCGCAGGCACCCCTCACCGCTAAGTATTCGGCTCGAAACGATCCGTAGAGTCGAACACTACAGACTCCTCGCGCAATTCGACTGTGGAAGGTGGTTCGAGCGCTCCAGTTACTCTGGTGTCCCCAGCCATGCGCCCCTTTGCCCAAAGTAATCTTCCGATTGCTATCATAAAGCCTATGGCGGTTTACCTTATCACCGGCATTGGCGGCTTTATTGGGTCGTCTCTGGCGCGAGAGCTGTTGCGGCGCGGCGAGCAGGTTCGCGGAGTAGACAATTTTTCAACCGGCAAGCGGGAAAATCTTTCCGACATCCTGGGGNNGTGGACTATGTTCTGCACCAAGCGGCGATTCCTTCGGTGCCGAAGTCAGTGCTCGATCCGATCGGGAGCAACCGGGCGAACGTGGATGGCACAGTGAACGTGCTGGTTGCGGCGCGCGATGCCAGGGTGAAGCGGGTAATCTATGCGGCATCGTCATCCGCGTATGGCGATACGCCGACACTGCCCAAGCACGAGCGCATGACACCGGATCCGATTTCGCCTTACGCCGTGGCCAAACTGGCCAGCGAGCATTACATGATCTCGTTTTACCGCTGCTACGGACTGGAGACGGTGGCGCTGCGCTACTTCAATATTTTTGGCCCGCGGCAGGATCCGTCGTCGCCTTACTCGGGTGTGCTGGCAAAGTTCATCTCTCAGATGCTCAACGGGCAGCAGCCCACGATGTTTGGCGACGGCGAGCAGAGCCGTGATTTCACTTACATCGACAACGCCGTAGAGGCGAACCTGCTGGCCTGCCAAGCTCCCACCGAGCAGGCGGCGGGCAAGGTATTCAACGTGGCGACGGGGCGGCGAGTCACGCTGAATGAAACCTTCAAACTCCTGCAGACACTCACCTCCTACTCCGGTTCCCCCATCCATGGCGCGGAGCGCGGCGGCGACATCAAGCATTCGCTGGCCGACATTTCCTCTGCGGAAAAGCATCTGGGCTACAAACCCAAGGTAAGTTTTGAAGATGGCCTGAAGCAGACGGTTGACTGGTATCGGAATTCGCGCCCGTAGGTTTCGGACTTTCAGTTTCGCCAGGGTCTCATACTCGGGATGGGCGCCTTCCATGAAGAAGTTCGAGCCCAAAGTCTGAAAGGCTGAAGCTCGTTACGTTGGTGATCTACGTCGAGATCATCGCTGTCGATAGAGTGAAGGCATGACACTCTCATCGATGGTGGTTTCGCGTGATTGGCAGGAAGTCAGTGTTCTCGAATGCATTCTTGGCGGCTTGCACATGGATGTTGCTGTCGAGAGCGACCCGCAACAGGCGCTCGCGCGGCTCACGAAGTCGAAAGTCGATGCCCTGATTGTTGACTGTGACCTGAATGGCACGCGTCAGTTCTTTCATCAACTGCAAAGCGCAGCTCCGCGCGCGACTACCGTGCCGCTGGTGATCATGGGTGGGCCGCAGGGAAGAAACAACATGGAGGGAACCGGCGCGATGTTTGCCTTCGATAAACCGATTTCCGTGGAGCAAGCGGTGCGCACGCTCTCTGCCGCGCGCAACATGATTCTTGATGGACGCTTGCGTTATCACCGGGCCGGGGTGGAAGTGCCGGTGACTCTGACCAGCCGCCATCGGAAGCGGGCGGGAGGTCAACTCATCAATTTAAGCCAGGGTGGTCTGCAGGTGCGCGTGGGGGATGGATTCGATACGAGTGAGGCGTCGCGGGTGTCCTTCGAACTGCCCGGAACGAAGTGCGGGATGAAGGCCGAAGTGGAAGTGGCTTGGTCTGATAAGCAGGGAAATGTTGGCGTCCGCTTTGTGAATATGACCTCAGAGATGAAAGACACGTTACGGCTTTGGCTGGCGCAGCAGTATTTTGCGAACTAGGGTTAGCAGTTCTCAGTTTCTCTTTTCCGGTTTCTCCGGTTCCAGGGTCGAGGCGGTTCTAGCGGATGCGAACGGCCTCCTCTTCATTTTCTTCCAGGCTGGATGCTGTTTGCGCCAGGCAAACGCCCAGACTTGGTCCCCGAAAGACAGCAAATATGGCCCAGTAGGCAGCGGCGACGAAAACCGCGGCCGCCGAGGTGGTTCCGAGAGTGAGTGGCCAGGGCGGAAGTTCGTGCGCGATGGAGATAAAAATCAGAGCGAACAGGAGCAGGGCCACAAGCACAACAAGACTATCCACCAACCACGCGACGGTGCGCCCCGAGAGCGGCTGGGAAAGCCAGATCATCAGCGGCTGATCGGGTTCGAAGCCGGGAAGTTCAGAGGCCTGGGATTCGCTGGCGGGACCCGCAAGATCTGCTTCGCCATTCTGGTAGGCGAGGGGTGCCTCGTCCTGCCCGGTAACGCCTGGCTCCAGCCGGATCGCCGGACGGGGCGCAGCGGACACAGTCAGCCCGTCGCTTTCCTCCNNTTCAGAAGGTTCGAAAATATCCACTCGTCGATCTGATGACGGGTACGTTTGGGCAAGTCCACGAAGCGAATGCCGCATTGTCCCGAGCGATCGGCCCAACAGACCTCACCAGCAGTTTCCACTCGCAGGCGAGGGAATCTCAACTCAAAGCGGAGGCGAACGCGCTGTTGCGGGCGCAGGGCAGCGACGGCCTGCACGGCCACACCCTCGCGATTGAGGTTGCGGATGATTCCGCCGTTGGCATCGTCCAGAGTGACGTAGGTCAACGTGCGCTGCTGATGCCGGTAGTGGGTGCGTGCTTGCCGCTCGGGCAAGGGTGGTGCCTGCATACTCTCCGCCAGGAATGGTTCGGACAGGGCCTGTTCGGTTCGATTCTAGTTTCCGGTGGAGGCGGGCTGGCAGTAACTCGCTTGGTTCGGGGAAGAGCAGGCGGCTCAAGTCGACGATCAGGGAGCTCGCTTCGCACCCAGCAGGGTTTCGCGTACCGATCGTTCCAACGCCAGCAAGACCTTCACCACTTCAAAGACGACCACCGTGAAAAGGGAACGGCAATCCAGACACACGCTGCCTCGATCGGCAGGCCAGACCAGGCGCCGATAAAAAGCCCCATCATTTGACGGTGCGGGACATGAAACAAGATTTCTGAAGCGCCAGGATTGTACGCCTCTCGACGAAAAGGGTCGCGATCCACCGCCGCTTTGTCCGGAAATGGGAAGCATAGCGACAGGTCTTACCAAAGATCATGCCCAATGGAGCAGGTTCCCCCAATTGCAACCAGGATAAAACCGGGCTAACTTAAGAGAAAGCTCACCTGGAACCGGATGGCAAGCCGTTGTGCAACGGACGAGATGGGCAGATCGAACGACTGCCCAAAGTAGGTAATTGACAATGGCTTGGCTGGATCGCCACACTGTCGACGATGAAGGCAACTCGCCGACAATTGTGACGCAACCAACTCCGATAGAACCGACCGTTGAAGGTAGCGGCCTCGCCGATGGGCGGTTGCCGGCGTGGCAGCGGGAGCGGAGCGCGTCTGCGCCAGTGCAAAACACTTTCCCTAAGAGCGCTTCTCATCAAACGCGACAGTTGCGGCCGTCTGGACGCGATGCCCTGCAGGCGCTTCTGGCGTTCTCGGCCTTGCACCAGCAGGTGCGGCAACGGCGGGCCCTGGCCACAACGTTCCATGGATTTGACACGATCAATGGCGCGGGTGAGTTCGACGCGGGAGAGCAATTCGTTCTGGACGAAGTGCTGCAGTTAGTGGCGGAGCGAGCCATTGCCATCACCGGCGCCGATGGATTGGGAATCGCTCTAGCGGAGAACAACGAGATTGTTTTGCGGGCCTCGGCGGGCGCGATCAAGCCGGACGTGGGTCAGCGTATCCAGCGGGACTCCGCTTTCTCGGGAGCATGTTTCCGCACGGCGCAGATTATCCGCTGCGACGATACGGAGACAGACGATCGCGTCAACCTGTACGCGTGCCGGCGACTGGGGGCGCGGTCCGTAGTGGCGGTGCCGCTGTGCGGACGGCGGCGCGTCATCGGACTGCTGGAAGTGTTCTCGGTGGAACCCTTCGGATTCAACGACAGCGACGTGAGCAGCCTCGGATTGCTGGCGGAGTTGATTGTCGGCGCCCTCAAACCGGAGGACGAAGAGCGCTTCGCGGAATCGGCGCGAGTGGCGGAAGCCGAATTAGCCCCGCCGCCGCCGACGCCGCAAGCGCCTCCGCCCGTTAAACCTCCCTCGCTGAGAGTCGGTGCGGTAGTGGTTGTGCCCGCGCCGCCGGTTGAGGATGCGGTCGAAGCGGCGTCAGCGGAGGACGAAGCGGCGGTCGTTGCTCCGGTAGTCGTTGCTCCGGTAGTCGTTGCTTCGGTAGTCGTTGAACCAGCGCTATTGCCTGTGCCGGAAACGGAGTTGAGAACCGAGCCAGAGCACAGCGAAGACCCGATTTCCCCCATCGCCGTACGAACGGGTCACCGTCCGGGGTTCGTGCTGGATTTGGTGCTGGTCGTGGTCTGTGTGCTCCTGGCGGGGGGGCTGTGGTGGAAGCTGAAAAATGCGCAACTCCGCACGATATTGGTGCAGACTGAGCAGAAGATCACGAAGCCCGCAGGCGTGACCAAGCCGGTGCCTTCAGCCGCAACATCTTCCTCTTCGGTCGGCTCATCTTCGGTCAATTCAGGTTCAGTCAACTCATCGAGCACCACCCTGGATGCACAAACGAGTGCAGCGCCTGAATCCGCGAGCGCAAGCCTCCCATCGCAGGCGCCGTCGAAGCTGCCCCGCATCACCGGGATCCGGCATTGGTCTTCTGCCGATTCCAGCACAGTTGTGCTCGACCTGGAAGATCAGGTGCAGTATGAGGCGCATCGCCTGGCCTCTCCCGATCGCATTTATTTTGATGTGCACGATACCTCGCTCGCTCCCGAAATTGAAGGGAAAGCCATCGATGTGGGCGATGCGCTGCTGGCGCGGGTTCGAGTGTCGCAGCCGGTCTCGGGTCTGACGCGTGTAATGCTGGAGACCAAAGACAAACCGAACTTTTCCGTCAGCCTGGAACCAAATCCCTACCGTCTGGTGGTGCAGGTGCGGAGACCGGGCGCGGACCCTAAGGCTCAGGTAAATCTTTTCCCGGGAGCCGCGAACCCGGCACGGGAAAAGCTGGCCATTGTGGTTCCTCCGCCCACGCGCGAAGATTTGCAACTGCGGGGGCGGATGCCGAAGATGCGCATCGTGGTGGATGCGGGTCACGGAGGCTGGGATCTGGGAACGGTCGGCCGGCAAGGATTGCTGGAAAAAGATGTGGTGCTCGAGATTGCCCAGAGACTGGGCAAGCTGCTCGAAAGCCGCCTGGGCGCGGACGTGATTCTGACGCGGAACGACGACAACTACATCCCGCTCGACGAACGGGCTGGGATGGCCAATCAGTCGCAGGCGGATCTGTTTATCTCGGTCCACGCGAACTACAGCGATCTGCCTTCGGCGCGGGGTGTGGAAACTTACTACACGAATTNNACCGCAGCGGTGCTCTCGTCAGCAGAACTGCACGACAAGATTGAGCAGTCACGGCGGCTGGCGGCTAGCGTGCAGCGCTCGCTGTACGGAACCTTGTCAGCGCAAAATCCCGGACTGCGCGACCGGGGCGTGAAGGCGGCTTCTTACGTGGTGCTTACGGAAACGGCGATGCCGGGAATTCTGGCGGAAGTTTCGTTCGTGAGCAGCCCCACCGACGAGCAGAAGCTGCGCAGCGACGAATACCGCGAGCAGATCGCCGAAGCTCTGTACAAAGGCATCGCTCGCTACGCTGCCAACTCACGCAGCGTTAAAGTCGCGAGCGCCGCGAAATAGTACCTGGTAGCGAGCCCACACTCCGTCTCCCTTCGGCGAAACATTCGGCCGATTGTCCGTCGGGTTCTCCTTCGGATCGATCTTGTGTCCTCACAGTGCAGGTTCGGCCTTCTTGAGGCCTTCGTCGAGAGGCTGGCCGAGATGGGGGGTGCCCTGCACGAGGCGCCAGCCGTCGTCATAGTTGCGAAAGAATGCGGTGGACTGGTAGTGGATGCTGCTGGGATAGAGCACCGCTCCGACCTCGTTTAAGGGAGTCCATCGCCAGGTAAATTCGACGTCGGCCACGTTGCTCTGCTTGGCGATGCCGGTGATAGCCACCAGCTCGCGTTGCGCGGCGGGAATGCTGAAGGATTGCTTTTCGCCATCGCCGGGGCCGATGAGACTTTGAAACGTATCCACGCCTGAGGGGGTGAGCATGACATCCCAGCAAGGCGGGGCCAGAGCCGGAGGGCAGGGGGCGTTGGTGGCGGAAATCCAGCCGCGATGCTGCAGGACAAGATAGTCAGGCGAGCGGTAGTCCTTGTTGGAGACAACGCCGGTGCGCAGTTCAAACTGCTGTGAGGCGCGGAAGGTGTTGGAACTCATGATCAAATCGGCGGCGAGGCGGCGAGTGAGAAAGTCGCGGGGAGAGCAGGACGAGAGCGGGAATGAGCTTAGAACCCACACAACGAGGATGGATAGTTTTCGCATGAACGAACGGGAAGTCCATTAAGGAAGCAAGCCGGACGCGCGATGATTGGCGTCTGAAAGAACGCGACGCTTCGCGCCGCTCGCCCGGATCGTTGGCTGCGCAAACAACGCTTGCTCCATTCCTACCGGATTGTAAACAAAAGCGATCTCTTGCGCGGCAAGAAAGGATGGGAGGCGATCTGGCCTGCGAAGCGGGTGGACCAGCGACCGGGAATTGCGGTGGCACATTGGGGACAGTGGCCATCCGGGGTGAGGCGGTAGTTTTTGATCAGGTAGCCGTAGCGCTCGATCAAAGTCTCATGGCACTGCGGACAGCGCGTGTTTTCCCCAGGGCCGACCATGCCGGGCAGATTGCCCGCATAGATGTAGCGAAGACCCGACTGGCGGCCGATTTCGGCGGCTTGCTGCAGGTCTTCCGGGCACGTGTCGCGGGGATCGGTCATTTTGTAGTCGCCGTGAAAGGCGGTGACATGCCACGGAATGTCGGGCGAGATGCCGGCAAGGAATTCGGTGAGGCGGCGCAGTTCGTCGGCGGAGTCGTTGAAGCCGGGGATGAGAAGCGTGACGATCTCAAGCCAGAGGCCCATGTCGTGGATGCGGCGGATGCTCTCTAGGATNNTACAGATCGAGCCAGGGGCGCAAGTATTCGAGAACTTGAGGAGTGCCGTTGCCGTTCGAGACGAAGCCGGTGATAAGCCCGGCGGCTTTGGCTTCCTTGAAAACGGCGACCGCCCATTCGCTGGTGATGAGAGGCTCGTTGTAGGTGCTGACCAGAATCTTTGCCCCCTGAGCGATGGCGTCGCGCACAAGAAGTTCGGGTGAGGCTTCGAGCGGAGGCGAGACGGCGCTGGGATCGCGCAGGGCCTGCGACGTAACCCAGTTCTGACAATAGGCGCAGTGCAGATCGCAACCCAACATGCCGAAACTGTAGGCGAGAGCGCCGGGATAGGCGTGAAAGAATGGCTTTTTCTCGACCGGGTCGCACTGGCTTCCGGCGGTGTATCCCCAGGGGACAAACAGCGTCCCGCCGCGGTTGTAGCGGACTTTGCAGACGCCGGGCTGGCCTTCGGGGATGGGGCAGCAATGTCCGCAAGCGAAGCAGCGTACGCGGTCATTTTCGAGCTTTTGGTACAGACCGGAATCGGCCTCGCGAACTCGCTCGTCGAGAACACTGCGCAGGGTGGGCACGAACGACCTCTACCTCTATTCTAACGCCGCGAAGTCGGCAGGACGTCGGACTTCTGGGCTTCTAGCTTCGGGCTGGATGAGGGACGGGTGAGTCCGGAACGGCAACTGACGTGAGATGGCAGACGAGTTCTTGCGTGAGCGACGCAAGGATGACAAAGTAATCCGAATGACGAGTATCAGGATGATAAGGCAATCGACGTTTGCTAGCGGCCGGGACTTGGCTTGGCGGGCGGCTGATGCTGTTGGTACCACATCTCCGCTTGCTGTTCGATGGCTGCGGCCTGGGCACGAGTCATTCCGTTGACAAGGACTTTGGCGAGATCCTTGCTGTCTTCCTGGCCACCGGCGCGAGCCAGCACCGTCCAGAAGTATGCTTTGTTTGTATCCTTAGGCAGACCATGATGCCCACCCCAATAGAGCAGGCCCAACTTGTACTGGGCAGACACATTGCCATGCTCGGCCGCTTTGGTAAACCAAGCGGCCGCTTCATTGTCGTCTGGCTTGATTGCCTGTTTTTCATCGCCTTGGGCGTAGAGAAGGCCCAGTGCATTTTCGGCGGCGGGGTTGCCTCCTCCCGCTAGCTCCCGGAGTTGTTCGAGGTTGGCAGAATCGACTGAGGGGGCCGCGGGAGTTGATTTCGCAGCATCCGCGGGTGGCCTCGACGACGCCAGAACCGTTTGTTCGGCATTGCGCCGTCGTGCCTGGATCTTTTCCTTGACCCAAGGCTGAATCAAGGGAGCGAGGATGAAGCCGAGCACAAGGAAGACGGTGCCGGCAACACAGAGAAACAGGTAAAGGTGAAAGCGAGGCAGGCGAATACCACCGACTTTATTTTCTTCGTCTTTACCGGAAGCCTCTTTCTTTTCCGTCCTTTCTTCGGTCCCCTGAGCAAAAAGAACGCTGCCGGGCGGGGTGGCAAAAGGGGTTGGAGAAGGAGGAGGCGGATCGGAGATATCGTGTGCCCCCGCGGCGCGATTGATTGCGGCCAGAATGGTCTCAGCGAAACGCTCGAGCACGGCGCTGTCATTCTCATCAAACGATCCGGGTTGGGCGGAAAACACTTCCAGCAGCCCAATCACTCTTTGATCCAAACGTAGCGGAACAGCCAGCATGGACCGAATGCCGAGAGCGCGGCAACTTTGGCGATCCACGCGTTCGTCGGTCTCGGTGTCGTCGCAGCGTAACGTGCTTCCCGTGCGCACGCATTCGCCGGAAAAACCGGAACCCACTTGCAGGGTTGATCCCACGGGCGGAGCGCTCTCCCCGGCGCTGGCCCGGCAGATCATGGTGCCAGCATCGTTTCCCGCAAGGGCGATCGCCGCGCCCGAAGCCCGAAGCAGAGACTGAGACCGGGAAGCCACCAGCGCCAGAACGGCTTCGATGTCGGACCCAAGAGATTCACATTCCCACTGCACCTCAGAGGCGGCGGTGAGCGTGGCCGTAGTGCTCGGCCGGAATACGGGAGGCTCTGGCGTGGGCAACGGGACCGTAATAGCAGTGGTCAACGGGAGCTCAATAGCAGAAGGTCCGGCATTGGCAGCCCCAGCCATCGCATTGAGAAATAGCCACTCGCGCAAGCGGTGCAGAGCCGAATCCGGCAGAGGCGCAAGACCGAGCCCGACACGCCCGGCTGAGTCGGACCAAACCACCCGTGCGATGGCAGAAATCTGTCCGTGGGCTTCCGCAAGATCCAGGCACAACTCCACCTGCTGCTCGATTTCCATTGGCGATGCGCTCTGCACCGCCACGCCGACCTCACTGATATCGAGGATCTCGCAGAGATCGAGCATCTCGTTCTGCGAGGCGCCGCCGAAACTCGCATAGGCGGGCACGTGCACTTTCTGGCGAACGCGCCGACGGCGATTGAGGGAAGCTGGGCGAGAAACCTGAACGGTGGCCGACATGAGAAAAACCGCGCTTGAAGCCTAGTTTCACATTTTAACTCGAAATGACGGAAAAGTAAGCAGAAAGAAGCATGAACCAACGCCGGAATCCCTGGCAACCCTACCCGATGCCAACTTAATCTAACCTTTAGGCTAAGCGCAACTTTAGAGGGGGATCCATGTCTCAGCGGCGAGCTGGTTTCATGAAGTCTAGGCTGGGGGTCGCGACTGCGGCACTCATGATCCTCGCCGGTGCTTTCCCCGCGTGGGCGTCTTTGGGTGGAGACAGCGCCTCGATCCAGGCAGACCAACTCCAGATGCAAGGAACCCGAACGACCAAGGCGGCGGAGTCCTATACGGTGCATGAGATTCGAGCCGGCACAGGCACAGTGGTGAGGGAATACGTCTCGCAAGAAGGGAAGGTATTTGGCGTTGCCTGGCGAGGGCCATGGCTGCCCGACTTGCGGCAACTGTTTGGCGGCTACTTCGAGCAGTATCACACAGCCGTACAGTCACAGGGCGGCGGGCGTGTGGCACGCCGGCCGGTCATGATCGATCAGGCGGGCTTGGTGGTACGAATCGGTGGACACGTCCGGGCGTTCGTGGGCAGAGCCTATGTCCCGGAGATGCTGCCGTCAGGCGTCCGTGCGGAGGATATCCAATGAGAGACATTAGGAGGATCCTCATCATCTCTCTAATCGTTTGTCCAACCTGCGCGTTCTTAGTCGGGTGCGGTGGAAGCAGCAGCAGTAGCAGCAGCCCGCCCAATACGATTCAACCGTCTGCAACGAATGTCGCGACGATTTCGGTAAGCGGCGGCCCGCTTGACGACTACCCCGACGCAGCCTTTGCCAGCGTTACGCTGTGCGTTCCGGGAACGTCGAATTGTCAAACGATTGACAATGTGTTGGTCGACACCGGCTCTTGGGGCCTGAGAATCTTGTCTTCCGCGCTAACCGTTGGGCTGCCGCAGCAGAACGCCTCCGATGGCAATCCGGTGTCTGAATGTCTTACCTTTGTGGACTCTTATACCTGGGGTCCGGTGCAAACGGCTGACGTGAAGATGGCGGGCGAGACGGCCAGTTCCGTGCCCATCCAAGTGCTCAGCGACGCCGTTACAGCTCCCAGCGGCTGCACGAGTTCCGGATTTCCGTCCGCTGACACGCTTGACACTTTGTACGCGAATGGCATTCTCGGAGTCGGTCTGCTGGCGCAAGATTGCGGCAACCCGTGTCCTGCAAGCTATGACCAGTATTATGAGTGCGCATCCTCAACCTGCCAGCCGATCGATCAAGCGTTGAGTCAGCAAGTTACCAACCCGGTTGCGTTATTTGCCANNGGTTTATACCACGGACGACTACTTAAACTTCACAACCTCATACAATGGTCAGTCTTATCCCGACAGTTTCATTGACAGCGGTTCCGATGCTTACTTCATCCTTGACAGCAGCCTCACGGGATTGACGAACTGCCCAAATAACTCAGATGAGGAGGGATTTTATTGCAGCAGTCAGAATTTTTCGGTTACCAATCTAGGAAATAACGGGGCCAGCGGCGTCTTCAATTTCAGCATCGCCAATGCTGCAACGTTGTTTGGGAACTCAAGCAATTTTGCGCTCGACAATCTTGGCGGCCCTTCCGCGACTTCGGCGCCGTACTACTTTGATTGGGGACTTCCCTTCTTTTTCGGCCAGAACGTGTTCGTCGCGATTGCGGGTGCGAGTACGCCCGGCGGGACCGGACCCTACTGGGCCTATTAGACAATCGCTGGCTCGACCACGCAGCCCTGCTTTATCTAGCCGGCTAGCTGGGAGAGCCTTGCCTGGCGCAGGGTGGAAATGCGGGAGATGGCGGCGACCATCATGCTCGAAAGCAGTTGCATGGTGGCTACGTCGCGTTCGTCGAAGGCACTCGGCGACGACGACAGCACTTCGAACACACCCAGAGTCCGCCGATAGTAACGCAGCGGAGAGACCAGGATGGATCGGACCCCCAGACGGCGGCAACTCGCCAGGTCCACGCGCGGGTTGCGCTCGGCGTCGTGGCATAGCATGACTTCGCCGGTGCGCACAGCTTCGGCGGAGATGCCGGCATCAGTCTGCAGGCGGACCCCCAAGTCGGGTGCGGTTCGGCCGGCGCGGGCGCGACAGACGATCTCGTCGCCGGCGCGCAGGGCAATGGCGGCGCCGGTAGCGCCGGTGAGATGCTGGGCGCGCTCGGTAATGGCGCTGATCGCGGGCTCGAGATCCAGTTCGGCAGCGTGAATGTCGACCTCTTGTCCAGGATGAGCGATACGAAAACCGGAAACAGGATGGGCCGCATTGGCGACGCGAAGCTGGCTGCGAAGAGCTGTCGTCTGGATGCGAGTGTGATGGTCAGCAACGTCCAGAACCTTAGGATCGGGGACCGTGCGCAGCAAGTCGCGGACAAGACTATCGAGTTCAGAATCGGTGATGAGATGCGCCGTCTGCTGGTGGCGAAGGGTTCCGCCCAGAACTCGAGAAAGGCTGAGCAGCGAAGGATTGCCACAAGCCAGGCAATGGGGACGGCTGTTGGTGCTGATTAGTTCGCACTGGACACAAAACGTGGCCGATTGAAGAGGAACAAAATTAACGTCCTGGAAGGTCGTGCCATAAACCGTCTTGCGAAACATGATTGCCTTTCCCGCCAATCTTGATTTAGGGAAGACTCAAGGTAAATTAGGGATAGCGCGATTAGACAGTGGCCGCAATGGTTCCCCATGTGGGAAACTAGGCGATTTGTCGATGGAAGCAACGACCTGTGGCGTAGAAGGCTTGTCAGTGGGCAAGAAATTGGAAGCATCGACCTTCTCTTTATTCTTTGGCTTCAGATCGAGCTTCCGGCAGGCGGTTTATAGCGGGATTTTTTGGGTCGGGCTCGGTGTCAAACCATCTGAAAGGGTAACCCAAGCTAAGCTCTTGATTTGGGGATAGTGCTGAGTTAAAATCACGGAACGCTCGAGGCAGAGAGCCTCAAGCGATTGGGAGGAAGAAAATGCAGTGGACAGCACCTGCTTTTGAAGAAGTTTGCTTGAATTGTGAGATCAACTCTTACGTCAGCGCGAAACTCTAAACCGCCAGCCCTACCTACCATTCTTGAAGCCCTAACCACGCGCTAGCACGCGCGTTGGATTTAGGGATTCCCCGCTGTCCATATCCGCGCTTGCACGGAACCCAGCTCAGCTAGCCAGCCTGCGCAACGACAATTCTCTCATCATCCTGACCTGCCTGCGGAATGAGTTGCACCGTGTGCTACAACGTAGGGTAACTCCTGTTACGAGGAATTCTCTGGATATGAACTAAAATTTCAGAAACAGGCGCAGGACGACCGAAGGCTGTGCTCTCGAACGGGCTCAGGCGAGATTGATTCTCTGCTGCCGCGCAATAGCAAGTCTGCCATGCCTGGAGAAGCGCTAGAATTGGTCGGCAATGCCGCAATGCCGATCAGAGCAGCAACGTTTCCCAGAAGAGTTTCATAAAACTGGGTTGGAGTCGATCGAACCACCGGTGCTCACGGAGCGCCAATCTTATAAAAAACAACTCTCCCCGAGGGATCGAGTTGCTGGAGCAAGTCAAAGTCCCGAACGTCGCGGGACAACACCGCACATCCATATTTTCGAGCGGAGGCGAATAGCAGAGCGTCGTTCAACACGCACCGCCGCTGCTCCGTTCCGTATCCCTGGGTTCGGGCGAGCGTGCCGGAAAGTACTCCGGCTTCCCGCCAGACCTCGGGATCGGGAGTGATCGTGCGGTAGCTGGACCGCCGGTCGATCACTGCGGCAATTTGCTCGATCATCGCGGCCGTCTGTGGTAGGGCGGGATCCAGCAGTGCGAAGCTCGACGCCAGTTCAGCTTCCGTGACTGGCGAATGCCAAGCCTCGGTCGCCCGCAGCATCGCTTCGCCCTGTTGCGGAAAACGGCCTTGCAGAATATCAATGTAGACCGTTGTATCGTAGAGCAGCTTGGCGGGTCGGTGACTGGTTGTTCCAAGGAACTCCAGCTCCGATTCCGCCCGCGGTCTGAGCTGCGTCCGGTGTTTTTCGGGTTTGAGCCGCCCGAGGATGCCTTGAAATTCAGAAGTCAAGATCAGTCTCTACCTGCACCGCGAAAGCAGCCAGTCAGTGTAGTCGTCGGCAACCGCAATGTTGGCCAGAGCCACCTCGATCAGTTCTGTGTCAGAGACGATTCCGGTACGCTTTTTTGCCCTTTTCACGAGCGCTTCCGGCATTCCTCCCCGAATCACCTGGGTGCGTTTGCCACGCAGTAGTCCTTTCTTCTCCGCGATGACCATCACGTCCCGCAACTTGCTGAAGCGCATGGGAATCCTCTCTACCATGCCTGCACCTCTCCTTGTTCGTGAGGAACTGGCGCTACGCTTCACGACCACCTCCCAAGAAACAGCTCAAGTGCTATTTCCGTGTGGCAAATATCAATCTTACTGCAGCATTCCGATCGCGTTCTGTTGAAGCATTGCGTTTGTGATCTTCAACTGGATAGATAGGCAAGAACGTAGGCCTCAAATGCCAGTCTGTCAAAACAACCTTATAAGACTGATACAGGATTCGCAACTGACAGCTCACGTAAAACGTAGAGACACCTTCACGCAAAGGTTAGCGACGCTTACCCTTCCCCTTGAGCGGCCATTCAACACTCTTCCCAACTCTCGACTGATCCGAAGCAGGATCTCCGCTCAAATCTCCACCTTGCCGCGGTCCACGTAGAAAACTACTTCTGACCAATGCCAATGTGTTCGTCGAACTCCGCCTGCATCATGTCAAAGCCCGGTGTCTCCCAAGTGCAGCGACCTACGACGACCGCAGTCGATCGCGATGTGTTTGCCTCTCGATTTTGCCTTTGACATCGTCCAGATCCGATTCGGCCCGCAATCTGGGCTGCGTTCGATGCTTTTCTCGCTTGAGCTGCAGAGAGTGCCTCGAAATTCAGAACTCAAGGTCAGGCTCGCTACCGACCGTGCCGCGCTGGGAAAGCAGCCAGTCCGCATAGTCGTCGGCAACCGCAATACTGGCCAGTGCCACCTCGATTAGGTAAGTGTCAGACTCGATTCCGGTGCGCTTTCTTGCCCTTGTCACGAGAGCTTCCGGCATTCTTCCCCGAACCATCTCGGTGCGTTTGCCACGGAACAGTCCTTCCTTCTCGGCAGTGACGATCACCTCGCGCAATTTGCCGGAGCGCATGTCCTCCCATATGCCAGCATACTTCCTTCTTCGTGAGGAACTGGATTGGGTGTCATGTTTCACGACTTACCTCCCCGGAAACAGCTGCATCGCCATTTTCTAGAGCACAATGTCAACATCATTGTTGTACACCCTCGACGATTCGCCGAAACATCGCGTCTGTGATCTTCAACTTGGTGGATAGGCAAGAACGTGGGCCTCGAATGCCCGTCCGTCAACACGAACTTATAAGACTCACCCAGAATTCGCAACCTATAGCTCGCCTCCAGAACGCCCCAATTCCAGTTCGGCCAGAGGAGTTTGCGGCCAGCGGCGCGCTTCCTGGTTGAGTAGGCCGATGGAATTGCACCACCAGCCTCTCGTAGAACCGAGCGTGAAACTCTCGTCTCACTCGGCTCCCATCAGGCCAACAAGCCGCTCATACCGATGTGCCAGTGAAAGAACAGATCCCGGCACTGCACAGCCAACCATTGAAGGAACTGACTGGCAGGGATCGTGTGACGTTGAAAGCGCTTGAACTTGCGTCGCGCCCAAGCCACGAGCGTCTGATTGACGATACGAAGTGGGTCATGGGGGTGTCCGGACGAGTCCTGGCGGCTTGGTCTTCGATGGCGATGATTTCGTCTTTCAAAACCATGGTGATCACTCGATGTTTCTTGATCTGCGCGCGGGGACGACCGTCAATCCAATTCTGTCTCTCCGTTTTCTGGACCAAGATGGGAAACCGCGTTGGCAGATGTCCGTCAGTGCGGACGGCAATCTGAGGTTCGACAATGGCCACTCGCTCGTCCCCTTGGAAACGACTGATGAGCGCACCCTTATCGGTAGAGTCGCCCACGTCGACGAGAAGGGCAAGGGGACGTTTCCGGGCGGTGTGGACACCAGTCGCCTCTCTGGCGTGACTAGTACCACGCTTGTCGCCAATCTGAATGCAGACATGGTGGACGGCCAGCACCTGACGCTGGCTAAAGTGAGTTCCTCGGCTGCACCCGCGTTCGACGCCAACAAAGCGAGCACATTCAAAATAACCCTAGCGAGTCGGGTAGCGAACTCAACGCTTTCGGGCGCAGCGTCAGGACAGCTTCTCAACTTCATCATCTGCCAAGATGGAACAGGAGATCACACCCTCCAGTGGCCGAGCAACGTAAGAGGCGGGATGATCGTAGGTACATACGCTGTCTCAAGCGGTGTAGTTGATGAATAAGTCCAAAATCGCTGAAAAGGGTGGGGGTAGACAAAGGTTAGACACAGCGCCTCTTCTCCCTCAGAGTGGGGACGAGCGCTGCCCTCTTTCTCCTGTCCCCGCCTGGCCGCCTTCGTGCAGCGCCTGGATGTAGGTGTCCGCGTTTCAAGGTTGCAGCCGCAGAAAACCGGGGAACGATCTATTCCAAAGGCCGCGGCTTGAAATGGCTTCTGATGACTGCGTACAGCTTGTCCCTGCAGGATCCGTCCTTCGAAGCCTCATGGGACGGTATCATTCGTTCGAAGGTCATTCCCGCTTTTTGCATCACCCGCTCCGAACTTGTGTTGTCCGGGGTGCACCGGGCCTGTATCCGAGCTAGCCCAATATCCCCAAAGCCGAACTCTAGGACCGCGTCCAGGGCCTCAGATGCCAGCCCGTTTCCACGATACTGCGGAGCGACAAAGTAGTTCACCTCTCCAGTCCTAGTATTCAAGTTGATATGACAGAAACCACAGTGACCGACCATGCCACCGGTCCTCTTTAGCAGCATTCCCCAGGGCCCCATCTCCCATATGAAGTACTCCCGGAAGCAGAAGTTGAGAAATTGTTGCGCCTGAACTTCTCCCCAAGTAACTAAGTCTTTAAGGTCGCCTTGGTGGAATTCACGCAATACAAGGCGCTTAGTCTCAAGTACACGCATCGTCGGCCTTCGCGGAAAGCAGGGGAAGGGCACTTTATATCACAGATTTCGGTTGGACCGCTTTTGTTCGAATTTCGTAACAAACACCAAAGTAGTAAACAAGGAAACAAAAGAATTGGTAATTGTTTAGCGGGAAC
>PMHI01000367.1:1701-9735 GCA_003156615.1 Acidobacteriaceae bacterium | reverse complement strand
CAAGTTTGAAGACTTCCGCCGGGGCTACGAGCAGTTGCTCGAAACCACGCTGGAGTATCGCGGGGTGTTCGTGGTTTGCTTCCTGGCTTTTTGCCTGCTCTCGCTCGGGCTGTTCACGTTCCTGGGACAGGACTTCTTCCCCCAAGTGGATGCCGGCCAGCTGCGCCTGCACGTACGCGGGCGTCCCGGCCTGCGCGTGGAAGAGACAGCGCGGCTCTGCGACGAGATCGAAGCCGTCCTGCGGCAGGAGATTCCCAAGAATGAACTCCAGACAATTCTCGACAACATCGGTCTGCCCAACTCCGGCATCAACCAGTCCTACAGTTCGAACGGAACCATTGGCACCAGCGATGCGGAGATCCTGATCGCTCTCGACCCCGAACATCATCACCCCACGGCAGGGTACGTACGGCATCTGCGCGAGGTATTGCCGCAGCGCTTTCCCGGAGTCGAGTTCTTCTTCCAGCCCGCCGATATCGTTTCGCAGATTCTGAATTTCGGTCTGCCTGCGCCTATCGATGTACAAGTCGTGGGTACGGATATGGGAACCAGTTATCTGATTGCGCAGCAGATCGCCAACAAAATGCGGCACATTCCTGGCGCCGCTGACGTACACGTGCAGCAATTGCTTTCCCTGCCCACACTGCATATGGACATTGAACGCACACGGGTCACGCAGGTTGGGCTTACGGCGCGCGACGTGGCTCAGAGCCTGCTAGTTTCGCTGAGCGGCAGCTTCCAGACGTCGCCCAACTTCTGGCTCAACCCCCGCAACGACGTTACTTACCAAGTGGCGGTGCAATCGCCGCAATACCGTATGACCAGCATGCAGGACTTGATGACCATCCCGGTGACGTCGCAGCAGGGCACGGAGTTGTTGAGTAACCTGGTGCAGTTGTATCCCGTTGCCCGGCCCGCCACGGTGAACCACTACAACGTGCAACCGGTCATCGACGTTTACGCCAGCACGCAGGATCGTGACCTGGGTGCCGTCGCTGTGGACACCGACCGAGTGCTGAAGACCTTCGATGGCCACCTGCCACGCGGTACCCACATCGTGGTTCGCGGGCAGGTGGTTACCATGCGCTCCTCGTTCCTCGGGTTAGGACTGGGCCTGGTCGGGGCCATCCTGCTCGTCTATCTACTGATTGTCATCAACTTCCAGTCGTGGCTCGATCCCTTCATCATCATCGCCGCTTTGCCGGGGGCGTTGGCGGGAATCTGCTGGTTCCTGCTGCTGACCCGCACCACCTTGAGCGTGCCATCCCTTACTGGCGCGGTCATGTGCATGGGCGTGGCCACCGCCAACTCAATCTTGATGGTCAGCTTCGCGCGAGAACAGCTCGACGAAGGTATTCCCGCCATACAGGCCGCGGTCGCCGCCGGATATACNNGGTGAAGGCGGCGAGCAGAACGCACCGCTGGGCCGCGCAGTGATTGGCGGACTACTATTCGCCACCGTCGCCACCTTATTTTTTGTGCCCAGTGTGTTCGCCATATTCCACGGTCGCCGGGAGGCCAAGCGTGCGCGACAGCAGCCGATATAAGACACGGAGCGTAAACAGTTCTCGCAGGAATCGGAGTTCAGCATGAGTGGGGAAAACCAATCAAAACCAACGCCCGGGGATGGGCAGCCGGGCCAAATTGACGAGCACCGCACCGTCAGTGCTCAGGACCGGCGTGACGAGGAAATCGAGGCGATCCAACAGCACTCCCGGCATCAGCATCCGGGGATCGAGAAGCCTCCCGAGGTTCCGCCCGCGCCTCCGCGCAAAGCTGTGATCATAGTGGGCCTGGCATTGCTCGTGCTGCTGGTTGCTGGCGGGCTCACGCTGTTGGATCACATGAGCCACGAACGCGCGCTGGCCAAGGAGACGGAGCGCGAAACCGTGCCCACGGTCGCCGTGGTTTATCCACTGTCGGAAAAACCCGACGAGGACCTGGTTCTGCCTGGTTCTCTGCTGGCCTACGAAGAGTCCCCGATTTACGCCCGCACCAATGGCTATCTCGTGCGCTGGTACAAAGACATTGGGAGCCGAGTGACCAAAGGCGAGTTGCTGGCAAAGATTGACGCTCCCGAGGTGGATCAGGAGTTGAACCAGACCCGAGCCGCGCGTCTGCAAATTCTGGCGCAGATGGATCTGGCCAAAATCAGCGCAGACCGCTGGGAGAACTTGCGCAAGACCGACTCGGTTTCCGCGCAGGAAACGGATCAGTACGAGAGCGGATATAAGCAGAGTCAGGCCAACCTGGCCGCTGCCGACGCCAATGTGCGCCGCCTCGAACAGCTGGAGGGCTTCAAGGACGTCTACGCGCCGTTTTCCGGTGTGCTCACACGGCGCAATGTTGATCCCGGCGCGCTCATCAACGCCGGCGCAGGCGCCGCCGGACGGGAGCTGTTTGACCTGGCGCGGGTCGATCCTCTGCGCGTTTACACCAGCGTTCCGCAAGCTTACGCGCCTTATATAAAGGTTGGCGCCAAAACTGCGGTCACCTTGCAGGAGTTCCCGGGCCAGAAGTTTGGGGGCACGGTTGTGCGGACGGCGGAGGCCATTGATCCGTCCACGCGGACTCTGCTGACGGAGGTCGACGTGCCCAACAAGGATGGGCGCCTACTGCCCGGTTCGTTCGGGGAGGTGCACTTCGCCGTCGGCTCGGGCGTGAACAAGGTCACGATTCCGGTAAACGCGATGTTGTTCCGCGCCGAAGGCCCCCGCGTCGCGGTCGTGGGTACCGGCGGCAAGGTGCAGTTGCGTCCCATCAACATCGGACGCGACTACGGCACCACCTTGGAAGTTCTCGGCGGCGTCTCCACCAAAGACCAGGTCGTCATCAACCCCGCGGACTCGCTTGAGGATGGCCAGCATGTGAACGTCGCCGAACCCCCACCGAACCAGCAAGCGCCCGAGCCACCCTCACAGAGCCAGCAGAAGGGCGGTGCGTCGTGAAGCGAGCCGCCATCTCGGCCGCTCTGGCCTCGCTCGCCTTCGCCGCTGGATGCGCCGTCGGTCCCCGTTACAGCCGGCCCACCGCTCCCGTTCCAGCGCCGGATGCGTGGAAGACGCAGCCGCCATGGGAGCAGGCTGCGCCCAAGGACGCGATTCCCAAAGGGACGTGGTGGCAGGTCTTTCACGATCCCGTGCTTGACGCCTACGAACAACAATTGCTCCAGGCTAATCAATCTTTGGTGGCAGCACGCGATCGTTTGGAGCAGGCGCGCTCGTCGGCACGAGTGGCTACCGCGGACATGTTTCCGCAGCTTTCGGCGGATCCGAGCGCATTGCGTCAACGCGGATCCGGCAATCGCCCTTTGAACGGCGAGCTGCCAACCGTCGCGAACGGCGGTTTT
Source organism: Acidobacteriaceae bacterium (assembly GCA_003156615.1). Next base: position 6,386 of record PMHI01000367.1, on the reverse strand, counting down.
TCTCCCTACACGCAGAGCGCCTATACGATTCCATTCTCCCCCAGCTACGAGGTTGATCTTTTCGGACGCGTGCGGCATAACGTGGAAGCGGCCAACGCTTCCCTCCAGTCTACGGCCGCCGATCTTCAGAACGTGCAGTTGGTGTTGACCGCTGAACTGGCCGCCGACTACTTCGCACTGCGTGAGTTGGACGCCGAGTGGCAAGTGGTCGAAGAATCCGTCGGCTACCAGCGCAAGGGGCTGGATCTGGTGAATAACCGCCACAACGGCGGCATTGCCAGCGGACTGGAAGTCGCCCAGCAGGCCGCGCTGCTCGACTCCACGTTGTCGCAACTGGCGCTGGTACAGCAGTCGCGAGCGCAGTACCAGCACGCCATTGCGGTACTGGTGGGCCAGTCAGCTTCCGGCCTCAATGTGCCCGTCGCGCCGTTGCAGGCCACGCCGCCGCCGGTACCGCTTGGGGTGCCCTCCGACGTGCTGGAGCGCCGGCCCGACATTTCCACGGCCGAACGGCTGATGGCTTACCAGAACGCTCAAGTCGGTGTCGCGCGCTCGGCCTTCTATCCGCACATCACTCTGAGCGGTTCCGGAGGATGGCAGAGCCGCGACCTTGGGTCGCTGCTCGCCGCCCCCAGCCTCTTCTGGTCCCTCGGTGCCGACGCCTTGCAGCCCCTGTTCGAGGGTGGACGAAACCGTGCCAATCTGGCCGCCGCGCGCGCTGGCTATGACCAATCCGTAGCCAACTACCGCCAATCGGTGCTCACGGCGTTCCGGGAGGTCGAAGATGGCATCAGCAATTTGAGCACGCTCTCCCAAGCTCTCACCACGCAGGGCGCGGCCGTCGAAGATGCGCGCCGCGCGCTGACGATTGCCAATAATCGCTATATTGGTGGAGTCACCAGTTACCTTGACGTCATCACTGCGCAGACCACATTGCTCACCAGTGAACGGCTGGAGACGCAGTTGCTCGGCCAGCGGATGGTCAGTTCTGTCTATCTGGTGAAAGCCCTCGGTGGCGGCTGGGACTCGAGTCAAATCAAAGAGCAGCAGGTGCATCCGCAAGCGGAGCAGGCTTTGCAGCCATGAGCCTGGCTCGTTCGAGCTGCGCGGTCAGCCGCGTGATCTCTCACGGCTCAAGCGCGATCGAACCCGTTATCGGTTGACAATAGCGCCGAAGGAGCCTAGTATTATAGCTGAGGGAAATATCTCTCCTACTCTTTCGAGCTTTCGGAAACAAGTCAGCCCCCATCTGAAGTCTTTGGCCCACAGCGCACCGCTGTGGGATGCGTCGCGTTATGACAATGGCAGTCTGGCACGGATCTTGGTCTCGCTTCCGTTTGTTTGCTATCTAGTCATCCTGAACTCAAGAGGGAAACCATGAAAAACACCAAGTTTCTTGTGAAAGTGAACCGTGGCGGCGCTCGAGCTGCGGAATACGTATTGCGGGTTGACCGCAGTCCCATTCAGACGACAACGAACCGAAAGCTGGCGCTGGCGATGGGGAGATTCACGGCCGAAGACGCGGTGAAATCCATGCAAAACTCCCGCTGCAACCCGGAGTTAGTGTCAGTACAAATTTGACCGGCGGTTCGTCTCTGCCTCGGCTGCTTCGATATCGCCATCTGCGGATGTCAATCGAAGCAGTTCTTTCCTGATTTCCTGTTCGCACTCAAATCCACAAGACCGGCGCTCTCGCGCCTGCCGCCTATGTCCGGGCGTAGCGTTCGCTGTTGGGCTTTGAGCCGCTCAGAGCGAAGAACAGGATGTAGACATAGCAGATCACGGGAAGAAAGAAGGCGTGGTGAATTCCGATCCTGTCGGCAATCGCGCCTTGAGCAAGCGGGATAAGGGCTCCGCCGACGATCGCCATGATCATGACTCCGGAACCGTCTCCCGTGAGCGGGCCCAGTTCCGCCACACCCAGAGTAAAAATGCTCGGGAACATGATGGAATTAAAGAACCCTACCAGGATGATGCTCCACAGGGCAACGTGCCCGCTGCTTAGCATCGAGATTGCGACAAGCACGCTGGTGGAAACGGCAAAGCCCCCCAGCAGTAGGTGGGTTTTCGCAGTGACTTGTCCACCCCCAAGGGCCGCGGCAATGGTCGCGATAAGGGCGACAGCCGCAACCAAAGCAAACAGGGGGCGCGCCGTAACTAAGACCCACACGACCTTCCAAACGAAAGCCATGAATCCAGTTTGGCCACTGACGACGAGATATTGGCTAATCGGGTACGAGATNNAGGAGCGCTGAGCCGATGAAACGCCCGATCATGGCCCCACCCCAATAAAACGCAACAAAACTGGCCGCAACTTTCTCCGTGAAACCACCGATGTCTGGTTGGCTGAAGTAGTTCACCAGAAAGCTTCCGATCGAAACCTCGGCGCCGACATACACAAAGATGCCGATCGCCCCAAAGATCAGATTGGGATGCCTCCAGATGGAGTCGTTTACCTTTTCGCCGATCTGGTGTTGAGCCTGGGGAATTTTCGGTAACTTGAAACTGCCGATTGCGATGGCCAGCAGCACTAACGCGATGCCCAACCCGACATAGGGGGTCTTGACGGTGGCTGCCTCTTGCAACCGATAGGCTTGCAAGGCAGCGGGCGCTAGCGCGTGTATCTCTTCCATGGTTTTTGGCTCTGCACTCAGAATCAGAAGGCCGCCGAAGAAAGGAGCCAGAAAGGTTCCCAGCGAATTGAACGCCTGGGTAAGGTTCAGGCGGCTCGAAGCGGTCTGCGACTTGCCCAGCACCGTGACGTAGGGATTAGCCGCCACCTGCAGACACGTAATCCCGGCTGCAAGCACGATGAGTGCCATCAGGAACAACGGGTAGGACGGAACGCTGGCCGCCGGAACGAAAAGAAATGCGCCCAGACCCATGGTAAGCAAGCCCGCCACCATGGACCGCTGATAGCCAATCCAGTCGATGATCTTGGCCGAAGGGATCGAGAAAAGAAAATATGCTCCAAAGAAGGCAAACTGAATGAGCATGATCTGCCTGTAATTCAGATCGAAAATTGGTTTCAGGTGTGGGACCAGAATGTCATTCAGGCAAGTGAGGAATCCCCACATGAAGAAAAGCGTAGTCACGACCGCCAGCGGCGCCCCGTAGGAAGAGGAAGAAGATTCAGGCGCGGTAGCGATCGTGGAAGTGCCCGGCGTAACCATTGCCATGGTGAACCGTCCTTTGATCCCGAATCAGCCAGCCCTATCGTTTTGCATGATAGCATCGCGGACCGACAAACAGGGATTTGCGCTCATTGGGTGCGATGGCTAAGGATGGGATCGAGGTCGGCCTTGCCTGCTCCACAGCGGATTATGTTCATGGGCCAAGGCGTTAGGCCTGGAGTTTCACGAGCCAGTTCGCCGGTTCCGGGAGGATGGCGAATGTAGGGAGCTTGCCCCGCACCATGGCAACTTCGTCGCATTGGTGAAACCTGGGACAGACNNCCCTGCCGCGCAAAAAATTCTGGAGCTCGGGTGAAGAGGCAGATGCAATCCACGCGATGCCGCTTGGCTTCGGCCATCAGCGCCTTCATTAACCGGCTACCGCCGCCGTTGCCTTGCGCCCGAGGCCCCACGGTGATCGAACGAATTTCAGCCAAATGCGTGCCATAAAGATGCAGCGCACCGCACCCAATGATGCGGCCTTCATTTTCCAGAACGACGAAATCTCTTACGTTCTCGCAAATCTCCGCCAGCGTGCGGGGCAGCAAAGTGCCGTCGCCGGAATAGGCCGAGATCAGTTCGTGGATGTGCTTCGCATCCGGCAAAATGGCTTTACGCGTGCGCATGGAAATTGACCTCCTCGCGTAGAGCCTCGATTGTCTTTCTCGCCGCCGCAATCCCCTGCCGCACCCGGGCCGGCGCAGTACCGCCGACAACGTCATGAATCGCCAGCACCGAAGCCGGCTTCAGGCAGTCATGAAAATCCTGGCTGAATACGGGATTTAGGGCACGCAGCTCCTCCAGTGTCAGATCCTGAAGCTCGCAATGCTTTTCCAGACACAGCTTCACCGCCTTGCCGATCTGCTCGTGCGCGAGCCGCGAAGCAACACCACGATTCACCAAGTAGGTGGCTGCGGCCCACGCGTTGATGAATCCTGACTGCGCCGCCTTATTCATACGCTGCTCGTCAAACTCCACCGCCTTCATCCACCCGGCAACCAGCGGCAACAATCGAAGCGACGTATCCGTGGCCTCAAACAGTGGCTCCTGTGTTTCCTGCAGGTCCTTTTGGTACCCCAGAGGCAAGCCTTTCAAGGTAATCATCAGCGCGCTTGCGCTTCCGATCACGCGGCCGGTTTTCGCCCGCGTCAGTTCCAGAAGATCTGGATTCTTCTTCTGAGGCAGGGCGCTGCTGCCCGTGGAATACGTTTCCGGCAACTGCACAAAGCCGAATTCCTGNNTTGACGAACTCAAGAACGAAATCGCGGTCGCTGGTGGCGTCAATACTGTTCGCCGTGGGACCATCGAAGTCGAGTTCATCCGCCATAAAAGCACGATCCAGCGGCAGAGTCGCACCGGCCACAGCGCCCGATCCCAGCGGACATGCGTTCAAACGCTTGCGGCAATCGGCAAGCCGGTCGGCATCCCGCAAGAACATTTCGACATACGCCAGCAGCCAGTGCGCAATCAGGACAGGCTCAGCCCGCTGCAAATGCGTGTAGGCAGGCATCG
>PMHI01000367.1:0-1696 GCA_003156615.1 Acidobacteriaceae bacterium | reverse complement strand
CGGCTGCGTCCGCTGTGTAGCTTGTATCCGACTTCACCGATCCGCGCCACCAACTGCTTTTCGACGAAATGGTGTACGTCCTCGGCTTCATCGTCTTCCACCCCACCTTGGGACGCGGCGGCCATCTCGCCAATGTGCTCGAGTCCCTCGAGAATGCTGATGAGTTCGTCGGCCGACAGAACTCCGGCAGTTTTCAGCGCGCGGGCATGGGCCCCGCTCGCCGCAAGTTCGTAGCTCAGCAGCCGGCGGTCGAAGTCAAACGACCGCTGCCAGCGTTCAAATTGCGGGTCCAGCGACTGCTGGAACCGGCCCGACCACATCTTCATCGCGCAACCTCCACGCGAGCCCGGGCACGTGTGCGCGAAGGGAGTCCAAGGATTCGGATGAAACCCTCCGCATCCTTCTGGTCGTAACTATCGCCCATGGTGAACGACGAGAGATCGGTGCGATAGAGCGAGTGCTCGGACCGGCGGCTCACCACCGCAACGTTTCCTTTGTACAGAGCGAGCGTCACGCTGCCGGTCATCTCAGTCTGCGTGCTGGCGACAAAAGCGTCCAGGGCCTCGCGCAGCGGCGTGAACCACAAACCGAAATAGACGAGTTCGGCGTACTTCAACCCCACGTGCTGCTTGAAGTGCGCCACTTCGCGCTCCAGGCACAGCGCTTCCAGTTCGCGATGTGCGGCGATCAGCAAGGTTCCCCCCGGCGTCTCATAACAACCGCGCGACTTGATGCCTACGAAGCGGTTCTCCACCAGATCCACCCGGCCGATCGCGTTGCGTGCACCCACTTCGTTCAGCAACTCGACCAGCGACACTGGGTCAAGCTTCATGCCGTCGACCGCGACGGGCCTCCCTTTCTCGAAGCCAATCGTCACTTGCTCCTCTTGGTCGGGCGCCTCCTGAGGCGAGCACGTCATCTGCCAGGTTGTCGCCTGCGGGGCATTCGCGGCATCCTCGAGTTCTCCGCCCTCATGACTCAGGTGCCAAAGGTTGCGGTCCCGGCTGTGAATTTTCTCTCTACTCGCCGCCACCGGGATACCGTGCTGCTCGGCATAATCCAGACATTCTTCGCGCGATTTCAGGGACCACTCCCGCCACGGCGCAATCACTTTAAGCTCGGGCGCGAGCGCCTGATACGTCAACTCAAAGCGGACCTGGTCGTTCCCTTTCCCGGTGCAACCATGTGCCACTGCTGTCGCTCCCTCGCGCAAAGCGACTTCGACTTGATGCTTTGCGATCACCGGGCGCGCCAGCGATGTTCCCAGCAGATACTTATGCTCGTAGACCGCACCCGCTTGCAACGCAGGAAAAACATATCCGGTCAGAAACTCCTCGCGGAGATCCTCCACGATCACCTTGCTGGCGCCCGTGGCGTAAGCCTTTTCGACGACGGCTTCAATGTCATCTCCCTGGCCCACATCGGCCACCATCGCAATGACGTTGTAGGAGTAATTCTCCTTGAGCCAGGGAATAATAATGGAGGTGTCGAGCCCTCCGGAGTAGGCGAGGACCACTTTTTCAGGCATGAGCACTCCTTGCGGGCAGACGATCGCCGCCCCCCAGCAGTAGATAAAGAATCGCTTTTTGCACATGCAGGCGGTTCTCCGCCTGCTCGAAAATCACGGACTGCTTCGAATCCATGACCGCGTCGGTCACTTCCAATCCGCGATGCGCCGGCAGACAGTGCATGAACA
>PMHI01000536.1 GCA_003156615.1 Acidobacteriaceae bacterium | reverse complement strand
AGGCTCCTCAGAAGAAGGTGGTCAAGCAGAGTGGCGAGGCGCCAGTGCCGGGTAGCGAGTCCCGAGTCCCCAGTAGCTAGTTCGTTAGCGGCCAGGTGTCGTCCGCCGGGACAGTCGTGCTGCTGGAGAAACCGGTCCCTCCCTTCGTTCGGGATGACCGGATCCAAGAGTCGAGGTACAAGATCCAGAGCAAAGATCCAAGAGAGCGTGAGTGGTTGACATGGCGGCGGTGCGTTCTGTAGATTCTGATTGAACTGAAAGTACTGATATGGCTACTTTGACGGCGATGCAGAAGCAGTACATTTTGCATTGGGGAGAGATGGGGACGCGGTGGGGGATTAACCGGACGGTGGCGCAGATTCATGCGCTGCTGTATTTGTCGCCGCGAGCGCTGCCGGCGGAGGAGATTGCGGAGACTTTGAGCGTGGCTCGGTCGAATGTTAGCACTTCGATCCGGGAGCTGGAGACTTGGGGGATTGTGCGGGCGGTGCATGTGCTGGGCGACCGGCGGGAACATTATGAGTCGATGAAAGATGTTTGGGAGATGTTCCGGCTGGTGATTGAGCAGCGGAAGCGGCGGGAGATCGATCCTACGCGGGAGTTGCTGCGGCGGTGTTTGGAGGAATTGGATCCCAAGGAGCCGGGGGCGGATTTTACGCGGGAGCGTTTGGCGGCTATGGCGGGATTCTTTGAGGCCGTGACTGAGTTGCATGATCAGATGAAGCGGCTGCCTACGGGGACGGTTCGGAAATTGTTGCGGATGGGGGCTAGGGTGCGGAAGAAGTAGCTGGTAGCTGGCACCGCGTTGTCAGTTTCCTGTTTCCAGTTCGTACTTCGCGGGCCTCCTTCACTTATCCGAATAATGGGGATCGAAATGGCACTGGCGGGCGGGAGTGATCGGAAAAAAATTTGGGCAACTGTCAGCGGGCTGCCCCTGACCATTGAGTTGGAGTGGCCGTTTCACCGCTCTAGTTCGGGAGCGGATTTTTGGGTGCTGCATGGGGACATTCGGCTGGAGGGTTCGGATGGACTGCATGCGCCGGTGTCGGTGAATTTGTCGGCTACGGTTCGGGAAGTGCTGCCATCGCTGGACGCTAAGGATGCGGAGAGTCCGGTGATCAATGCTTTGCGCAAGGAAGTGGACCGGAAGCAGATTGAGTTTGTGAAATCGGGGAAGCTGAAGCCGGTGGCGTTTTCGAGCCGGCATTATGACTTCAAGCGGCAGAAGTGGGTGTTNNGGGAAAGCTTCGGATGAAGTGATTGCTGCTTTCTTGGAGCGGAAGGTTTATTGGCAGACTAAGTTCGCTGGGCAAGAGCGAGTTTGGGTTCGGGATCCGACGGAGGCGCAGTATCTGGAGACTACTGCGGAGCACTTGGTGGAAGTTGCGGGGCGATTGGCAGCGGATGGATTGGCGCGGATGGACGGTGAGTGGGCGGAGGCGACCGCGCCGCTCATGGCGCAGGCGGAACGATTTGAAGCTGCGATGCGGACTGCGGTCGAAGAGCTGGAGAAGAAGCATGCGTTTGAGCGAGGGTAGGGCGAGTTGCGAGTACCTGGTGCCGAGAGGCTAGCGATATAAGCGGAGTTAACATCCACTCTGATTTGAACTGGCATGGGGTCACCGTTCCAGTTGCCGGGGTTGGAAGCGCCAGCGCCGGACTGTTCCAAGAGCCGACTCGTCATGATTCTTGCATCCGGGATCGGCGGCGGGGACGCGGAGGTCGAGAGCGAACCAGCGNNGTGGAAAAGTCAAACGCTTTACCACAGAGGACACGGGATAGGGCGTGCTTTGTGTTTGTGATGGCATGCCTATTTGGTGTTCTGGGCTTCGGCCGCGCGTGGGCGCAGGAGCCGGCGCAGACTCCTCCGCAGAGCTCGGGACAGGGCACGGGGAAAGAGCTTCCGGATGCGCCGGGAGAGAGTAAGAAGAAAGAGCAGAGTGCAAATCCGGTTGTCATGACGAAGGATGCGGCTACGGCGGGCCTGAAGAAGGCGCGGGACTGGGAGTCCGGGTGGATAGCCGGTGAGTATATGGGCAGGAACCGTCCGCTGGTTTCCCCGACTCGAGAGCAGCGGGAAGAGATTTATCTGCGGGAGACGCTGACTACTCCGGAGGCGTACCTCAAGCGAATGTTTGCGGCGGCGATCGACCAGGCGCGCGGGGTGCCTTACCAGTGGAACACTGGGTGGGGAGGGTATGCGGAGCGATTTGCGTCGCGGGAAGGACAGTTTATCTCGGCGAATTCGCTGGCGGCTTTGGGCAATGCGAAACTGGGATATGAAGTGCGCTACGACCAATGCAAGTGCCAGGGGTTGTGGCGGCGGACGCGGCATGCGTTTGTCAGGAACTTAGTGACATATGATCGTAGCGAGGAGCATTTGCGTCCGCAGTGGGCTTTGTACGGAGGAGCGTTTGGCGGAGGAATGATTTCTACGGCTTGGAAGCCGAGTCCGAAGAATGCGTTTACCAACGGCGGGCGCGCGGCGGCAGAGCAGGTGGGGTGGGGGACGCTGCTGAATTTCTTCACGGAGTTTTCGTGGGAGATTAATCGGAAGCAGGGAGTTAAGTAGTACCTAATACCTCGTGGCGAGTGGCCTCGAAATACCTCAGGGGCTAATGCCCGCATCTTGGTTGAGCTGCATGTGGCACGACTGAACGCTCGTGCTCTTCTTTCGCCAAAGTCAAAGCAAAAGGGGCAGAAATGCCCGCTCCACACAGGCATACTCCCACACTGGAGACTGGTAAAACCTCCTAACTTCTAAGACTTCCTACTGGAGCAGCGTGCCTCCGTTGCCGTTGGGTTCTTCTTCTGGGGCCAGGACTACGGCGGCGGCTACTCGGTCGCCGGGCTCCATATGGAGGAGGCGGACGCCTTGGGCGTTGCGGCCCGACTCGCGGATGGTTTTGGAATCCATGCGGATGATTTTGCCGTATTGGCTGATCAGCATTACCTGAGAGTTTTCATCTACCAGAGCTATGGCTACTACTTTGCCTACGCGCTCCGTCGTTTTGATATTGATTACGCCTTTGCCGGCGCGGTTGGTTAGACGGTATTCGTCGGCGGGGGTGCGCTTGCCGTAGCCGTTTTCAGTTACGGAGAGAATTAGTGTGCCTTTTTGAGTTAAGTCTACGGTTTCGGTGGTCGGGATTTCTGCATCCCCTGTTGGGCTCGCTGCGCTCGCCGGACGGGCCGATGCGCCCGTCGCGGCCTGGTCTGTCTCTGTGCCTTCGGCTTCCGGTTTCGGGGTTACGGTCATGCCCACTACATAGTCGCGCTCTTCGCGGTGGATGCCATTTACGCCGTAGGCAGCGCGGCCCATGGGGCGGACGTGGTTCTCGTCGAAGCGGATGGCCATGCCTTCGTGCGTGGCGATGAACACAATCTGGTTGCCGTTGGTGATGCGGGCGGCTACGAGTTCGTCTCCTTCTTCGATGTTGATGGCGTTGATGCCGTTGGAGCGGACATGAATGAACTCGCGGAGCTCGGATTTTTTTACCAGGCCGTTGCGCGTGGCGAAGAAGATGAATTTGTTTTCTTCCTCTAGGTTGCGCACGGCTAGCATGGTGCGGACGGTTTCTCCGGGTTGCAGGCCGATGAGGTTGCCGATGTGTTTGCCTCGGCCGGCGGCGCTGACGTCGGGAATTTCGTAGACCTTGAGCCAGTAGACTCTGCCCTTGTTGGTGAAGATTAGGATGTAGGCGTGGGTGGAGGCGATGAAGAGATGCTCGACGAAGTCTTCCTCGCGGGTCTTCATGCCGGTGCGGCCGCTTCCACCACGGCGCTGCATGCGGTAGGTGGAGATGGGTGTGCGCTTCATGTAGCCGGAATGGCTGAAAGTTACGGCTACCTGTTCGTCGGCGATCAGATCTTCGAGGACGATTTCTGCGGCTTCGTCTTCGATGCGGGTGCGGCGCTCGTCGCCGTAGAGTTCTTTTACTTCTTCTAGTTCCTTGATGATGACTTTGCGGAGTTTGCTTTCGGAAGCCAGGATGGATTCGTAGTCTTCGATGCGGTCGCGGGTTTCTTTCAGTTCGTTGGAGATTTCATCGATCGAGAGCCTGGTTAGGCGGTGCAGTTGCAGTTCGAGGATCGCTTCGGCCTGGCGTGAGGTGAAAGGTTTTTCGGGATCTTGCTTGGGAGCACGGCCGGTGGTGTTGATGTCGATTTTCTTGCCGCCGAAATAGGCGACCAGGTTTTCTCTCGCGTCGGCGCGGTTGGCGCTGGCTCGGATTATCGTGATTACGTTGTCGAGATGATCGAGCGCGTTGAGATAGCCTTCGAGGATGTGCTCGCGGTCGCGGGCTTTGCGCAGCAGGAAGGCGGTGCGGCGGCGGACTACTTCGACGCGATGATTGATGAAGTGCTTGATGGCCTGGATCAGCCCCATTTCGCGGGGCTGGCCGTTGACCACCGCCAGCAGGATCATGGAAAAGCCTTCCTGCATGGAGGTGTGTTTGAAAAGCTGGTTGAGAACGATCTGAGGCTCGGCGCCGCGCTTGAGTTCGACTACGATGCGCATGCCGTCGCGATCGCTTTCGTCGCGGATGTCGGAAATGTCTTCGATATCTTTGTCGTTGACTAGTTGTGCGATGCGTTCAACCAAGCGGGCTTTGTTTACCTGATAGGGAATCTCGGTAACGATGATGGCCTGACGGTCTTTGCTGATGTTTTCGATGGCGGCCTTGGCGCGCATCATGAAGCGGCCACGGCCGGTACGGTAGGCTTCGAAAACTCCGGCGCGTCCGTGAATTACGCCGGCGGTGGGGAAATCGGGGCCCTGGACGAACTTTAGAATGTCGGCTAGCTGAGCGTTGGGGTTGTTGATGAGCGTAATGGTGGCGTCGACGATTTCGGTTAAGTTGTGCGGCGGAATTTTTGTGGCCATGCCGACGGCGATTCCGTCGGAGCCGTTGATTAACAAGTTCGGAATGCGCGCGGGTAGAACGTCTGGCTCGACTTCGCTGCCGTCGTAGTTGGGACGGAAATCGACCGTCTCTTTATCGAGATCTTCTAAGAGCGCGGTGGCTACTTGCGCTAGTTTGGCCTCGGTGTAGCGATCGGCTGCGGGAGGATCGCCGTCGACAGAGCCGAAATTTCCTTGTCCGAAAATCGGCGGGTAGCGCATGCTCCAGGTTTGCGCTAAGCGCACGAGGGCGTCGTAGACCGCTAGATTGCCGTGGGGGTGGTATTTGCCCATTACGTCGCCGACGATACGGGCGCATTTACGGGTGGCACGATTGGGCTGGAGGCCCATCTGCTGCATGGTGTAGAGAATGCGGCGATGGACGGGCTTGAGTCCGTCGCGGACATCGGGGAGGGCCCGTCCGATGATGACCGACATGGAATAGTCGAGATACGACTTCCGCATCTCGTCTTCTATGTTTACGGGCTGAATGTGCAGAGCGCCGGGACTACCGTCGCCAGGAGGAGTCAGGGGGAGTTCGGGATTTTGGTCGTCGGGCATGGCTCAGGTCTCAGGTCTCGGGTCTTTGGCTTCTCGCGAATGGCTCTTCTTTTATCCCTGCTGGTTTTATTCCTGCTGGGACTTCGACGCTGGGTGCTTTGAGCGTCGCGAAGTTGGGGCTAAACGGTTGCATTTACAGGCGGTTAGTTGGTATTTGGATCGAACCCATATTGTAGCACGCTGCGGGGTGTGATGGCTGCAGCTAGGGCAGTGTCGAGTGTCCCAAAATCGTTAACCACCGGGGGCCCTGGGGCTTGGCTCAAGGCAGGCTCCGAGGTTCAAAGGGCAAAACCTCGGCGGCGAGATTTGGATGCGGGAAACCTGGAAGACTAGGGGCGGGTGATTACTTCGTTGGGAGATGTTGGTAGGACGAATTTCACTTGGCGCGTGGTATTGGCTTCGAGAGTTTCGGCAACGTTGAGCGTGGAGAGAGCGATCTTTTTGTTCCAGTATCCGTCGGTGTAGTAGTCGCCGCGGGCGTAGAGGACGCCGTCGGCGATGGCGTAGTCGCGGACTTCTTCGCTGTGTCCGTCGCGAAAAACTAGAATCGCAGGGGGCAGATTGCTCGTGGGTGTTTGGGTGATGGAGTTTGATGCGACGGGGGAATTAGGGCGAGTTTGTTTGGCTGGCTGAGGATTATTGGGTTGAGCGTGGCTGGGCTCGAGGGGCAGAGCCTCGCCGTTGGCTGGGGTGCTGGTAACGCGGACATAGCGACCGTTCTGGAGCTCGATCATCAACGGCTGAGTCGAGGGCGATTCGCGCTCGTTCTTCGCTTGAGTCGGATAATCGGAGGAACCGGTTAGGGCGTGGGCGGCTTGCAAGAGGATGATCGGTGGCTGAGAGGCGACGGGGTAGCCGGTAGAGTAGATGTCATCGAGATTGAAAAAATCGCCGAAAAACGGGAAAGGCAGAGAAGTGTAAGGAGAGGATCGGCGGAATCCGGAGGGATACGCGCCTTGTCTGGAAGCTAAACTGGCACCGGGTGAGTTGAGGCGCGGGCTGGCGAGGCGAGGAGCGGCGGCGTGTGCGGTTGCGGTTCTTTGGGCTGCGGCCCATGGCGTGAGAGAAGTCAGCAGCGCGAAGATGGCGAGTGGGCGCATGGTCAGTTTGCCAGGACCGAGGACGGCAACTCGAACGTGACGCCCCGCGCGTCATTCTCTTGCTCGGTGGCCCGGAGATCGAGATCCGCGAGAGCGATCCTGCGGGAATGACCGGGGCTAAGATGGTAGAGCGTCCGCCCGACGACGGCGTAGTTATCGACCTCGAGTTGATGACCGTCTTTGAAGATTAGCGTGGTCGGGATCCGCTGCGGTTCGGTGAAAGCTTCCTGGGTTTGCGTGTGGGCTGGGCCTTCGTACGACGGAGGTACGTAGGATTCGGGACCCCATCCGCGGCGGTCGAAGATGGTGGGACCGCCCTGGTACTCGGCGTCATCGTCATCGTCGTCGGAAGGGCCGGCGTCATCGGCAGCGTAGGGCACGGGCAGACCATAGAGGTAGGGGTAATAGTCATTGCCGGTTGAGGCGCCGTGGCGGGGATGTCCGTTATTGTGGCTCCAGCCGTTGGTGGAAGGCAAAGTCTTGCTGGAAGAGGCGCCCGGGAGGGAGCTGCTGTGGCTGAAGGAAACGGCGCTGGGAGCGACGCCACTGACGGCGTGACCGTAGCTGGAGGAAGTTGCGGACGCGCTGTTGTGTTGAGCAGGGCTGAGGGACACAAGAAGAACTGGAAGCAGGACGATAAGCAGAAGCGCTGGCGAAGCCGGAAACGAGCGCTGGACGGAACGTTTCACTCGACTATGATACTCCAATCAGGCGAGTTGCGAGCAAGGCGGATGTGGGGAAACTGTAAAGAGTTGTTGGCGGCAGCGGGTGTCGACATCAGCCGGCAAGAGCACGACCAAGGGCGAAGGCGAGAGCAACGTCAAGGCAGGGGCAGAGCAAGATGATCACCCGCGGGGGACTTGGGCCAGTTTGTGCAGGGTCCAGAGGATGTCGGCGGCTACCAATCCCCAGACGGAGGCGGTCACGAGCTGGCGAACGGGAGTTTCCATCAAGTCGGCGAGGATGCCGGAGACGAAGATTAGGATGAAGGGAACGGATGCGAGGAGAAATCCCGCGCCAGCTACGTCGGGATGGGCCATGCCTAGTCCGATGAAGAGCAGGGCGATGAGCCCGGGAGCAGTGTTGCCGAAGTAACGCGTGCGCGGCCAGGCAATGTAAGTTGCGATGGCGATGGGCAGCAGCAGAACAAGGGCCGGACAGGCGCGCAGGATATCGAGCGCGACCTGGTGGTAGACGGCGAGAACGGTGAAGCTGCGCCAGGTGGCTCCCCAGAAAGAGGCGTGCCGCATTCCTTCGAAAAAGTTGTGGGGATGAAAGAAGTAGGTGGCGAACAGTAGGGCTAGGGCGAGCAGACATGCGGCGGTCCAGATGGTGAGGGCTGCGGCGCGGCGGATGGGCGCGAGGTAGAGCAGGAAGGCCAGGGCTAGAGGTACGATGATGATCAAGGAGAACTGGGATCCGACGGCGATGGCTAAAGAGACGCCGAGGAGGAAGATGCGACGCCAGTTCCAGAGAACGACTTCGCGCGGGGCGTAGAGAGTGTGGGCGACGGCGATGGCGGTGAAGATGGCGCCGAAGGATCCCCAGGCGGCTAGAATTTCTGGCTCGGTGTGCCAGACGGCGCTGGCCTGAATCATGGAAGGAGAAAAGCAATAGAGGGTGAGAGCGAGGAATCCTCCGGTGTTTCCGCAGAGACGGCGGGCGACATACCACAACGAAGCGCCGAGAAGGAGCCCGCAGGCCAGGAAAGGAAGGCGCGGGAGCCAGCGCCAGGTGGAATCGAGCAGCCACCGCGGGCAGACCAACAGAGGCGCTTCGGTTAGGAGCGAGAGAAGTGGAGAGTGTTGGGTATCGAAGCCGTTGACATCGTGCGAGACTTCGATAGGAAGCGAGCCTGGGGAATCGGGAAAGGGCGCACCGGCGATGCCGCGGCCATGAAATTGGCGCCAGCCAGCGGTGAGGCGGGCTTGCTCGGAGGCGCTGGCGGCGACCTCTCCAGGCAACTCGGCCGGGCTGAGTTCGGAATGGACGAGCCAAACGGCTTGCGCCAGGAAGGCCAGGAGCAAGGCTCCGGCGAGAAACTGCGGGCGGCCGAAGCGTTCGCGGGTGGAAACTTGGGTCATAAGGCGGGACGAAGTGTTTTACCATGACCGAGCCGCTTGGGGGAAACTTCTGCGATGCTTGGTAGCTTTTCAATATTCGTTCAACCACTAAGGACGCCCTTCGACTGAGCTTAGGGCAGGCTTCGTTACACGAAGGTTCGAATGGATGAGGGGACAAACATTTCGAAGCAGGAGCGGGCACCGTTGGTCCCGGGAGCGACTACGCCGGAATCGAGGGTTCCGGGGCCCGATTTTGCGGCCGCGGTGCAGCCATCGTATGTGCGAACGGTGTTTTTTGGTCCGGACGGGTTGAGGGCAGGGTGGGGACTGGCGTTTTATGTGGCGATGTTTTGTCCGCTGCAGGTTGTGGCGGGCCGGTGGGCTTGGTCGCGCAACCTGGGGGCGGATGGACTTTGGTCGATGATATTGGAGGAGTTCGGACTTCTGGTGGCGGCCGTGCTTCCGGCAGTGGTGCTGGGAATCGTCGAGGGGCGGCGGTGGGGACTGTATGGTTTGCCCCGGCGGCAGGCGCTGGGAAAATTGTTTTGGGTGGGCGCGGTATGGGGATTTGCCAGCATCTCGCTGCTGCTCGGGACGATGTATGGTCTGCGCGTGTTTGAGATCGGCCATCTAGCAATGCATGGGACGCGCATTCTGAGGTTTGCGGCGTTCTGGGGGACGATGTTTTTGCTGGTGGGATTGTTTGAGGACTTTCTGTTTCGCGGATATTCGCAGTTCACGCTGACACGGGCGATTGGTTTCTGGCAGTCGGCCGCGGTGCTGTCTTGCACGTTTGGCCTGGTCCACATCAGGAATG
>PMHI01000460.1:10229-11886 GCA_003156615.1 Acidobacteriaceae bacterium | reverse complement strand
ACTTCTGCTGGCCGCGGCTGCGACGGGCGGCCACAGGCATGCAGGATGCCAATGACCGCGAGGTAAGCCGACAGTACGCCGATCCCGACGGAAGCGGCTACAGTGAGGCAGAGGATCAGCGGCATGAAGAGCGAACTCAAAATCGACCACCCTTTATCTTGGCTGCAGTAGGAGCGCAGTAAGCAGTAATTAGATGCAAAAAGCTCCATTTCGTAAACGCGGCTTCTTCAATCTACCTGCGTTAACGCCCGCCGGTAGTGACGACCGAGATGCGCCGTAGTAACATACGGAGTAGAGCTGTGCACTCCTACTCTCGGACATGTCTGTGGACCTGTCGATATTACGGAAGGGCAGTCCAACCCAGAGTTTCAGACCAGAGCCCAATGGCCATCACCAAGATTTCGGTGCGCGGGGCGCGCCAGCATAATCTCAAGAACATCGACGTTGAGATTCCTCGCAACACCCTCACCGTGGTGACCGGGCTAAGCGGGTCGGGCAAGTCCTCGCTTGCCTTTGACACGATCTATGCCGAGGGACAGCGCCGCTATGTAGAGACACTTTCGACCTATGCGCGGCAGTTCCTGGACCAGATGGAACGCCCGGATGTAGATGCAATCGATGGACTTAGCCCTTCCATCTCGATCGAGCAGAAGACCACCAGCCGCANNACCGTCGGCACCATCACCGAGATCTATGATTATCTTCGCCTCCTGTTTGCTTCCATCGGGGTGCCGCATTGCCCCAAGTGCGGACGTCCGATCAGCCGCCAGTCGGCGGAGCAGATCGTGCAGTGGGTAATGGCTCTCACTCCCGAAGACCGCGTTATGCTGCTGGCGCCGATCGTGCGCGGTCGCAAAGGCGAATTCAAGAAAGAGATGGAGTTAATGCTCAAGCACGGCTACGGGCGTGCCCGCGTTGACGGCGAACTGGTCAATTTGGAGGACGATCTCAACCTCGATAAACGCAAGAACCACACCATCGAAGTTGTGGTGGACCGGCTCCTGGTAAAGCCGGGGATTGAGCACCGGCTGGAAAAGTCGGTTCGCGACGCGATGAAGCTGGCGGGAGGCCTGGTACAGGTGGCTGTGGTCGGCGGCGACGAACAGCTTTATTCCGAGAAGCTGGCTTGTCCGGATTGCGGCATCAGCGTGCCGCAACTGGAGCCGCGCTCGTTTTCCTTCAACAGCCTGTATGGAGCTTGCCCGGAGTGCCACGGCCTCGGCAGCCGTTACGATTTCGATCCCGCGAAAGTGATCACTGATTGGTCGAAGCCGCTGCTCGATGGCGGACTGGGCCCCGGCTCGGCGTCGCAAGGTCTGATCCACGCGCTGCAGGTGACGGCGGCCGCGCACGGCATCGATCTGAATCGACCCTTTGAGAAATTTCCCGAGCAAATTCAGGACCTGCTGTTGAACGGCGAGTCCGGCCGCGGCAAGACGGGCTTCCGCGGAATCTTCGGATATTTAAAACAGAATCTCGAAGAGTCCACGTCGGAAGGCTACCGTGACTGGCTGATGGATCACATGTCGGCTACGCAATGTCCGGCGTGCCGCGGCAAGCGGCTGCGGCCGGAGAGCCTGGCGGTGAAGGTCAATCGCATGTCGATTGCCGAATTTACGGCGCTGCCGATTTCGCGTGCGCTCGAAGTAGCCCAAGG
>PMHI01000460.1:9814-10174 GCA_003156615.1 Acidobacteriaceae bacterium | reverse complement strand
TTGCTGAACGCACTCGAAAACCTGCGCGACCTGGGCAATACCGTGCTGGTGGTGGAACACGATGAAGAGACGATTCGCCGCGCCGATTATGTCATCGATCTCGGCCCCGGCGCCGGACGTCATGGTGGAGGCCTGGTGGCGCACGGAACGCCCGAAGAAATCATGCTCGAGCCCGATTCTCTGACCGGAGCTTACATCTCCGGCCGGGTGCAGATCGAGATGCGTCCCGAGCGCCGNNGTCTCCGGCTCGGGCAAGTCCACGCTGGTCAACGACATTCTGTACCGCGCGCTGGCGCGCCAGCTTTACCGTTCGCGCGAGAAGTCTGGTGAGCATAAGGCGATTGTGGGCGCGGAGAATAT
>PMHI01000460.1:0-9749 GCA_003156615.1 Acidobacteriaceae bacterium | reverse complement strand
GAAGGCCAGCGCCGCATCGAAATGAATTTCTTGCCCGATGTCTACGTGCTCTGCGAGGTCTGCGGCGGTCGCCGCTATAATCACGAAACGCTGGCCGTGCACTACAACGGGAACTCCATCGCCGACCTGCTTGAGATGCCGGTCTCGGACGCGCTGCCGATTCTCGAAAATATTCCGCAGGTCAAGCAAAAGCTGCAAACGCTGGTCGATGTAGGCCTCGGCTACATTCATCTCGGTCAATCTGCGGTAACGCTCTCAGGCGGCGAGGCGCAGCGCATCAAGTTGGCCCGTGAATTGAGCAAGCGCCAGACGGGCAAGACTCTCTATCTTCTCGACGAGCCCACCACCGGCCTGCACTTCNNCACAATCTGGACGTGATCCGCAACGCCGACTGGATCATCGACCTCGGCCCCGAAGGCGGCGAAGAAGGCGGCCGCATCGTGGCCCAAGGCACGCCCGAGCAGGTGGCAAGAGTGAAGAGGTCCTATACAGGCCAAGCCCTGGCGGTATACTTCACCGGGAACGGGAAGCGGAGCGCCTAGCAGTCGCTAGATTTCGCCAAACATCGTAGTCTGGTATGAATCGGTTCTTGGTCAGGGAAGGAGTCTTTTTGTCAGCACCGGAAAATCCGCAGTTTGATCCGCAGCCACTGAACAGTGAGCCGCAAACGTCCACCCCGTTTGTTGTCCTGCCGATTCCAGCGCCCCTGCCTCAACGAGTGCCAGCCGCACCCAAAGCGCATGAGAACCCCGTGTGGAGCGGGTGGGACGTGCTTTGGATGCTCATTCTGACGGCGGTCACGTTCGTACTTGCGCAGTTGTTCGTCGTCCCGGTGCTATTCCGGCTCGCCTATCCCGAGGCCACCCCGATGGAATTGTTGCAGAAGCCGGCCCTGATGCTGCTTTCCCAGTTGCTGCTTTACGCTGTGATGGCGCTTTTCATGGTCCTGCTGGTCGAGGGGAAATATCACACCCGTTTCTGGCCGGCCATTCGCTGGAATTGGCCTGGGGTCCGAGGAGTGAGTTTTGTGGGCGTGGGAGTTCTCATGCTCGGCTTCGACATTCTGGGACGATTCCTGCCCATGCCGAAGAACACGCCATTCGATCAGTTCTTTGACCGGCCCTTCGATGCCTATCTCACCGCAGCTTTCGCCGTCACTCTCGGCCCTCTGATGGAAGAGCTTTTCTTTCGCGGATTTCTTTATCCAGTGGTGGCGCGTCGGCTGGGGGCGGTTTGGGGAATTCTTCTCACCGCTTTGCCCTTTGGTCTGATGCATTTTTTCCAATACGGAAATTCCTGGGGAGCCGTGCTGATCGTCTTCTTGGTCGGCGTCGTGCTCACCGCGGTGCGGGCGAGGACCAAGTCCGTGGCCGCAAGCTTCCTGGCGCACGTGGGCTACAACGGGACGCTAATGGCGCTGGCCGCCTGGTCTAGCGATGGATTCAAGCACATGGAAAAAGCAGGGATGTCATTGTTTTGAATATGGGCTTGAGTTTGACTGTGGCGAGGCCACTGCCTGCTCGCGAAATGCCCGGTATCTGAGAAGCTGCGGGCTCGTCTCCAGGCCGAACANNAGGGGAGCCGTTGCCGTTTCATCCACGCTGGATTCGCCGGAAACCACCATCTCCTGGTTGCCGCGCATACCATCCATCACATTCATAATCGAAAGCGGCAGGGTGGGCATCACTTTATCGGCGACGCGGGCTTCAGGGTCGGCCTCGAGCAGCGAGACGTAGGCGCGATTGTTGGAATGCTCTTTGTTGAGCAGCGCGATGGTGGAGGCGAGATCGAGTTTGCGGCCGAAGGCGGGATTGATGTGTCCGATACGGTCGAGGGTTTCGCCGTCGCTCACCAGAATGCGCAAGGTTCCCTTACTCGCCGAAGTGGGAATCTTTACCGGAATCTGCCGCACGATGCGCTCGCCGCGGTAAGGAGCGAGCACGGTTTCGACGATAATGGCTTCGCCGGGGCGAGCTTCCGTAACGTCGGTGCGGGCGCTCTCCAGGCGCGCCCAGCGACGCTCGCGGACCAGATCAAAATCCAACTTCACTCCCTCGATGGCCGGAGCGTTGTAGGGGTTGTCGTAAATGCGTCCAAAGCGCTCGCCGAGTGAAAGCGCTGCTTGCATCGCCGCTGGCTGCGCGCCCTCCGCCGGAGCGAACATGTTGCGCATCGTGACCTCGGGAAATCCCTTCACCCCGATGCTTCCCGCGAGCCGGTAGGTAACCTCTTCGGCGAACTCGTTGACGCCGTGCAGCGCGTTGTACACCGTCACCATGAGGGCCAGCGGCGTCAGCTTCGGATTATTCAATACCTCGTAATGGAACTCCTTCGACCCCGCGTCGCTGTGGAGGGTAAGCGTAACCGGAATCATTGCCGGCTGCCGGTCGAAGACGCCGAGAATGCCGGTGTGGCGATCCTGGACGAAGGTCCCCACGGACTCGGTGGTGTTGACGATCTTGAAAGCGTTGAGCGGCGAGGGCAGCGTAGCTAATACCTCGGCCTTATTCATGGGCAGGTCCACGGAGCCGAACTGCAGCAGCGGATGTCCGCAAGCCAGCAGCCGCTGCGCATCCACGTAGGTCACGGTGCAGGTGGCCTCGATATCCATGTCGCCACGGACCAGGATGGCGCTGATCGCGGAGCCGGCTTCGAGCGGTTCCGGCTGTTTGTCGTTGCTCACCGAACCCGCACCCATAACGGGGACGATGCCGTCGGCCGCGAACTGCCCGGAGAAAAGATGAATGGCTTGTTCGGAGAATCCGTTGAAGACCAGCGGAGTCTCGATGGGCTTGAGGTAATTAGCAAAATCCTGACTTGAAGCCGGCAGCGTGGACGCTTCACCGGGCGCCGCAGTCTTGCCTGCGGCGGCCGACACCGAGGGCTTGACGGCGGAGGTCTCTTCCGCAGGAGAGCGGTCGAGCGCGCTGATTTCCAGCATGTCCGCAATGGGCGTAACCCCCCCGATCGGCTCTTTCGAGAATTCCCCAATGCGAAACGCCAGCGCTCCGGCCAGTTTTCCATCAAAATAAACCGGGCTGCCGCTCATCCCTGCCACTACCCCGGTGTACTCGACCTTCTCCCCGTGCAGCCGCACCAGAATAATGTCGCCCTTCGGTCCATTCACGTTGTGCATCACACCCAGCGCTTCCACTTCCATGGCTTCGGGCTTCACGCCCTGAAATACCGTGTAGGCGACCCCGCGCATGCCAGCGTGAATCTGGCTAACGGCAATGGTTTGAGGGTTTTGCGCGGAAGCGGCCTTGGGCGCAGAGGTAAAAGCCAGGCAAGTGAGAATGACGAAGAATGCGAGAACCAGTTTTTTCATGAACAACGCCCGAAAGGACTCCACAAGTCCTATATCTACTTGATTAGACTCCGCCAGATTGTAAGTCGTTGCCAGGGGAGGGGAATACTGGGAGCCGGGCAAAACATCCCAATCGCGAATCCCAGCGTCTATACTAGCACAGAGGATTTTTGCTCGATAGAGTCTTAACTCCACTTCCCAGCAGGGGTTTCTATGTTCGCCAAATGGAGGGTCATGAACCGGTTGCTACGTTCCAGGAATTACACCATGTGGATGCTGGCGTCGGCGGTTTCGCTGTTGATCTCCGGTGTCACTCCAGTCCTAGCCCAGGACCAATCGCAAGCCCCGCCGCAAGACAACACGCAAAACAGCACGCAAAACGACGGCAAGCCCAAGCAGGACGTTCCGGCCGATGCGGGTGGGCCTACCGGCAACGTCGGTCCCTACTCCATCCCTAAGAAGAATCCCGAAGAAGCTCCTCCGCCGCCTCCGCCAGCCCCTCCGCCGAACAAGGTCGAGGGCATGCCCGACTATTCCATCAAGGTGAACGTACCCCTGGTGAACGTGGACGTGCTGGTCACTACCAAGACCGGCCAGTTTATCCCGGGCCTGAAAAAGGAGAATTTCCGGCTGTTTGAAGACGGATCCCAGCAGCAGATCACCAACTTCAATGTGTCGAAAGCGCCCATCACGGCGGTGCTGTTGGTGGAATTCGCGTCCACCAACTACAGGTTCATGATCGATGCGCTGCAGGCCTCTTATGCCTTTGCCCACACGCTCACGAAAGAAGACTGGATCGCGGTCAGCTATTACGACATGCAGCCGCACATTCTGGTGGATTTCACCCAGGACAAGCAAGCCGTCTATGGAGCGCTGAACCAGTTGCGGATTCCCGGATTTGCCGAGACCAATCTGTTCGACGCCTTGTACGACACCCTCGATCGCATGGACCGGGTGGAAGGCAAGAAGTACATTATTCTGGTCACCACCGGGGTCGATACCTTCAGCAAACTGACCTTGGACAAGATCACCAAGAAGATCAAGGACACGAAAGATGTGACCATCTTCCCGATCAGCGTGGGACAGATCGCCCGGATCATGAACCCCGCGCCGCGCCGTGGCATGGGCATCCCTGTGGACGAAATGACCTACTTGCAGGCCGACAACGAAATGAGAACTTTCGCTGCGATGACCGGGGGACGGGCCTACTTCCCGCGTTTTCAGGCGGAGTATGGAGAAGACTTCACGGATATTGGCAACGACATCCGCAACCAGTATTCGCTGTCGTATCATCCCAGCAACACCAAGCTGGACGGCACCTACCGCAAGCTAAAGGTGGAGGTGCTAGCGCCCGATGGCGGCCCATTGAAGGTGAAAGACCAGAAGGGCAAAGAGCAGAAGATTGACGTCGTTGCCCGCGACGGGTACACCGCCAAGCACACGGTGGACTGACCGCAGAATTGGACGCAAGGCTTGACTGCGCAATCAGCCTGAGCTCAGTCTGTTTCCGAGAACTGAGAACTGCCCTCAGTGCCCGTGGAACAAAGCGTCCAGCAGAAATACAACTCCTGCCCCAACGAAGACCAGCAGAGCCATCCTGGCTCCCGGTTCTTTGTTTACCTCCGGGACCAAATCCGAAGCCGCCACGTAGATCGTGACCCCTGCGGCCAACGGCAACCCTGCGTCTACGTGTTGGCGGAAGATCGCCATGGTCAGCACCCCGGCCAGCGTGGCCCCGCCTAAGATTACTGAGGCGCCCCACGCCGTGCCCCGGCTGCGTCCGCTGGCCAGCATCACCGAACTCACCGTGAAGCCTTCGGGAATCTTGTGGAGGAAGATGGCGAAGAAAATGATCCAACCCAGAGCCTTCGAAACCAGAAACCCAGAGGCAATGGCGATGCCGTCAAAAAACGTATGGATGATCAGGCCGAGCAACACCGAGTATCCCTTGTGCGAGTGCATAAATTCATCTCTGTGGGTCTCCTCGCCAAAGTGGAAGTGGGGCGTCACCGTGTGCTCGAAAAAATGGATGATGAGGTAGCCGAGCAGGATCAGGAAAGCCGCGCTCCTGCCCCGCAGTTCCAGGCTTTCCGGGACCATCTCGACCAGAGCCGTGGCCAGCATGAATCCCGCGCCCAGGGCGACGAAGTAGCGGAGATAGCGCCGCTCCCAACTCCGCTGCACAATAATCGCCCCGCCAAAGACGTTAGCGGCCGCAGCAGTAAGGCCGAGCAGAAGGCTGATGAAAATCGCGCTCATGGGCAGTTGGCGAGGATGATATCAGAGAGAATTCACCAGAGAGGCACAGGGACATGAGAGAGCGGGCAATTCTTGATTTTCTCTGGGTCTCTGGGGTGAATTTATCCCGAGTGCCTTATATGCATTACATCGCCGTCCTCGACGATGTAATCTTTACCTTCGAGCCTAAGGGTTCCTTTGGCGCGGGCGTTCGCCTCGGAGCCAGCTTCGAGCAATTGATCCCAACGGATGGTTTCAGCCCGGATGAAATGTTTTTCCAGATCGGAGTGAATCGCCCCAGCCGCTTCTTGGGCGCGCGAATGGGCGGGAACCTGCCAGGCGCGGCACTCATCCTCGCCGGCCGTGAAGAATGAAATCAGGCCCATGAGTTTGTAAGTGGTCCGAATCAGCCGCACCAGCCCGCTCTCTTTAAGGCCATAGCTCGACAAGAATTCGGCCGCGTCCGCATCGCTCATCTCGGCAAGTTCGGCTTCGACCTTGCCGCAGATCGCCGTAGCCGCGGCATTCGGCCGCGCCGCAATTTCCGTGAGCTTGTACTTCCCCACCGCTTCTTCCAGCTCTGTGCCCAGTTCGCTCGACTCGCCAATGTTCAGCACGTAGAAAATTGGCTTCTCGCTCAGGAACATGAAACCCTTGATGCGCTTCTTGTCCTCGGGAGTCATTTCCATTTCGCGCAAGGGCTTATCGGATTCCACCTGTAGTTTCGCGCGCTTGATCAGCTCGAATTCCTTTTCGAGTTCCGGCGTTTTCATTTTCTTGAGGTCTTTTTCGAGGCGCTCCAGCCGTTTTTCGATTTGTCCAAGATCGCTGACCAACAGATCGAATTCCACATTCTTGATATCGCGCAACGGATCGATTTCGCCGACCAGCGGAATCGCCGGATCGTCAAATACGCGCACTACATGGGCGAGCGCATCCACGTTGCGCAGATGCGCGGCGTAGGCGCTGTCCTTCAGCGCTTCCTGGCCGATGGCGCCAACGTCGACGTACTCAACCGAGGTGTGGGTGAGTTTCTTCGGGTTGTACAGCGCAGCCAGGCGGTCCAGCCGATCGTCCGGAACCTTGGCCACTCCGATGTGCGCCTCGCGCGGATTGGCCCGCGACTGATCCGAAAGGTGGGCCTTGGTCAGAATCCGAAACAGCGATGTTTTGCCCACCTGAGGCAGGCCAATAATGCCGGTTTTCATAGGAAAGTTCTAGCTCTCGCTCCTGGCTTCCAGCGAACGCGCCGCCGAAGCGAACTCAGAGTGGATGCGCACTGTGCGCTTCAGCGTCCACGGCACAACATTTCAGGATAAACGATCAGGGACACAAACGCCCAACCGGAATGCGGGAAAGGTTTAGCGAAAGGAACCAGAAGCCAGAGGTTAAAAGCTGCGGGCCGTCAGATACACCGCCCCCAATCCCAGCAGCAGCACTGCTCCTTCCACCCGCGTCGACCAGCGATGCAGCGCATCGAACTGGATACGCTCAGGATTGTCGATCGGCGCCGCGCTCACCTCGCCGAGCGACGCACGCAAAACGTCCATGCGCGGAATGATGCCGAACTGTGAGATCAATGTGAGCGCCAGCATGGCACAGAGCAACACGTGACGCGCCGCGAAGACATGCGCCGTGCCATCGGTAAGGCGGCTGTCAAGCAGGGAACTTCCGAGAAAGACGATTCCGGAAACCAATCCAATCCAGTGCAACTTACCCAAAGCGCGCCCCACCACATTGCCCGCCAGATGGGTCGTGGGCAGAACAGAGAACGCCGTGGGCGCAAGCACGAAAGCAAAAAAGATCAGCCCGCCGATCCAGCAGACCAGCGACAGCAGCATGAGGAAACGAAGCAAAGACATAGCGGGAGAATTATAGTCTGCNNGCCAGAAATGATCCATACACCTGCGCCCGCGTGGGCTTCACGGTCAGGATCAGGTAGGCCGCAAGTTCGCTCAGCGGGACGAACATTCCCATCACCACCACCCACCGCCACGGCCAGTGCGGCCGCACGAGCCCCAGCAGCATGCAAGCCACGAGCACCAGCAGCGCCGTAAAAAGCAGGTCATTGATGGCGACGTCCACCCAGCCCGTGCCCATGCCTGCAACAGCGGCAAGAAGATAGAAGGGGAGATCCCTTGAGCCCCGCGGCGAATCCAATCCAGGTGTCATGATTGGCGGCTTTCACTCGGCACTCGGTACTCGAAATCCTCAATACTTATAAAATCCCCGCCCGCTCTTCCTCCCCAACCACCCCGCATCCACCATCTTAATCAGCAGCGGACAGGGCCGATACTTGGGATCGCCCAACCCCTCCTGCATCACGCGCATGATGTCGAGGCAAACGTCGAGCCCGATGAAATCCGCCAGGGTCAACGGTCCCATGGGATGCGCCATGCCCAGCTTGAATACCTCATCCACCGCCTCAGGCGTGGCCACGCCTTCCATTACGGCATACATGGCTTCATTCAGCAAAGGCATCAGCACGCGGTTCGAGACAAATCCCGGCGCGTCGTTGACCTCAACCGGCGTCTTGTCAAGCATCACCGCCAGGTCGCGCACCACGGCGAAAGTTTCCGCTGAGGTAGCCAGCCCGCGAATTACCTCCACCAGCTTCATCACCGGNNACCGGATTAAAAAAATGCATCCCAATCACTCGGTCCGGCCGCTCGGTGAGCGCGGCAAGCTTGGTAATCGAGATCGAGGAAGTATTTGAGGCAAGGATGACCTCAGGCCGGGCCAGCCGGTCAAGATCGCGAAAAATCTCCGCCTTGATCTCGAACTTCTCCGTAGCCGCTTCCACGATGAAGTCGCAGTCGGCAAGTTTGGCGCGCTCCGTCACCGGATCGATTCGCCGCAGGGCCGATGCTTTCTCATCGGCAGAAATCTTGTTCCTCGCTACTTCGCGGTCGAGGTTCTTGATGATGGCCTCGAGCCCGCGATTCAGAAA
The DNA here is from genome assembly GCA_003156615.1 of Acidobacteriaceae bacterium. Next base: position 1,254 of record PMHI01000460.1, on the reverse strand, counting down.
GCGCTGCTCCACATCGCACAAAACCACGGCGCATCCGCTGCGGGCAAACACGTGCGCAATGCCGTTGCCCATCGTGCCTGCCCCGATAACTCCCACTTTTTTAATCTGCATAGGATGACCTCGGGACTCTTCTATGAAAACGGTCGAGTCTATCACCCGAGCGGGTGTCCCATCCTCAACGTCCGACTCTTTGCGACGTTAGGGTGGGGGTTTCGACCCTATGGCGCCGATCCCGAGGACTCCGGTCGGCCGTGCTCCTTGGTGTGCGGATGGCGATAGAGTGCCGACTCAGCGGTGCCTTGGAGCCAATTACCCGACTTGCGACTGTCATCGCTGTCATCCAGGTTGTACATTACGACACCACAAATCAGAGTTTTATTAGAATTTGGGTGCCTGTCCTTAACGGACAAAACAAAAAACCACTCCTGCCAATCCGGACACGAGCTTTGTAAGAGCCCGAGGCGCTTGCCCATGACGTGTCAGCTCGTCCCCATTCTACCCGTCGGCCCTCTACCCAAGGTGTAAAATAACTGGGCACATCCTACTGTCAAAGCTCCAAAAGGTTGAAAGGATTACTCCCATGGCCATCGCCGAAGCCCCCGTCCAGCCACGCATCACCGCCCATCAAGGCCCATTCATCAACGAGCCCTTTTACGACTTTCGCCACGAAGACAACGCCCGCAAGATGCGCGCCGCCATCGAAAGAGTTCGCGGCCAACTCGGCCGTGAGTATGACCTGATCATCGGCGGCCAGCGCGTCAAGACCGCGGACAAGATCAAGTCGCTGAATCCGTCGAAGCCGTCGCAACTAGTCGGAATCCATCAGAAAGCGGGCAAAGAGCACGTGGAACCGGCGATGAACGCTGCGCTGAAAGCCTTCGGCCCCTGGAGCCGCACTCCCATCGAGCAGCGCGCCAGTCTGCTGTTCCGCGTAGCCGAGCTGCTGCGCCAGCGCAAAATGGATTACATGGCCTGGCTCGTCTTCGAAGTCAGCAAGAACTGGGCCGAAGCCGACGCCGACATCTCCGAGACCATCGACTTCTGCGAGTTTTATGCCCGCGAGGCCCTGCGCCTGGGCAAAGCCGAGACCCCGGTGCAGTTGCCCGGCGAGCGCGATTCGCTCACCTACATCCCGCTCGGCGTGGGCGCAGTCATCCCTCCCTGGAACTTCCCCTGCGCCATTATGGCCGGCATGACTCTGGCCTCCATCGTCGGCGGCAACACGGTAATCCTGAAGCCTTCGAGCGATTCCCC
>PMHI01000555.1 GCA_003156615.1 Acidobacteriaceae bacterium | reverse complement strand
TGGAGGACGGTCATGGTCGGCCCGGCTGCACTTCTCCCACTTTTATACGTCATCGACCAGGATTACGGCCATGCAAAGGCATCGCGCGACTCTCAACGAAAGCAAAGCCGGCCCGCTTCAGCGGGAAGCGGGCCGGCTCGCGTGTTCGATTGACTGCAGCCTAGAACGAAAGCTTGCCTCCCAGTTGCCAGAATCTGGGCTCGTGGGATGAGGTCGCCTGGCCGAAATTGCCATCCGGGAAATTCATGTCGATTCCGCCGTCGGCGATGTTTGCAAAGCTCGTGAAGTCCACATAGTTTGGCCGGTTGAAGAGATTGAAGATCTCAAACCGGATTTGGAAGTTGACCCTTTCCGTAATGTGCGTGTCCTTGTAGAAGTTGACATTGGTCTCGATAAAGTTCGGCCCGCGGAACTGCATAGCCTTCTCGTTCCCATTCGCACCGCTGTTAGAGAAAGCGGGAACGGCAAAGTCGGTCTTAGGAATGCCTCCCGTGAGCCAAGAGCCGTTCGAATGNNTGGACCATAGCCTATGGCAGGGTTCGTGGCCGAGGGGCAAGTTCCGGGGTTGGCGCAGACGGGCTGGTAGCCATTAACATTCGCAGCGGTTAAGGGATAACCGGACTGATAGATACTGGTACCGCTGACTCCCCACCCGCCAGTCAGATAGCCCACAGCCCCCCTCCCACCATTCAGGCCTTTCAGTGAATAGTTGAAGCTGAGGGAGAAACGGTTGGGTGCATCGAAGATGGATGGCCCGTAATACTGCTGCGGATTAAGCCCTTCCGAGTCGGGATAATACAGTGAGTCGTCCTGGGAGCGGGAACGGGTGTAGGAAGCGTCCACGAACCCACGCGCAAAGTGCCCTCTAAGATCAAAAATCACGGCGTCGTAGTTGCCGTACCGGTCGTTGTTGGCGTAGGTAATCTCACCAAAGCTGGGGTTGAGCCGGGTCGGAGTTGTGCTGTTGTTCAGCATCAGATCGCCCGGAAAAGCATTGATGTCCACTCCGTAGGAAACGTTACCGATGGAATTGCCGTTGCCGACGATATTGTAGGAATGGGAGCCGTTATAACCAACGCTAGCCCCAAGGTTGTTGGTAATCTTACGTTCCAAGGTCGCGGACCAGACGTCCGCTTTCGGGGATTTCAAGAGCGGGTTAATGGCGCCAATGGCGAAGCCAGCTCCGACAATTCCTCCTTGTGCGTCAAGGCCGCCTCCTGATTGCGGGTTGGGCCCCGTCCCTGGCCCGAAAGTCGGGAAGGTAAATCCAAACGGGGGCTTGCTGCTGTTTCCAAGAACGAAAATGGGAGCTTGCGCCGACGTTGTGCCGCCCAAATAAAAGGTCGGTGCAACCTCTCCGGGGGGGCTGCCGCGGAATTCTTCCTGCACGTTCGCTTGGGTTAGCCAATTGTTGTAGATGCCAAAACCACCACGCACCACCCAGTCACCCTTTCCGGTCGGGTCCCACGCCAAACCCACGCGCGGACTGAACAGGTTGTCGACCGAGTGTAGCAGTCCGTTGTGCGTAGCCTTGGCGTAGCCATTCGCCACTTGCTGCTGCTCGGTCGTGCCCGTGCCCAGGTAAAAGTTTCCAAACACCGTCGACGGGCTCTTCGACCAAGGGTTGCCGCTGTCGTCATAGCGCAGGCCCAGGGTCACGGTCAGATTCTTTTTTACTCTCCAGGTATCTTGCGCAAAAAGCCCGAAAGTCCGGGAGGCTGCATCCCAACTCCAAAGTTGCTCGGTACCGGTCGCGGGGTTGTAATAGATTCCGTTCTCGACCGCAGGAGAATCCTGTACCAGGGTCAGCAGGTTATTGAAAGAGAATTTTGGCTGTGACCAGGGTCCCTGAAAGGGCTCGACATCGTCGCCATACCAGCCTTCATAACCAAATTTCAGGGTATGGGCGCCATGCACGTGGGTGAGCACGTCGCGCCAGTGATAGTTGTGCTGAATGAAGTCTCCCTGCGCGAAGCCCACGCCGAATGCCTGCCCTGAATCCATACTGATGCCGGCTACAGATACAGAGGGAATGGAGTAGCTGGCCGAGGGGGCTCCGCTGCCCAGGACACCCTCCACCCGGCTCTGGCCGATGGTGAATTCATTCAGCAGGGTGGGCGAAAAAGTGTGTGTCCACGATGCCTGCCCGGCAACTTCCCAAGTATTGTTCAAAGCAGAGAATTGCGGCATAGCCGAAGGCGCACCCGTAAGCAGAAGAGTCCTGAACAGGCTGGCGTAGATTCGGTCGTTCTTGAAATCCTTATCCAAGCGGGCAAAGTATTGCGTACCGTTGCGGATGGAGGTGCCGCCAAACGAGCCCGTGTCAATCATGTTCAAAGTACACGGTACCCCGTTCTGCCCTGGTGTCGTCCCGCAACCGCCCGCGGCAGAACCGAAGACCTGTTGTGCGGTCGAGGTAACGGTGCCGCCGGACACCCTAGGCTGGTAAGTGGTGAGCAGCCCGGTTCCTACTGCGGTTGGGTAGTTCGCTTGGGCAAAAGCGATGAACGCCGGGTCTACGTAGTTCACCGATCCGCCGCTGCTCGACGATGAGCGCAGCGGCTCAACCGAAAAGAAAAAGAAAAAATTCTTGTGCGGAATCACGGGGCCGCCCACCGCAAAATCCATGTTGTTGGAATGGAAGGGCAGGTAGGGTGCCTCCGCAGAACTAACGAAGTGCTGATTCGCGAACATTTTCTGGTAATTGAAATAATCCGATGCCGAACCGTGAAATTGGTTTGAGCCGGATTTCGTGGTGAACATGGTTTGCAGTCCAGCGGCGCGGCTGTACTCGCTCGTAAAAGTGTTGACCTGAACGCTGGTTTCCTGGATCGCCTCAGGTTGCGGGGTCAGATTCAAAACGCCTTGGCGAATTCCGCTCGTCACGTCGAGTCCATCCACAACATACTGGTTGTTATTCCCGCCCTGACCATTAGCGCTGGCGTCAACCTGCTCTTCGGTGGAGTAGTTGTCCACACCCGACGCGGGACTTCCCGCCCCGCTTGTTCCTAGACCGGAAACTCCGGGGGCCATGGTCACCAGGGTGACCAGGTTCCGCCCGACGATGGGCAACTCCGCGACCGCCTGATTCTCGAGAGTGAGCTGGCTGCGGCTGTCCGCAGTGTCGACCACGGGGGCCTCCGTGGTGACGGAGACCGCTTCGGAGACGGAGCCGACCTTGAGCGTGACCGGCACATTCAGGTTCTGCTCGGTCAACAAGGTGATGTCGACCTCAGACTTGGAAAAGCCAGTCGCTTCCACAGTTACTTTATAGGTGCCCGGAGCCAGACTCAGGAACCGGAAAACGCCGGAGGCATCCGTGGTGGTGGACTCGCTCTCTTTCGTTGCCTGGTTGACCAACTGCACGGTGGCCTTAGCGATGCC
>PMHI01000308.1:1110-3615 GCA_003156615.1 Acidobacteriaceae bacterium | reverse complement strand
CTCTTAATGCAGTGTTGTTGTTCCTGCTGTTGGCGTGGGGCACAAAGCGCGTAGGACCGAGCCTGCTGGTGGCGGCGCTATTCGCCTTGCATCCGATCAACGTAGAGTCAGTGGCATGGGTGGCGGAGCGCAAGAATGTGCTGAGCACGCTCTTCTTCTTTGCGGCGATCGCTGCCTATACGTGGTACGCGCAGAAACCGGACTGGCGTCGATATCTGCTGGTGGCGGCTCTGTTCGCGGCGGGGCTGATGGCCAAGCCGATGGTGATCACGCTGCCCTTTGTCCTTTTGCTGTTGGATTACTGGCCGCTTGGCAGAATTGCCGGCAGTCCGCCTTCCGTAGTCCGCGTGCCGCAATGGGCGGGCTCGAGATTGATGCTGGAGAAAATTCCCTTGCTGTTTCTCTCGGCGGCAAGTGCATGGATTACGCTAACGGTGCAGCGGACCGGATATGCAGTGCGTACCTTACATCAGTTCCCACTCGCGGTACGAATCGAAAATGCACTCGTGGCCTATGGGCTCTACCTGTGGAAAATGTTTTGGCCAGCGCGGCTTGCGCTCTATCCCCATCCCGCAATTACCGTCCCCGCATGGCAATGGGTTTTATCCGCACTGGTTTTGATAAGTGTGACCGTGCTCGTAGTTTCCTTTCGCAGCAAGCGCTACTTGCCGGTTGGATGGTTTTGGTTTCTGGGTACTTTAATTCCGGTCATCGGCTTGGTGCAGGTGGGGGAAGCCAGTATGGCCGATCGCTATGCCTACATCCCGCTGATCGGAATCTTCGTAATCATTGCCTGGGGACTTTCCGACTTGGCCCAGGCGAGAGCAGTCCCCACGGTTTGGCGCGTAATCCCGGCATTGTGCGCGTTGATCGCGTTGGGCTTTGTCACTGACCGCCAGACGCGCTATTGGGATAGCGATTACGACCTGTGGGCGCACACGCTGGCGGCCGCGGAAAATCCGTTTGCGCATGACGCCATGGGTTCGGCTCTTCTGGACCCCGAATTGGCAATGACCTCGACTGACCTGGAGAGCCTAGGTACAGAGCAGCGGATGGAAGAAGCCCGCCAGCACTTCGAGCGGGCTCTATACCTGCGCCGTCAACTGGCGCAGCAGAATCCGGCCGCATACCTGCCGGACATCGCCACGACTTTGAACAATCTTGGGAACCTGGATCGACTTCAGAACCGGCCGGAGGACGCCCGTCAGCACTATGAGGCAGCCCTCGAAATTCACCGTCAGCTGGCGCAGCAAAACCTGGAACAGTATCTGCCGGACATGGCCATGGTGCTGACCAACTTGGGGTCCTTGGAGAAAAACACGATGCAGGTGGAAACAGCCCGGCAGCACTACGAGGAGTCGCTAAAGATTTACCGGCAAGTCGCACAGCAAGATCCCGACCAATACCTGCCCAAAGTTGCGGAAGTGCTGAACAATCTGGGGCTCGTGGAGAGAGAGCAAGAGCGGCCGGATCGAGCCCGCCAGCACTACGAAGAAGCGTTGAGAATTCGCCGTCAACTGGGGCAGTTGGACCCGGACGCATACCTTCCCTACTTGGCGACGACTCTGAACGACTTGGGCATACTGGATGCAGCCCAGAACCGAACCGATGAGGCGCGGCAGCACTATGAGGAAGCATTGAAGTCTTATCGGCAATTGGCGCTTGGAGCCCCGGACACGTACCTGCCGTATTTGGCAGCGACGCTGAACAACCTGGCGCTCGTGGATGAAAGCCAAAACCGGGTCGAAGAATCCCGCTCCCACTTCAACGAGGACTTAAGCATCTACCGAAAGCTCGCTCAGGGGGAGTCGGGCAGATATGCGGGCGATATTCGAAGAGTCGAAGGCAGCTTGGAAGAACTGGAAAAGAAAGCCCATTCCCAATAAGGTAGACGAGATGAAATGAGGCGCGCTCAAACTTTCTCACCAGCGCGCGCCTATGGTCAATTGTCGGTGCCTCTCGGTTCTGATTTTGAGTTCGAGAAACTTCTGCCTGCCCTCACGAACGATACTCGCACTAAGAGTTCTGCAGGGGGCAATCCTTGCCCACCAGCCGCCCTTACTCGCATCGGCCGTATGGCGGTCGCTGTGGAATATAATTGCCCGCACGGATGAGCCTCCCTTCTGGCACGAAACTCGGCCCTTATGAAATCCAATCGCCGCTGGGTGCCGGTGGCATGGGCGAAGTGTATCGGGCCCGCGATACGCGGCTGGGGCGCGATGTGGCCATCAAGGTTTTGCCCGCACATCTGTCTTCCAATCCTGATCTGAGGCAGCGGATGGAGCGCGAGGCCAAGGCGATTTCCTCGCTGAATCATCCCTACATCTGCACCTTGCACGACATTGGCTCGCAGGACGGCGTCGACTTCCTGGTCATGGAATACCTGGAAGGGGAAACGCTGGCCGACCGCGTGCAGAGGGGAGCGCTTCCACTCGAAGAAGCGCTGAAGATCGGAATCCAGATCGCCCAGGCTCTCGACAAAGCTCATGCGCGTGGAATTGTGCA
>PMHI01000308.1:0-1078 GCA_003156615.1 Acidobacteriaceae bacterium | reverse complement strand
GCGTGCTCCGACATTTTCAGTTTCGGCTGTGTGCTCTATGAAATGTTCACCGGGCGACGCGCCTTTGAGGGAAAGTCACAGTTCAGCGTGCTGGGCGCAATCCTCGATAAGGAGCCAGAACGCATCTCAACCGTGCTGCCCGATTCGCCCCCGCGACTGGACGAAACGGTGTGGCGCTGCCTGGCAAAGAGTCCCGACCAACGCTATGGCTGCATGCACGACGTAAGGATTCAACTGGAGGCTTTGGCGGAGGCTCGGCCAAAGGATTCGAGCGCACAAGCGGTATCGTCGAAGCCCGTGCCAGTCAGTTCACGTCTGCTGTGGCTGATCGCGGGGATTGTAGCGCTGATCGTATTAAGTATTGGAATGGCCTACGTTTTTCAGGTGCCGAAGCCCACCCCAGTGGTGCGTTCCTCGATCTTGCCGCCGGCGGGCACGTCGTTCGTGACGATGCTGCCCGCATCGGGTCCGCCGGTGCTCTCGCCTGACGGAACGCGGCTGGCATTCACGGCGCGGGACGAGAAAAGCAAGGTCCTGTTGTATGTGCGGCCACTGAACTCCCTGACGGCCGGGCCACTGGCTGGAACCGACGATGCCATCTATCCCTTTTGGTCTCCCGACGGTCGGGAGATTGGTTTCTTCGCGCCGGGCAAGTTGAAAAAGATCAACGCCGACGGGGGGCCGCCCCAGAACCTGTGCGACAGCGCCAGCGGACGCGGAGGCAGCTGGAGCAAGGAGGGTGTGATCGTGTTTACGCCAGGTTCCAACCAACCGCTATTTAGCGTCTCTGCGGCNNCTTTCTATATTGGTCGCGGAGTTCCCGCGGAGCGGAGTCTACGGTGCTGTATGTCGGTGAACTGGGATCGTTGCAAGCCAAACTCCTCATGAGGAGTGAGACCATGGCCGTTTACGCCTCCGGCCACCTTTTGTTTATGCGCGATCAGACGCTCATGGCTCAGACTTTTGACCCGCGCCGAATGGAGCTGAGCGGCGAACCGGTTCCCATTGCCGAACACGTCGCCGTCAACGGAGCGACCGTCCGGGCCATGTTCTCGCCGTCGGACACGGGGGCCCTGGT
>PMHI01000217.1 GCA_003156615.1 Acidobacteriaceae bacterium | reverse complement strand
ACCGGCGGTACAGGCGCGGCGTGGACCTCGGGATTCGGTATGGCTCCCTCCCTGATCCGCGCGACCAGCAGAGCCGCAGCCTGGACGTCGGCCGCGCATTCGGTGCAGTTGAAGTAATGCTCTTCAAATTCGTTGCGGGCCGTGGGGTCGAGTTCGTCGAGCAAATATCTTTCAGTAATTGTCTGAGCAACCACCATTTTGTGATCCATAGCCAAAAATGCCCCCCTCGCATTTCAATAGTGCGCCGGCGCGATCCGGCGTTGCACAGCCATCAGGCCGGGACCAGCCTCAATGAATCGTTCCCGTCATCATATAAGCGCTTGAATTTCTGTTTTGCCCGGTGCAATAACAGGCGCAGATTGTCCCGGGTTATGCCAAGCTCGCGGCAGACTTCGTCTTTGTCCCGCTCTTCAAAAAATATGTCCCGCAGCACTCTGCGGTCGCGTTCGGGAAGTTGTTCGATAACCTCCTGGACCTTTTGGGCTGCCTGCCTGTCATCGAGAATCTTGGATAAATCAACGGGTGCTGAGGGAAGTTCCGGCGCTTCGTCATCGTCCAGAGAAATGGTCGGCTCCGGGCGCCAGGTTTCTTTCAAAACATTGTTGCATATCGAATTGACATAGGAACCGAGGCTTTTCGGTTGCCTGATCTTTCCCTCGCGCAGGGCTGCGTAAAATCGCACAAACGTTTCCTGCTGCACGTCGTCGATGGCTTCCGCGGACTTCAGTCGAAACTGCAATTTCATCTTCATCAGCGCCGTGAAGTACCTGCGAAAGTGCTCTTGTGTAAGAAAATCTGCCTCTCGCAATCGACTCAAATAGCTTTCGTCAAAGGAGTGAAATTGCAAGAGTTTGCCTCGGGAGCCTGGAAGTGGCACACAGTTTAGCACTTCGGTTGGCGCTGCGTTGCCATTCTCCGGAGCGACGACGAGAGGCGGATTTTTCGAAGAGCTGTGCCCACTGAGACGGCGTCCTAGTGTCGGATTGGAGTTAGCCGCAGGCACGAGGAAGTAGAAGACTCCTATTCAGTCGCAGAATAACGGGAATGTTCCAGCGGGAAGACATGGAACAAAGCACCGGAGCCGCTCCCCCGTCGACTCCGGCGCTCTTGTGGATCGCAGCCCAGCGGTTACCAGGCCGAGATCCTAAACTGTCGGGCAATCGCCCGACAGCGCGACATTTCCTACTATTGGTATAGTGTCGAAAAACGATAAATCGTTTCATCTGCGTTGTGGAAATTTCAGCGAACTCCACTTCATCATTTATGCAAATCATGCCCCCCCGCATATTGATTACTTGTCGAATGCGCTGAAACAGGGCGCTAAATCAGCGGCTAAGTCCTTTGTTGCAAAAAAATCCGTCCCAGGCTTCGGGAGCCCGAAGCATGGGACGGATAAAACTTGCACGACGGCGACGCGCAAGGGGCAACTTCTATTCGTTGACCTTCTGCGACAACACGGCTGACGTGCTGGTGTTGAAGTCGGTACTGGCCTCATACACCGCGGTGATGCTGTCGGTCCCCACCGCGAGCGTTGAGGTAGCATACGTCGCCTTCCCGCTGCTGAGGGTCGCCGTACCCAGCGTCGTGCTGCCGTTCTTAAACGTGACCGTTCCGGTTGGCGTCCCCGTGGTAGAGGACTTTACGGTGGCGGTGAACGTTACTGTGTCACCGAAATCGGACGGATTCAACGACGATACTACCGTGGTTGAAGTGCCCGCCTTGTCCACTACCTGGGATAAAGCCGCCGAGGTACTGCCGATGTAGTTCACATCGCCAGAATAGACGGCGGTAATCGAGTGCGTCCCCACCGCGAGCGCTGAGGTCGCATACGTGGCCTTGCCGCCGCTGACCGTAATGGTTGCCAGGGTGGCGGTTCCATTCTTGAACGTTACGGTGCCGGTCGGCGTGGGCGACGCGGTGTGCGTGATGGTAGCCGTGAACGTGACGGCTTGGTCATACGCCGATGGGTTCGCGGAGGAGGTCAATTTTGGTGTCGAGTCGGCTTTCACCACCTGAGTCACCGTACCCGACACACTTGTCAGGAAGTAGGTAGAACCCAGGAAGCTGGCAGTGATTGCGTGACTGCCGACCGCGAGCGCCGAACTGGAGTAAGTCGCTATTCCGCCGCTGAGTGAGGTCGTGCCCAGGACCGTCGCGCCATCCTTAAAGATCACGCTCCCGGTCGCTGTGCCCGAAACAGGCGTGACGGTGGCCGTGAACGTCACCGCTTGCCCAAAGCCTGACGGGTTCAACGACGACTTGAGCGTGGTGGTGGTACTGTAGGTGATCCCGAAGGAGAGCGTTTGGGGGCCCTCTACGTTGCCAGCGTGGTCCGTGGCGTAATAGTGGACCGTGTTGTTGCCGTTCGCGCTGACCGTAAAGGGCACCGAGTACGTCGCAAGTGCTCCGCCGTTGACCTGGTAGAAAATCTTCGCTACGCCGCTTCCGGTCTGGGGGGTTGAGGTGTATCCAGGATCGGTCGCTGTGAGAGTGACTACCGCTTTGTTGTCGTAATACGAGCCGACTTTCGTGCCGCTCACGCTCGCCGTGGCGACGGGCGGAATCGTGTCATAGCCAAGGGGACCCCAGCTCCCGAATGCGGTGCGCCCCTGATTGTCCCAGCCTTCCACTTGGACGGTGTGCCATCCTTGACTGACGCCGCCCGCGCAGCCACTGGCCACAAAGGAGAGGCATCCGTGGGTGCTGTAGGCGTACTCGGGGCCCCAGTAGAAGGAGTTGCCGTCGCCGCCGTGGGGCTCGCCCTCCGGATCGGAGGGGATGGAGTCCCAGCCCTGCGTGAATCCGGCGACGCCGGTGGCTGGATATGCGTCGGTGGTGCTGTCGGTGACCAACCAATTGACTTCCTGATTGGAGTTGTACCAGGTGTTTGTGGCCGGGCTGGAGTAAAAGGTGAGAACAGGTTGGCCGTCGCCGGGAATCATTTGCCAGTTGATGCCCCAGGCCAGTTGCAACATATTGGCCGAGCCCCACCCAGTTACCAGGTCGAAGCCCGTACGGGCGCAGTAATACACCAGACCGTACAGGTCCGTGATGTCATTGTCATTGCAGCCGCTGAGCATGTCATAGAAAGGATTGTGAGGCGCGCCGTAACCCGGCAAGCCATCATAATAGATAAACGGACTGGCGTAGCCGACCGGGGAACATGCGGTGGACCCTGAGCCGCAAACGTTGCCGATGTAGTCGAGGTAGGAGTTTTCCTGGGCAAAGAAGCCGGCCAGCTCAGGTGCAACGATGCTGGTGCCGCCTTCGTCTTGCCATGACCCGCCGGAGTAGTACCACTCACCCATGACATCCGGGTTCGCAGTCAGCGAGATGTCGGGCACCAGGCGGTTCGTGTTGCCGGTGACCACGTACTCCGTGCTGCCGATCCACTCGTAGTAGGGAGAGACGAGGGTGCTCTGCCAGGAGGGCGCCTTAAAAAGGACGCTTACGCCGCCGGTGCTACCACCATGGTTTGAGGCGCATGCACCTGACCACGATTCTCCTTGCCAGCCGATTTCACTGGTGAAGATCCCAGAGTCGTTCAGCAGCAGTTCGGTGCCGCCGGCCGCAAGGAAATCAGGATCGGAGGACGGGTAATCCACTGCGGTCGCATCCCCGCAGCCATCGCTGGCGCCGTTATCGCCGGAAGCCGCGATCAGCGTGAAACCCTGGCCCACCATACTGTTGAAGAGTGGATGCATGGTACCGGTCGCATATGAGCCGGAGAATCCTACATTCTCTTCCCAGCCGTAGCTGGTTGAAGCTACCTTCGCAGAGTTGTTGGTTAAAATGTCCTCCCAAGCGTCGTAGTACGAGGTGTACTGGCCGTTTGTGATTTCGTACTCATAGATGTGCGCAGTGTCAAGATAGGAGCCGTAGCTGTTGGACATTGCCGCCGAGTACTCGACATCCAGGGGAGCTTCACCGTCCACACCCGGACAAGGCGATCCACCGATGCAGTACCAGGTGAGGTTCCACGCCATCCCGTAGTAGTTGAAGAACGCGCTAGTGTCGGTGGTGCTGAAGGGTCCATACCCGACAAGCGCGATCGAGGATTCAGGGGGTGAGCCGCTAGAATCGCCAGGCTGATTGCAACAGAAGCTCAGCCTCTGCAGAGCGTTGTAGTCGTAACCCTCCGAACTTTGTATGTTGTCGGGATTGGCGGCGTACGTGCCGGAGATCTCGCGCAAGGGGTAGCTATCCGAAGGAGTTGGATTGGACATCTGTGCTTGATTGGACGTCGCATTGGTCGCTCGATTTGCCGGAGCTTTCGTCGGCTCGCCGTCGCCGTGCGTTTCCTCTCCCACGTTGTAAACGTGGCCGGGAACATAATCCGGACCCTTTGTCGTGCGCTTGGACCCTATCCTGTGGACCCTCTCGATGTTGTTGAGGCCCACCACGGTGTGGAGGATCCCGGAGAGGCTCTCCGGGATAACCGGGTCGTGATCGTTGGAAAAATCTACTTCATCGCCAACCTGGTAATTGTCAATCGTGACGCCGAAGGCCTTCTCGATGACCCCGGCCGGAGCTTCCACGTCCACCAGGAGCCGATCGGCATAGCGGTTGGTCACGGTGAAGCCCTGGCTCTTGGCCCAGTCCACAACAGCCTGCTCATCCTCGACCGACGGTGCAAAGCGGGCATTCCATTCGTCGGCGGTTAGGAACTTGTGAAAATTGGGTGACCTCTTGGTCACCAATTCTTTGATGAACTGCTCCTCCTCTTCCATGTGCGGCGGCTGAACGGCCAGCCCGAGGCGCAGCATTTGATTGGGATTGTAATGGCCAACCAGCGTAGCCGAGCCGTCCTGGACTTTCATTGGCACGTGCCCAGAGAGCGTGACGCCATCGGAGGATTGGGCCAATGCCGGCCATGATATGAGTACGGACAACCCGACGATCAGAAGGCATGCCCGAGTCCAGGCAAGGGTCGGGG
>PMHI01000225.1:241-2822 GCA_003156615.1 Acidobacteriaceae bacterium | reverse complement strand
GAAAGGGCATGCTTTTCCTGGGCCCGCTCGGAGCATCGGTCGGATTCGGGGTTCAGCAGGCGACCCAGATGCTGGGCAGTCAGGGCGTCGGTTTTGCCAGTGGCGAGTGGCGCGGGATTGAGGGGCGGCCTCGCCACGAGATGTATCTGGCGATCGCAATCCTGATTGCCGCTGCCCTGGTCATGGCTTACGGGAACACGCTTACAAAGTCATAGGAGAAGTCGACACACACCGTACTGAGTCATGCAACTGGATGGGAAAACAAACTCATGAGTGACTCCGACGCTTCCACGTTAGACAACTTCTTAGTGTCAGAGCAGTTTCTGAAAGATCCTTACCCGGCTTTGCGCCGATTGCGAGAAGAAGATCCGGTTCATTGGAGTGACGCTATCGGAGGTTGGGTACTGACGCGATACGACGACATCGTCGCCTCCTTCAAGGACACAGATCATTTCTCGAATGAAGGACNNTCAAGTTAAAGACGTTCGAGGATCATTACCGCACCAAGGGCCTGCTACATTCCGATCCGCCTGATCACACCCGGTTGCGGGCTCTGGTAACGCGAGCTTTCACTCCGCGCACCGTGGAAGCCATGCAGCCTCGCGTCCGGGCAATTGCCAATGAACTGCTGAATAATGTGGAACCTTCAGGGCGCATGGATGTCATCCGCGACCTGGCGGTTACGCTGCCGATTACGGTATTGGCTGAAATCATGGGTATGCCGCCGGAGGAGAAACTGCTGGTCAAGGGCTGGGCCGATGCGCTGCTGGCTTTTCAAGGAGTCAACAACCCCAGCGAGAAGATCCTGGAGTCGGCGCAGAAGACGCTGGTGGAACTGAAAGCCTATTTGGCCGACCTGGTTCGGGCCAAGCGACGGAAGCCGGGAACGGATCTGTTGAGCCAGTTGGTGGGGGCCGAGTCCGAAGGTGAAAAACTTTCCGAATCTGAATTGATCAACACCGCCATCACGTTACTCGTGGCCGGACATGAAACGAGCACATCGCTCATCGGCAATGGAATTTACACGCTGTTGCACAACGAGGGCGAGTGGCGTCTCCTGCAGAAAGATCCTTCCCTGTTGCCCTCTGCCATTGAAGAGATACTGCGCTACGAAAGCCCGGTCTCCCGCCAGCCCCGGCTCATGAAGCAGGACGCGGAAATTGGGNNCCCGGCTATTTTCCTGAACCGGACTTATTTGACATCCGGCGGCAAAAGAACCGCCACATCGCTTTCGGCTTCGGAATCCATTTCTGCGTAGGGGCATTGCTGGCCCGCACAGAAGCAACCCTGGTGTTTCAACTGATCATCGAACGATTCCCCAAGATCCATTTAACGGATGCCACGCCAGACTGGGACGTTCACAAGAGAAACTCCCGCATGTTGAGAACGCTCAGCGTCGCCTTTTGACGCGGGCGGAAACGCCAGGATTTGCGGAGAGAACCATCATTTTGGTCCCGCATCGCGGGCGACATGAGTCTGGCTCTTCGGCTCAGTGCCGGCCGCGCGGCGAGTTAGAATCGTCTGTACCAGATCTCCCAATTGATCGGCCGTGAACTGGTTCCCCTCTACATTCGCCGCCAGCTTTCCCTGGCGGTCGATAATGGCGGTGTGAAGCGAGTGATCCATGAAGCCTTCATTGAGGAAATAGTCCACCCCGAACAGCCCGGTGATGCGCTGCACCTCGGGTACGGGTCCGGTGAGGAAATGCCACGTATCCGGGTCGGCTTTCCAGGTCTTGGCATAGCGGGCAAGGACTTCGGGCTGGTCGTGAACCGGATCAAAAGTTACACTCAGCAACACCAGGTCGGAGCCGAGCTTTTCCGGGAAGCGCTTCTGCAAAGCGCCGAAATTATTGGCGATGCGGAGACAATAGTTAGGCAGGGAACAACTCGTATAAATGAAATTGATGGCCACTACCTTGCCGGAAAACTGTGCCATNNTTGATGGCCACGACCTTGCCGGAAAACTGCGCCAATGAAATTTCCCGGCCTGCTTGGTCGGTGAGCGTGAAATCGGGCACGACTTGCCCTGGGCTCAGAGTTTTTTGCAAATTCGAGGCGCCCCGAGAAAGCTGATTCAGCTGCTTCAATCGTTCCGCCGTCAGCGGGTCTTGCTCGACGCTCTGGTAGCGACGAATTTCGATATGCTGGGCGTAGCTCGATTCCTTCTCTACGACCAACGTAAACTCGACCGTCGCTCCTGGCGCCAACCCGTCGAGTTCCTTGGCTTCGCGAACCTGAAATGGCATCGCCATGGCTTTCATGTAGCCGGGAATGTCCTCACAGGAGGCGACAAAACTCTTGCGCGACCGGTTCACTTCGAGCACCATTCCGGTCACGGAGAGTTGTTGAGCCATCAAGCCAGGACCTGCACTCACGAGAAGGCAGGCCGCCAGCAGGCCGAGACGCTTCATNNCTCCTTCATCGCCAGGTAAGCCGTTTCACTTGCTACTTACTCCGGAGGGTTCGGCAGACACGGAGCTAGCCTGCTTGCTGCCTCCCAATCGGTAGGGCCGCCGATCCACCTTGGCGTAGTCCTGAGCAAACTCTTTGATTTCGAGAAACTGGTTCTTGCCGACATT
>PMHI01000225.1:0-209 GCA_003156615.1 Acidobacteriaceae bacterium | reverse complement strand
AACGATCCTCCGCTGCCCACGGTGCGGTAAATGGACCGCGCTGCCTGGCCCACGTTCTCAACCGTCACTTTGATCCGAACTCCGATCGCCGCCCGGTTGGTCTTGACCCCCACCAGCTTCAAACTGATCCAGTCGTTGCCGTGCCCAGGATTTTCGAACAATCGCAAGGCATGACTGTCCCCCGGTACCGCCCCGCCAACTTCTTCCGC
>PMHI01000003.1 GCA_003156615.1 Acidobacteriaceae bacterium | reverse complement strand
GACGCGAAGCGACGATACGATTCTCGAAGGGTGCTTCGTGCCCGACCGCTACGTCGCACGGGTGGTGCCCGCCGGGGCGGCGGGGCTGGACGCTTTCGTGGCTTCGATTTTTGTTTGGGCCCTGATGGGGTTCGGCAATGTCTACTATGGCCTGGCGCGATNNCCGATGTCGTACCATGCCGAAGTGCAGCACGCTATCTCCGAAATGGTGATCGAGTTGGAAACGGCCGAAGCGCTGCTGGATAGGGCAGCGCGCGACTGGGCGGATAACACCGACCCCGAAAAGGTGGGCGCATTGTTAATGCGCGTGCTGGCGGCAAAATATCGCGCTGTGGAGAGCTCCTGGCGCGTGGTTGACATGGCCATGGAACTGTCGGGCGGTTTCGGGATCTTTCGCGCCGGTGGTTTGGAGCGGGTCTTCCGAGACGCCCGTCTGGGCCGCATTCATCCGGCTAATAGTTTTCTGACGCACGAATTGCTGGCGAAATTGACCCTGGGCATCAACCCGGACGAGCAGCCGAGGTGGGGATGATGGTATTCTCTGTCGAGGGAGGGCTGCATGCCGGAGTACGTAATCGAACGGGAGGTGCCCGGCGCGGGAAATCTGTCCGAGGATGAGATTCGGGAAGTCTCACTTCGGTCACTGGCGGTGCTGAAGGAATTAGGTTCCAGCATTCAGTGGCTGCACAGCTACGTCAGCGACGAGAAGATTTATTGCGTGTACTTCGCGAATGATGAAGAGAAGGTTCGCGAGCATGCGCGGCGCGCCGGCCTGCCGGTCAACCNNTTCTGAACCCCGAAAAACTTTAACCCAAGTTCGTCACCGGACCGTCGATTTCAGCTATTTTGAGGCGGCGGAGGGGCGCAAGTGCTGTGCTTGCAATTGGCGGTTTTGAGAATGGCGATGTAGTGTAGACCTACCCTCTTGTCCCGCGGACCGTCTCATGACATGATCGATCCAGAATGTTTTTGCGGCCGAACCACCGCAGCAAGGACGGCAAGGAACACACCTACTGGACTCTGGTGGAATCGGTGCGCACACCCGATGGGCCCCGGCAAAGAACACTGTGTCATCTAGGTGAGTTGAACGGTGCCGACCATGTGCGCTGGCTCAAGACGGTGGAGGTCTTTAATGCACAGGGTGAAGCGCAACAACTGAAACTGTTCCCGTCGCACGTGGCGCCGCCGGCTGACGATCCGCAAGTGGCCCGTGTGCTGGTCAACCGGGTGCGTCTGGAAAGGACGCGGCAGTTCGGTGCATGCTATCTGGGGCTGGAACTTTGGAGACGCCTGGAGCTGGACCGCTTCTTTGCGCAGGCGGTGGATGACGATTCCGCCGATGTGCCGTGGTCGCGCGTGGCGGCGCTGTTGGCGATCAACCGGTTGTGCGCGCCGGGCAGCGAGTTGGCCATCGAGCAACGCTGGTATCCCACGACAGCGCTGGACGATCTGCTGGGGATCGCGGAAGGCAAGATCAACGACACACGCTTGTACCGCTGCCTGGATCGCATCCTGCCGCACAAGACCAAACTGGAGCGCCACCTCAAGGAGCGCTATGGCGCGCTGTNNCGAGTTCGACGTCCTGCTTTACGACCTGACGAGCACCTACGTGGAAGGCGCGGCGGAGCACAATCCGATGATGCGCCGCGGCTATTCACGGGATCACCGTCCGGACTGCGAGCAGATGGTGATCGCGCTCATCGTCAACAGCGAGGGGTTCCCTTTCAGTTACGAGACATTTAATGGCAACCGTGCCGACGTCTCCACGATGGAGACGATCCTGCGCATGGTCGAACGCAAGTACGGCCAGGCGCGGCGGGTCTGGGTAATGGATCGCGGTATGGTGAGCGAGGAGAATCTGGCGGCCATCCGCAAGCGCGGCGGGCAGTATNNGAGAACCTGGCAGCGATTCGCAGACGGGGAGGACAGTATCTGGTGGGCACGCCGCGCCACCAGATGAAGCAATTCGAAGCAGCACTGACCGCGGAAGGCTGGACGCGGGTTCGACCCGAAGTGGAAGTGAAGAAGGTAGCCATTCCGCAGGGCGCGGAGACTTACATTCTATGCCGCACAGCGGGCCGCAAAGAAAAGGAGCGAGCCATCCGAAACCGTTTTTCCAGCAGCATGGAAAGGGCTTTGAAAGGTCTGGAGAAGGCCATCGCGCTGGGCCGCCTGCAGGACCGGAACAAGATGGAGCGGCGGCTGGGGAAGATCCAGGCCCGGCATCCGTCGGTCAACGATCTTTATGAGGTCTCGCTGCGCGACACAGCCGCAGGCGTGCGCTTATTCTGGCAGATGAAAAAGGACCGCAAAGACTGGCGGGAGGCGCGCGAAGGCGCCTATCTGCTGCGCACGAATCTGCAGGCGGACACGGCCGAACAGATGTGGTCCAAGTACACGCAACTGACAGAAGCCGAAGCCTCCTTCCGGGCGCTGAAAAGTGAGCTTTCGATTCGGCCGCTATTTCACCAACTGGAAGCCCGCGTCAAAGCGCATGTCCTGGTCGCGTTCCTGGGCTACGCGCTCTGGGTCACCTTGAAGCATCTACTAAAACGTAGAGGCGAGATGGAATTGAATCCATCAGCGAGCGGGGCCGATCCCGCACAGGCGTCCTCACCGATGCGAGCACTCTCGCTGTTATCCACCCTGCAGAGTGCCGACATCGTCCTGCCCACCACCGATGGCCGAGAGATCCGGCTACGCCGCATCACCGAACCCACCGCCGAGCAGAGATCATTGCTACAGCAACTCCGATTGAACCTTCCGGATCGCATCGAGGGCGATCACGGATGTAGTGTAGACTCGGCCACCGCCTAAACTGATTCTGAAGGGCTTAGGCGATTCTTACCCCATCCTGTGACGAACTTGGGCTAGTGTAGTGTCTGCGAAATAACTAGACAGTTCATTGCTTTCGTTTTCTGGATTTGGGACTGGTGCAGCCGGGCTGGATCTGCTCCAAAGTGCGGCGACAGCGTGTCAGCTTTTCCTGGATGGATTCGACGGTCGCCGTCCACACGAAAGGTTTTGGATCCTGGTTCCAGGCCTTGAGAAACGCCTCTATGGCTGCTTGCAGGTCGGCCACGCTGAGGAAGACGCCACGGCGGATGGCCTTGTTGTCCAGGTGGCCGAACCATCGCTCGACAAGATTCATCCAACTGGAACTGGTGGGGACGAAGTGCGATACGAACCGAGGATGACGTTTCAACCACGCTTTGACCTTGGCATGCTTGTGCGTGCCGTAGTTGTCCATGATGTTAGCGATCATCCGAAAGCGTAGTTTTTTGGACTTTGGCCGGGCCGGGGTTGTCGACGACACTGCGCAGCTTGAGGCGTAGATACTCAAGGTAACCGCCGGGAGTTGGATGTTCCAGGAGTTCGTCAATGACGGGTTGGAAGTAGGCCAGGGAGCGGATGCGCGGCAGTGGCGGCACGTCCGGGGGCCGCGCCGTTCGGCGGAGGCAGGCCAGCAAGAGAGCGGTCTCAACCACGGAAAGGGGTACGCCGCGATCACACCACGTGCGAGCTTGGCGCTGATCCGGAACGCTGGCGCGCAGGGGCGTGTCCGGCAGGTCTACGTAGAGAGCCAGCACCGTAGAGACATACAGCGCTGAATTGGTATTCGGGTCCAGGATCGAAGCGGCGGGAGTCATTTCTTCCTCCGGCGCGCGGCAGTCTCCTGCTCGCTTTCGCGCATCCGATAGCTGTCGCCTTCAATCGCGGTGACGTCAGCGTGATGGAGCAAACGATCCAGCAGCGTGACGATACACGTCGCATTGGGAAAGACTTCGTTCCATTCTTTGAACGGACGATTCGTAGTCAGGATGACGGGCTTACGTTCGTAACGCCGGTTGACGACTTCGTAGAGCAGATCGGCGGCCTTGTCGTCGAAGGACAGATACCCGACCTCGTCGATGCACAACAAGCCAACATTGGCGTACCCGCGCAACTTGCTTCGGCGGCCTTCCGGAGATTGGCGGTGCAGTTCTTCGAGCAGCGCCGCAGCGGAACGAAACACCACGGAATGACCGGCGAGCACCGCAGCGTGCGCGATGTTCTGAGCGATCATGGTCTTGCCCAAACCATTGCGGCCCACCAGGACGAGATTGCGGGTTTCGCCCAGAAAATCCAGGGTCAGCGCACGTTCGATAATGTCGCGTTCGATCTTCGTGGGCCAGGACCAATCGAAGTCGGCCATGGGCTTGAATCTCTTGATGCCGCTGATCCGCAGCCGGCGCTCCAGACTGCGGCGCGAACGTTCGGCGGTTTCTGCCCGGCTGAGTTCTTCGAGAATCTGCAGGGGGGACCAGCGGGCTTTAGTGGCACGCGCGATGAAGTCATCCATCTGCGTGGGCACGGCGCGCAAGCCGATCTGCTTGAGTTGAGTGGCGAGGTTATTGTTCGTCATCGTCTGTGTCTCGGGTACGGGCGAGTTCATCGTAAGTCTCCAGATCATGCGGGCGGACGTCGAGTGATTGGGCTTGCGGATGGCGGCTGAGATCGATGGCCAGCGGCGTAGAACGAGGTTGACGGCGGAGCAGAAATGCGACAGAAGCGGCACGCGGCGTGTTGCGTTGGAGAGCTTCCACGACGGCGCGGCGCAGAGCCGTGGCGCCATACTGCTCCAGCAGCTTCAGCAAATGCGCGGTCTGATAGCCGGCCGATTCGCCTTGAGCGAAGGCGAGATCGAGGAGCGTTTTGCTCTCGGGTACGGCCTGCTCCAAACGGCCGCCAGGCGTGGAATGGAATGCCTTGCGCTTGATCTGAAGCACGGCTTCCCGATGAGCGGGATCGAGCACGAGTTGGTGGCGGTCGTAGGTACGTATATGCCGAGCGATCTCGATGGAACCATCGAGAATACGCACGCTGGTCTCGGATGCGACCAAGGTCAACTGGCGTCCAATGGCTGGCGGCGGGATGGAGTAATCGTTGAGATCGAAGCGCACATAGATGGTTTTGCGGGAGCGCACGGTTTCGATGCGGTCGGCGGGGAAGGGATGTAGCGCAGGCGGAAGCAACCGAGGCCGTTCTTGCTCGAAGATCTCGGCGACCGTGAGGTGATCGCCGCCCGGCCAGCGCCGTTGGTGCGCGACTTGATCCCGCCAGAGTAGAGCTTGCCGATTACATTCGGCCAACGTGGCGAAGGCGCGGCCCGCCCAGAAGGAATCGCGCACATAGCGGATGGCGCGCTCCACGCGCCCTTTCTGGTTGCCCGCGCGCACTTGGCAGGGCCGCGGAGCGAAGTGATAGTGCGCGCTCAACTCGATGAGTTGCGGGTGGAACAGGATCTGATTGCCGCGGCGTTCGAGGACCGCACTTTTCAGGTTGTCGTAAAGAATTACTCGCGGCTGCCCGCACCAGAATTCAAATGCGTGGACATGGCCGCGCAAGAAGTTCTCCATGGTTTGATCGAAGAAGAACTCCAGATACAAGGCGCGCGAATACGATAACGTCATCACGAAGCAGGACAAGGTGCGCTTGGCGCGTCCGACCATCACATGACCGAAGTGCGCCCAATCGACTTGGGCCTGCTCGCCGGGAAACATCTGCAGTTGCAGGAAGGGTTCGCGCCTTTGCGGACGCAAGCGGGACACGATGCGGCGCAACTGCACGATGCTGCCGCTGTAGCCGCGGTCCCGAATCATCTGGAAGATGCGCGTGGCGCGCAGCTGCGGATGTTGATCGAGAGTCTGGCGAATGAACCCACTGTAAGGATCGACGACGGACGCACGCAGCGGCGGCGTGCTGTGGAAGCGCTCGCTCTCGATGGCATGGCGAACGGCATCGGGATGAACGTTCAGTTCACTGGCAATGGTGCCAATCTTCCAGTGTTCGACGTAAAAGTAGCGGCGGATCTGCGCGCGGGTTTCCGGACTGATCATGAGACGACTCACTTTCTTGGTGGAGTGTGTGGAAAGGGATCGACGAATCGTCCCACGCGGCCGCAGATCCGGCAGCGCAGCGGTAAAGCAGGCTGCGCTTCGGTCCAGCAATGCGACGCCGGAGGATTTTCTTGCCGGTCGGCAGGTCCACATTCGAATGATGCCGGGGAAGTGATCGAAAGGGAAGCTTGATCCGTCACGCCCGATGGCGCTTGCCGGCGGCGGCACCGGTAATCGCGCTGCCGGTCGCGATGATCGAGCCGTCCTTCGGAGCTCTGTTGGTGGCGGCTGTTGGCGCACCGTCGTTGGTGGAGGCGGGCACGCTCACGGCATGGGGTGCTGCAGTAGCGCTGTCCGCGATCGCAGTGCGCGCAGATGAAGAACACTGTGTGACACTCGCCACCGAGGCAAACTCGTTGCCGGAGTACCGCTTCGCCATGAACTGCCGCCATGCGTCATCGCAGGCGGGACTGGACAACGGC
>PMHI01000158.1 GCA_003156615.1 Acidobacteriaceae bacterium | reverse complement strand
TGTAAGGCAGGCGCTCTAACCAGCTGAGCTAACCGCCCATCCTTGGCAACTCCATTATTTCACAACGCATTATGAAAGAGCGCCCCGCTTCGGAGCCGTCTCCGCTTCCGCTACGCTGTGGAGGGGCTTCGCTCCGCTGCGGCGGCGCTGGAGTAACAGCAGGAGTGTCTCGGGTGCGAAAGGACTACAGAAGAGCATAGGCAAAATAGCTGGAGAATGGCACTTTACCTTGAGGGAAAGCCAAGCGTTGGAACGAATGAACTTTCCCCCAAGGAGGCAACTCAAATGAGTCAGATTAAATATATCGGCTATGTCGAGCTCGATATAGCCGATACCATGTGGCCTTCCGGACTATGTCGAGGAGGTGTGCAAACCGAGCCCAGACGACTTGGCCGAGTGGCGATTCGAGGAACTGGTCCACTCACTACTCAACATAGTCCTGAAAACTTCAAGAAGGTTAAAGGCTCTTGAGAAATGACATGAGCTCATCATCAGGTTTGTAGCGGCAAAGCCTCTCATTGCGTGATGACCGAGACTTGGCCAGGATCTTCTCTTTCAGGGAAAGATCGGCGTGAAGGTAGACTAAATGTGCTGCAGTACATTTAAGATATTGTGTGCACAAGGACGTTATGTAGAGTCGCTGCAGTAAGTCCTTTCCGGTCAGCAAATTCCTCTTTGAATCACAGCACATAAGCCTTCATGATGCACTCCTCGGCGGCCATGGAGCTGCCAAATTCAGAGGAGGTTCGTCATGGAACAGACCCTTTCGGAAAACTTGCAATTGAGTCAACTTGTCGCTAATGCCTTGAACGAGATCGAGCGGTTGGGCTACAGCCGGAGATCGAGAAATCGGTATCGCGCAATCTGGGAACATCTCATCGAATTTTCCCGCCGCAACGAACTAGAAGACAAATTTTCTGCGGATTTGGGGGCGCGCTTTCTAGAGGAGTATGGCGTCAGGGGCAAGGCGGTGGATGAGCCGGGCAACGGCTGGCGTCGGCATCTGTTGTTCGGCCTAAAAGTGCTTGCCGATTTTGCGAAGAACGGGCGTATTGAACGAGCGTTAGCGGAAATACAGGCCATTCACCTTCACTCCGCCATGCAGAACACACTTCGAGATTATGAACAGTACTGCACGGACCGACTGCACCTTCGAGGGACGAGCCTTCGGCTGCGTACTGCAGAGCTTACACTTTTTCTGCATTTTCTCCATTCGACGAAAGCGCGGAAACTAACGGAAATTCAGACGGTAGATTTATCCGAGTTCATCTCGACTCGGGATCACTTGCAGCCAAAAAGCGTTGCGCGAGTTGTATCAGATCTGAGTTGTTTTCTCCGGTTTCTCACCATGCGGGGAATTCTGCAGCAAGACCTCAGTGCCCAGCTGCCAAAAATCCGTGTACGCAAGGACGCCACCATCCCGTCAGTTTGGCATCCTGAACTCGTCGCCGGACTTCTTGGGGCGGTCGATCGTAGTTCTGCGAAAGGCAAACGAGATTACGCCATTCTCTTACTGGCCTGCCGGTTGGGGTTGCGTGCGGGGGATATTCGCACGCTGAAACTGGAGGACCTTCATTGGGATGAGTCAACAATAGAAATCACGCAGGCGAAGACGGACGCGCCGCTGAGTCTGCCTCTGACGAATGAGGTCGGGGAAGCCCTGATCGATTACTTGAAGTCGGGTCGGCCTCAAACGATCCACCGAGAGGTATTCCTCAAAGTGCGACCGCCCTTTTCTCCTTTTACAGAAAACAATCTCTACCACATTGTCAAGTATTGGCGCCTCCTGTCGGGGATCACCTTTCGGAGTCCACAAAAACGGGGCATCCATTCTCTTCGCCATACTCTGGCGACTCGGCTCCTGGAGAAAGGCACGCCGTTTACAACTATTGCGGAGATCTTGGGGCATACCAGTTTGGAATCAACACGTATCTACGCAAAAGCGGATATAGAAGCTTTACGCAGCGTAGCGTTGGATCCTACGGCGGTGAATCATGGCAACTGATACATCCACCCCGTTCCAAAGCGTTCTATCTTCTCTCATTGAGAAATTTCTTCAGGAAAAGCACGCCTGTGGGTACACGTATCGTGAGTCGATTCGAATCTTGCGGCACCTCGACAACTTTTTGGTGCAAGAAGGATTGACGAGCTGTGAGCTACCTGCCTCCATCGCGCGGAAGTGGCTGGCCAAGAAAGCGCATGAAGGAGCACGAACCCAAGCGCAACGCATCACCGTCACTCGGCAGTTCTCCAGGTTTTTGTTGCGGCTTGGCTATTCCGCATATCTGCCCGATTGCACATTAGTTGCTCGAAATCGATGGACTTTCGTGCCACGAATGCTAAGCGACGAAGAGCTGCAAAACTTTTTCCAGGCCGTGGACACGCTTCAGCCCACGGCACGTTCGCCTTTACGGCATCTCATTATGCCGGAGGTTTTCCGGCTTCTGTATGGATGCGGATTTCGTGTTAGCGAAGTCCTGAAACTCCGCGTTTGTGATGTCGATCTAGACCAGGGCATTATCACTGTCCACCAGGGAAAGTTCCGCAAAGATCGCTTGGTACCACCTGCCTTGCCTGTCGTTAATCGCTTGCGAAAGTATGCTGCCCAGTTTGACAATCGCCCGCCCAGTGCCATCTTCTTTCCGGGACCCAGTGGAGGCCCATTCAGCTTACGCACGGTTTACACAGTGTTTCGTAAACTGTTGCTACATTGTGGAATTCCTCACGCCGGACGAGGCAAGGGACCACGGATTCACGACTATCGTCATCTCTTTGCCATCCACACTTTACGACGCTGGTATCGAGACGGTGAGGATCTGGACACCAAACTTCCTCTTCTTGCTACCTACCTCGGGCATCAGAATCTTTCCGGAACACAGCGTTACCTGCATTTAACTGCCGAACTCTTCCCAGAGATTACGGCGCGAGCAGACGCGGCCTTTGGTGACGTCATTCCGCGGAGGAGTGAGTCATGAAGCCAACCGACTTCTCCGTTCACCTGACCAACTTTTTGACTCACTATCTGGCCGCGCAGCGAAACCTCAGTCCGAATACCATCAAGGCATACCGCGATGTGTTCACTCTTCTCCTGCGATTCTGCCGTGATGTACAGGGAATCGCTCTAGAAAGATTACGTCTCGAACAAATCGATGTTTCACTGGTGGAAACATTCCTGGACTACTTGGAGAGGGAGAGAAAATCTTCCCCTCGTACACGAAATCATCGGCTTGCTGCCTTGCATGCTTTCTTCAGGTACGTTCAGGCCGAAGAACCGGCCCGTATGCTTCAATGTCAAAAAATCCTCGCCATTCCCCTGCGACGACACGCTCGCCCCACGGTTGCATATCTTTCATCCTGAACGTGCACATCGCCTGGAACAGCTCTATCACTCCGCCCTGGAGCATGACGAGAGCGAGCGCGCCGCGTTTCTGAAAACTGAGTGTGGCGCTGATCTAGCCCTCCTCCGCGAAGTCGAATCTCTTATCGCTCATGACCAGGACGCGGAGAACTTCATCGAAGCGCCCGCCCTCGACGTCGTTGCCCGTCAGATCGCGCGATACCGAATTTCCGCAAACGACGAGATTGCCGTAGTATCTGCCGGACAAATCATCTCCCACTACCGCATTATGGAAAAATTAGGCGGGGGAGGGATGGGCGTCGTCTATAAGGCGCGCGATATCAGGCTGGGACGCCTGGTAGCGTTGAAGTTCCTGCCTGTGCATTTCGCCGCGGACACAACGGCGATCGTCAGATTTCAGCGTGAGGCCCGTGCCGCCAGCTCTCTCAACCATCCCAACATTTGTACGATTTACGACATCGGCGAGGAAGCAGGGCGAACCTTCATCGCCATGGAGTACCTGGACGGTCAGACGCTAAAACATGTCATCAAATCCAAGCCGATGGACAACGCCCGGCTTTTGCAACTGGCAGAGCAAATCACCGAAGCCCTGGACGCTGCTCACGCGCAAGGCATCATTCATCGGGACGTAAAGCCGGCGAACATTTTCGTTACCCAGCGCGGCCAGGTCAAAATATTAGACTTCGGGCTGGCAAAGGTGGTCCCCGCACGCCACGAAACAACGACCGGCCCGGCCCACCCCAGTTTTCTTGACGGACTCGAAGAGGAACAACTGACTAGCCCCGGCAGCGCGGTGGGCACAGTCGCCTATATGTCTCCCGAGCAGGCGCGCGGCGAAGACGTGGATATCCGAACCGATCTGTTCAGCTTTGGCGCCGTTCTCTACGAGATGGCTTGTGGGCAGCGAGCTTTTGCCGGAAAAGTGATGGCCACGGTCTTCGATGCGATCCTGAACCGTGATCCCTCTCCTCTGACCAGCCTGAATCCCGGGCTTCCCCCTAGGTTTGCCGACATCATTAACAAAGCGTTGACCAAGGACCGCGAGGCACGTTATCAGTCGGCGGCCGAGATGCTAGTGTAGTGTCGCCTAAA
>PMHI01000755.1 GCA_003156615.1 Acidobacteriaceae bacterium | reverse complement strand
CTCGATACAACAAGCCGCTTCCCATCCGACGTGGCACTCAAACCGCCAATCCACCCTTGACCCTCAATCACCCGCTGCGGTGGGGCGGCGGCCTTCCCTGTGCGCTCGTCAATCGAAATCGAGTCAACGCCCGTATCTTCACGTTCGCTCGTCGGATCGTTAAGGTAGGCGAAGAGAATACGTCCATCCGCAGTCCACCACAGGGCTGGCCGCAACCGAGAATCATCCTTCAACACAACCTGTAAATCGCCACCATTCGCATCGCGAGTGAGGAGCGAGTTAGCAAACTGGCGGGGATCAGCCTGGGCAGTTGCCAAGTGGGCTTCGACGTAGGCAAGACGTGTGCCATTTGGT
Organism: Acidobacteriaceae bacterium; assembly: GCA_003156615.1. Next base: position 2,534 of record PMHI01000755.1, on the reverse strand, counting down.
GACCAAGCGGGGTGTTGGATCCAGCCATCCCCCAGGTTTGGCTGGTCCGGCTTTCTGGCCAACGCTACTCTTCGGGAGTTTGCACCATCGGAGTCCATGACCCAGAGTTCGCTTCCGAATTTAGGACGGGGCATATAGGCGATCCGTGATCCATCCGGGGACACAGATCCCCCTGCCGCATCGTCCATGAGCTTTTCCGGATTGCCGCCCAAGAGGGAAAGTTTCCAAAGACTGAGTGTTCTGGACGGGCCTTCTCTCCGTGTCACCAGGAGATGGGTACCGTCGGGGAACCAATCATCGGGCCAAGCAACGAAGTCCTTCGGCAGGCCCCAAGCGCGGGTTTCGCCGTTCGCGATTTGCCGCAGATAAAGCCCCAAATTGTCATGAAAAGCGAGATACTTGCGATCGCGCGATACAACGGCATTTTCAACGGGCGCTTCTGGCGGATTTGAGGTGATTCGCTCTTCGGCAGCCAGATGTGGAACGAAGGGTTCGTGCACGTCGCGTGTGCCGGAGGCCTCGCGTTTCAAGTACCCCGCTGCGACGATTCCGACCACCAAAATGCACAGTCCAGCGAGGGACCGACCAGACAGTCTCTTACCGCCAGGGTCAAACTGTGGCTTGAACTGCTCCTTTTCCCTGCGGCAATCATTGGTATCGATCTCCGACGGAAGATGAGTTTCTTCCGTAGCGAACCCGTTGACGCCTTCCTCCGCAGCCACCACATCGCACAGAAATCGGTATCCTACCGTGGGCACAGTTGCGATAAATCGTGGCTCACGGCTGTCATCTCCAAGCAGCCTGCGCAATGTGGCAATGCTGCGAGTGAGCGAGTTGTCAGAAACTGCACAGTCATTCCAGACCGCGTTTAGGATCTCGTCTTTCGTCACCAGTCTCTTGGGATTTCGCAACAGAAACAAAAGCACGCGAAACGCCTTCGGTTCCACCGGCAGGGCTTTTCCACCCTTGACTAGCAGGAACTCACGCTCGCTGACCTCGATATCTTCAAACTTGAAAACAGAGAACTTGTGATCCGTCACGAATCCGTCACTCGCTTTTCAGAGAATCGTCAGACTTGCGTCACTACCCCACGATGGCACAGGGCGACATTGCATTCAGCCAACACGGCTGAGGTGATTTTCAATGTCGCTCGTCAAACGCTTTGTCGCCGCGAGTCTTGCCACGCTAGCCCTTTCCACGCTTCATGCTGAACCACGCTGCCCGGGGAACGTCGCCAGTTTAGCCTTGTATCGCATTCAAGACGATCTCATCGACAACGCGGTGTGCATCGAAACCTCAGGGCCGCTCGACTCTACAGTCAGCGGTTGCTTTGTGATCATGCATTCTCGCAGCCAAACCGATTTCCCCAAGAGCCGTGGCGGAGATTAGTGAGGGGCTGTCTCCACATAGACTGGGTCTGGATAGAGTACGCGGACGATTTCTCCAATAACCTTCGGACCGTTTTCACCATTGGTGAAGATAACTGCGCCGAAATGCTTGGCGGGAACAAAGAAGGCGTGGGCATTTGCTCCGGTGTCAGAGCCGGAGTGGTCGACTATGGTGACACCGTCGTGGACGATGATCTGCCAGCCGAGTCCCATACCTGCTGAGATATGGCAGGGAGTACCGTGTGGCTCATAAGCGCACGCTTGCTTGCGCGCGTCATCTGGTACCCAGTCACGGGTCATCACTAGCCGTTGCGCAGCGATGGCTGGGCTGAGAGCTTCATTGTTCATAACGCTGATGACGAAGCGAGCGTAGTCCGTGACGGTGGTATGGACGAGATCAGCGGCGTTCCAGGTAGAAGTGAGCTGCGGTTCAATGAAGCGGTTGTTGACGTATGGCTCGGCGAGGCGCCCGCTGAACCAGTCCTGCGTTGTGAACGACGTGTCTTTCATGCCGACAGGACCAAGTACATATTGCTGCGCCAGCTGATCGAAGGGCTTTTGCACTTTATTTTGCGCGAAACGGGCGACGTAGAAATATCCCTCTCCGGAGTACCTGCTCTGGGTGCCGGGCTGGAAGTTGAAGGTGAGAACGTCCTTGGTCATCCGACGCCAGTTGGCAAACCCTGTCTGGTGGGAGAGGCAGAGGCGTGGCGTAAGCAGCTTGTTCCAGGGATTATCCTTGACATCTGGATCAACCCAGTAGGGATAGATCGGCTCGTCGAGCTGGAGTTTCCCTTGCGAGGCCATGCGCAGGATCGTCTCTGCGACGATGGGTTTGGTGAGCGAGGCAATGTTGTAGAGCGTCTTATCGTTTGCCGGAACACCAAGGCTTTGCTCGCCGGCAGCCGCCGTCCAGGCGAGTTTGCCGTTCGCGATATAGGCGACGGCGACGCTGGGCACGTTGTATTGTTTGAGCCATTTGGGAAGGCTCTGGACGACTTGCGTCCTGAGGTCAGCGGGCGTCGGTTGGGGGGTCTGGGCCGGGAGCGGAGCGCAGTGCGTGAAGCCTGCGGTGAAGCCGAGAATGATAAGAGAAAGTTTGCGCGGCGTTTGCATGGCGTCCCTTTCAAAAAGAGAGGTGGCGTG
>PMHI01000391.1 GCA_003156615.1 Acidobacteriaceae bacterium | reverse complement strand
CGGGCGAGCATGGCGCAACCGCTGGAAGCATTTGCGCCGGCGAGAACTTTGTTCCAGGTTTTGCCACCGTCGGTGGTTTGGTAGACGCCGCGCTCGTCGTTGTCGTCCCAAAGATGGCCGGTGGCGCAGGCCAGCACGTTGTTGCTGTCGCCGGGATTCACCAGAATCTTGGCGATGTGTTCGCTATCTTTGAGGCCGGCGTTGGTCCAGTTCTCGCCGCCGTCCGTGGATTTATAAACTCCATCGCCGACCGACACGCTGTTGCGCATCCAGGATTCGCCGGTTCCCGCCCAGACGTTTTTCGGATTGGAAGGATCAATCGCGACGGCGCCGATCGATTGCACATCTTCGCGGTCGAAGACCGGTTTGAAAGTCGTGCCGCCATTGACTGACTTCCACACGCCGCCGCTGGCAGCGCCGACGAACACGGTGATGCGGCCTTTTTCGTCGATGGCGTCGAGCGCGGCGATGCGGCCGCTCATTGTAGCCGAGCCGATGTTGCGCGCGGGCAGGCCGGAAACGGCCGCGGCGTCGAAGCGGTAGGGCGCTTGCGCCGAAGATAAGGGAGCACACAGCGGAATCCCGGAAAAGACCACAATCACTGCCCAAAAACTGCGAGCGGATAAGTTCATGTCATCGATCCTTTTCTAAAAGGTTAGTCGGAGGATCGGAGGTAAATCGGGGGTTCAAAATCGCTCAATCGCCCGATGACCCGATCCCTCAATCACTCAATTCCCGTTCAGTGCACGCTGACCATCCCGGATTTTCTTTCCTCCGTCCTCAACGACTCGGGCAGCGCGAAATCTGCAGGGTCGATGGGTACATTTACTTCCATTTTCTGCACTGTGATGGTTTGTGCGTCGGGATTGTTTCTTGATCCGGTGGCGATCGTAAACGGAAACATGACTCCGGCAACCGGCTTGTAGGAGCCGAGGCTTTCCACGCGCTCACGCACCGAACCACGAATGAACTGCTGGATTTCGCGGCGAATTTCAATGTAGGTGTCAGGATCGAGATAGTCGTAGATGATGTCGCCGTTCTTGATAGTGACTTTGAGGCGCAGGGCGTCGTCGCCATCAACGACGTCGTGTCCCAGAAATTCAACCGTGCTACCTTTCGCTTTGTAGTCAACGAGCGGCCCGTCGAAGTCGGCGTCGAGCAGGAGATCGCGCAGGGAATCTTCTCCCATCAGTTGGGGATCTTTCTTACCGCCGAAAGGCTCGGCTTGCCAGCCGGTGATGCCGTCGTACGCGTCGATGGCGGTCATGCCTTGCATGGTGGTGGTGACGCGCACCAGATCGGGGCGGGCGTTTTCTTCGCCCATGGCCATAACGCGTCCGCCAAAGCCTTTGATCTTGCCGGTGACGCGGATGGTTTTGATGGCCTTGATTCTTTCGAGGCCGCCGCGGGCCTCGATGTTCCTGGTGATAAGTTCATCGGCCGTTTGGGCATGGGCGGCTGCGCCGCCGAAACAACCAAGGGAAATCAAGATAAGGAAGAAATAACGCATAGGAGCAGGCTCCTGTTGATGAGGGACTGAACAGACCCAGGGTTGCGGAAAGTAGTAAATGTACGCGTTCAGGGAGCGAAGTTCAAGTGTGGATTCCCGCCGCAACCGGCGGAGTGCTGGGCGGGCCAAGCGGAGCAGCGGCTAGACTCGGTCTGAAAAGGAGCACGCTGCAATCCAGACTGCAGAAGCTGAGAATTTCCCCAAAGAGTATGGAGTCAACAACGTAATCAAAGGGCATGAAAACTAATTTTCCGTTGGCGAGGAAACTTTTGAATGGGCGATGGACCTGACGTTGCTGGCGTTTTTGCCCCTGGTCGCTAACGATTCGCTGCTGAGTGGAATCGTTTTGGTTTGATATTCNNATTTGTATCATCGCCCCTTACTGCAAGACGCAGGAACGTCGAGATAGTCTTATGCGGAATCACTTTGCAACGGGGCTGTTTCAAGGTAGGGTTGCGCCGTTTCGATCGCCCAGAGAGTTGGTTAGATATTCCGGTCCCAGGTTTCACGAATTTTTATCAGCATGGCCGGATAGATGATCCATCTTCGGAATGGATCGATCAAGCGCATATACAGCGGCGTAATCCAAGTTCGTCGGAGCACGTAGACCGCAAAGTAGAATCGATAGCTATCGGTCCTCTTAGTGAGGGCACTGAAGGCCGCAGCATGCACCGTACGATTCTGTATCTCAAGTAGCTGTTCGTTTTCGAAGCGATAGACAACGCGGAACAGCCCGTCTGATGTTCCCGCCACAACAAGAGAACGAGCACGATCCTCTGCCGTTAGGCGACTTCTAAAGGAAGTTGCCGAGGCATCCTTCGGTTCGGCATCAAGTTGAAAAATGCGTCCAAGAAAAAGCCGAAGACAGAAAAGTGCTCGGGCCACTGGCGGAAAGCTATTGAGCTCAGTATCGGCTGCGTCCTGACTCGCCCGGCTAAGAAATTCACAAAGGGTAACGCCGTCGCGGTGTGGAGGTAGGTCAACCGCCCAGACGTCGTGCAATGGGACACCGGCGAGAAACGAATGCACGCGAAGCGGTCGCGCGTAAAACTCCGTTGGAGAAATCTGCGGCATCTTTTATTCTTTGTTCCATTCATTGAAGCTGAAGTTCCTTCTTGATTCTGGCGGAGAACGCCAGTACGCTCGCTAGCCCTGCTGCGCCTGCATAACACTCCATGAGGGAGACTAAGTTCAGAATCGCTTCGGCTCTGGGCAGTCTTGGCTAAGCTTCGTCTGTAGACCATCCATCAAATGCTCGTCTTCCGCGATGAGTTCTGGGCTCCTTGGTCTTCCGCCACTTTGGATTTCNNCAAGTAGCCGTTGCATCAACTCTGCGAGGTCTTGCATGAGTTCCTCCATGGCTGGCGAGGCTGGATGTTTTGTCCGAAATGGTAGATGCCAGCCAAGGCAAAGAACTGGTCAAAAATGCTCACTTTTTGCAGAATTTCTTGAAGCCAAATCTTGCCGCAAGCAAGGTCACGATGGCAATCTGGAGTGATGTCCGAACAAAAGTTGTGGACGAACCCCATGCACCGCGAGACCGCCGACCGCAGTGCGTCCGTCTGAACCATCCTTGCAATGTCAAGACGAGGGCGACTGTCTGGTCTGCGCGAGAATGGCTCGCACCTCAGTCGGTAGCTCTTACCTTGCCGGCTTCTTCATCGGCTGGCCCAGAGGTGCCGGCCTGCCGAAGTTCGGCGTACCATCCGCATTCCACGTAAAGCGCTGGATACGCGGCGAGCGGAAGTATCCACAACCCCGTCCCGGCTCCGGATTGGCGTGATAGATGATCCAGTCTTCCTTGCCGTCGGGCGACTTGAAGAAGCCATTGTGACCAGGCCCAAAAGCCCCTGCACCAGCATCCGTGCTCAGAACCGGGTGGTCGAGTTTTGTCCAACTCTTTTCATCGAGAAGATTCGCGCCCGCATTCGCCTCAAGCAAACCCAGCGCGTAAAAATCGGTCCAGCAGCCTGAAGCCGAGAACACCAGGAAGACCTTATTCCCGTGCAGCAGAATCTCTGGACCTTCGTTCACATTCACATGCCTGCCGGGCAGGTCCCCGTGCTCCTCCCAGGAGTACGTGGGCTTCGAAATAAGCGTGCGCGGCGAATCGATCGTCCACGGATTGCTCATGTGAGCAATAAATAAATCTTGCTCGCCATCATTGTCGCTCTGCCAGCCGGACCACACAAGATAGTGCTCTCCCTGGAGNNGCGAAATAGATGTACCACTTGTTACCCCAGCGATGCAGCTCCGGCGCCCACAGTTCGTTCGACCAGGGATGCCCTGGCTGCGGCGCCCATACCGCCTTCTTTTGTGCATCGCGCAGGTCAGTGATGTCCGCCGTCTTGCGCAGGGTCAGGTCCTTTCCTGTTGAATTCGAGTAATAGTAGAAGCCCTTCCAGCAAACCACCCAAGGGTCCGGTCCGGTCTGCAGCAGCGGGTTGGTAAACGTGTCACCGTGAACCACAGCGCTTGGCGAAGAAGTTGGAGGGACCTGCGCCGCGTTGTCGGACACTCGACACAACAGCGCCAGGCCAAAAATCATCATGCTCCGTAATGACTTCATCCGGATAGGATACATCGGATGTTTTCAGGCGGGGACACCAGCGTAAGGAAGCCGAACTCAACGCTGAGGAACTCGACCGACCATTGGGATAAATGTTCTCCAGAAGAACTGGTATGAGTTTTTCCTGATTACAGGAATGCGGGAGCAAGAAGCCATGTATACGTACTGGCCGGACATTAATCTCGCTGCCTACACGGTTCGCGTCAGTCACAAGCTAGACAGAGGATGGTCGTCCAAGGCCACCAAGAAGCGCGAGATTCCTATTCCGACGAAGCTCGTGAGGAACCTCAAGGCGTGGAAAGCCAAATCAGACAAGACCTGCAACCTTGTATTCCCAACCGCCGGATGTAACCCGAAGCTCGACTTTCTCGNNGCACGATGCGCTATCTAAAGCCGTCTCGAAGCCAGCATGTGCGGGGTAAGGTGAACGAGATTTCGCTTGACGCCTGGCCTATCTGTTTCTCCATGGGTGACCCCATTTTCCTCGCCTTGTCGCGTTACCTAGTGAACGCTGCAATCCACTCATGTGAAACCAAAATGAAAACGACGAACAATAACACGCAAGGCTGCAATCAATCGATCCAACCCTCGCACACTTCCGGACGGAGCTGTATCGGGCTCACACTGACCATGACCCTATTGTGCGGCCTCGCAGTTTCAGGGCTATCCACGTATTCCATCGCGCAGGCGCCGACCGACAATAGCCGAGCCATCATGGGCCACCCTGGCNNTGGCTGGGTGCAGATTCCAGGGCAGTTGATCCGCCCCGATTGCGTCCACGAAGTCCCTAACGGCGCAAGGGTTGAGTTTGGGCGTGACGGACAAATCACTGGCGACGTGACTTTAGATGGCGCACTCATCGCACACTATGACGCCTGCCCCGAAGATGCAATCGTCACCCGTCCCCGGGCCCGCACCGAGGGCCATCGGAACCCTCCTGGCGCGGGCAATGGCTGGGTCAAGGCCGACCAATGGAATGTGCCGCTTAGCTCGAGTGACGACATCGATTACATGGCTGGTACCTGGACCGTGCCGTCGTATCCCTCGGCGAGTGGCGCTCTGATTTATTTGTTCAATGGTATCGAGTCTGCGAACGCGAGTTGGATACTGCAGCCTGTGCTTCAGTATGGCCTGAGCCCCGCGGGAGGGGGAAATTACTGGGCAATCGCCAGTTGGCTCGTGAGCTCCAATCAAGCCTTCCATAGCCCTCTCGAGACTGTTTATCCGGGAAACTCGATTTCTGGCTTCACCGAGATGACCGCTATCTCAGGCGGCACGCATTATTGGGAAGTAGAAGTGAAGGATACAACGACCGGCGCTTATTCCCACCTCTCAGCCGATGTTTCAGGGCAACATTGGACTTGGGCGTACGCCGGCGTCCTGGACGCGTACAAAGTAACTTCGTGCTCTCA
>PMHI01000297.1:19946-34398 GCA_003156615.1 Acidobacteriaceae bacterium | reverse complement strand
CCATTGCGGATGCCGCTCCGGAGTTGATGCGGCTGACATGGTCGTCACCTGCGGCGCTCGCGATTGCTCCGTTGCAGGATCTACTCAACTTGGGAAGCGAAGCTCGTATGAACGTGCCGGGTCGCGCAGATGGAAATTGGCGTTGGCGGGTCCGAGAAGACATGCTATCCCCCGACGCTTTTCAATGGTTGCTGGATTTGACGAAGAGTTCCAATCGCTCGGTCGGACCTGCAACATCCGTCAGGGCGCATGTAGACGGCGGACGGGCCAGCGCTCAAATCTAAACAGATGGAAGGTTAGCCTGGTGATTCAAGTTGCCAAAAGTATTCTCCTGGTCGTGAGCGCGCTGTTTCCGATCGTGGATCCGATCGGAGGCAGTCCGGTCTTTCTGCTGCTCACGAGAGATTATGCACCCGAAACACGACGAGTGCTGGCTCGCCGTATTGCGGTGGATAGTTTCATACTGCTGATCGGGTCCTTTACTCTCGGGGCGCATGTGCTCTCCTTCTTTGGGATTTCGCTCCCGGTTGTGCAGGTCGGCGGTGGGCTGATCGTGATTTCAACGGGCTGGGCGATGCTGAATCAGAAAGACGCGAACGATCAAGGCTCACCTAGGCGAATGGTCACTTGCGCTGATGCTCTGAGCCAGGCATTTTACCCGCTAACGCTTCCTTTAACGGTCGGTCCCGGCTCCATCTCGGTGGCGATCACTTTGGGCGCGAATGCGCCGCAGCACTTGGAAGCAAACCTGCTGGTAATTCTCGCGGCAGCGATCGGTTCCGCTTTCGTGGCCATAACCATTTATCTCTGCTACGGCTACGCAGACCGGCTCGCGAGCAAGCTGGGGCCCACGGGAACGAATGTAATTCTAAAGCTCTCCGCGTTCTTGCTGGTGTGCATTGGCGTGCAGATTCTGTGGAACGGCGCGAGCAAGTTGCTGAGTTCGTTGCCGCAGTTTGGCGGAGTTGTAGCGCTGCCGCATTGACCGGCCTAGCGAGCGGCGGGAAGCGGATGAAAGAGAGGCAGAGTGAACAGTTCAGGCGTTGATGTGCTCGCCAGCACGGACGGTCCAGCCGAGGCTGCCAACGCGGTGGCGGCCCCACTGAGGAAACGACCGACATGGGAAAAAGCAGAGGGCTACCCATTGCCGCTTGGCGTCAACTGGATTGAAGAGGAGCAAGCATTCAATTTTGCCGTTCACTCGGAACATGCGGAGAGCGTCACCCTATTGCTCTATTCTCCAGCCGATCTAGTGAATCCTAAGCTGAGGCTTGAATTGGATTTCTTGCACCACAAGACGGGTCGGATTTGGCACTGCCGGATCCCGGTTACAGAGCTTGGTGCCGCTCGTTACTACGCGTATTCCGTATCCGGAGAGACGATTCCTGAACTGCACAGCTTCGATCCGCAGAAGGTCCTGCTCGACCCGTACGCGAAGTGCATTTTCTTCCCACCCGGTTTTGATCGGAACTTGGCCATGCGAGAAGGATCCAACGCAGGCAGCGCGCCTTTGGGAGTGCTGATCGATCACCGGACGACATTTGACTGGTCGGGGGATCGGCATCCGTATCATGAGTCGGATGCAGTCATCTACGAACTTCACGTGAAAGGTTTCACGAAGAACCCAAACTCGGGTGTCGACCCATCGCGTGCCGGCACATACTCCGGTCTCGTGGAAAAGATCCCTTATTTAAAGGAACTCGGGGTGACGATTGTAGAACTGATGCCGGTTTTTCAGCGCGATCCACAAGAAGGCGACTATTGGGGCTATATGCCTTTGAATTTCTTCGCGCCGCACGCCCAGTACGCGAGTTCAAACCGTGCTGAAGAGCTGCGTCTTGAATTCATGAGTATGGTGAAGGCTTTTCATCAGGCCGATATCGGCGTGGTGCTGGACGTCGTATACAACCACACTTGCGAGGGCGACTACAAAGGGCCCATCTACAGCTTCAAGGGTCTCGACAGCGCCGGTTATTACATGCTTTCCTCCGATCCGGCAAACCCCTACGCCAATTACTCCGGCACCGGCAATACCTTGAATTTCGGCCAGTCGCACGTACGCAAGATGGTGATTGATAGTTTGCGCTATTGGAAGCGCGGGATGCATATCGACGGATTCCGCTTTGATCTGGCGTCGGTATTCAGCCGCAATGCAGACGGGTCCCTCAACTGGGGCGAAGCGCCCATTTTCAGTGAAATTGCCGCGGACCCCGACTTAGGACGGGTACGTTTGATCGCGGAGCCTTGGGACACAGCCGCTTATCAGCTCGGCCGAGGATTCCCGGGATTGACCTGGCTGCAGTGGAATGGCCGGTTTCGCGATGAGATTCGTCGTTTTATCAAGGGCGACACAGGGATGGTTCCGGAGGTGATGCGACGTATCTATGGCAGCGATGACTTATTTCCAGACAACCGCGCCGACGCTTATCACGNNCGAACTACAGTTGGAATTGTGGACAAGAAGGGGATGAGGCTCTCTCCCCCCCGGTCCGCGCGTTGCGCCGGAAGCAAGTAAAGAATCTCTGCTGTCTGCTCTTCTTATCTAACGGTACGCCGATGTTTCGGGCCGGGGACGAGTTCCTCAATACCCAATTTGGCAACAACAATCCCTACAACCAAGACAACGACATCGGATGGCTGGATTGGAGTCAACTCCAATCCAATAAGGACGTTTTCCAGTTCTTCAGGAAGATGATTGCGTTCCGGAAAAATCATCCCTCGCTGAGCCGGAGCCGGTTCTGGCGGGAGGATGTTTCCTGGTACGGCGTCGGCCCCACGGTCGATTTGTCCGACGACTCGCACAGCCTGGCATTCTGCCTGCACGGCTCTTCTCAAGATGACGACGACATCTACGCCATGATCAACGCCTACTGGGAAGAGTTAGAGTTCAATGTGCAGGAGGGAACAGCACAGGAGTGGAAGAGAATCGTGGACACCGCTTTGCCCAGTCCAGATGATTTCTCGGACGCCGGAATCCCTTTAGAGCGGACGCAATACCTACTGGCTCCGAGATCGATTGTGATCTTATGTCGACCCAAGAAAAGCGACACTCGGGAGGGCCCATGAGCTCGCGATCGAGGGTGGGTATCGTCGGGTCGCTATCAGGCGCTCATCGACCTGTCGATGAATGCAGGCGATGCTTCGCCAATTGAAACGACTGCCTAGATAGCAGCTTGGACGACTTCTTGTTTGCCAACCGCTCGCTGAAAAACAATTCCCCTGTTTGGAATCTCCAGTTCTCGAGTCCGAGCCCTTGCACCGGCTTCCCATGGAAGCCGGATCGGGCCAGCAACCGGTCTTTGCTGCCCGGCCAAAGTTGCAAGCGGACCTCGGCGACGTCGCCGGCTGGCTCGAAACGAAGCCCGGCAAGCGTTTTGTTATGAGTGGCCGCCTCTCCTGCCACAGCCATCACCCGCCTCGGTCCAGGTGGGCAGATACACGGCGTGCCAGCAAATCGAGTTGACCCTGCTGCGGACCCCAACCTGTCAACCATGTGCTTCCTCTGACGTTCACGGTTGAGTAAGGGCTTGAGCCTGGTCTTTCGCACCACTCTGCCTGTTGAAGGAGACGCCGTGCGACAATTTCATCAGGGGCGACTATCGTTCAGGGCTCCTGGCTTACAACCCAGTTTCATTTATGTCCGTATCGCGGACAGGCGAGAAATAATTCACAACGGAAGCCATGCGGGGAGAAGGGCCTGATAGTTTACGACACCAGGCATTTCGCGTTTTGCCACTGTCCTTGAGGGCTATGGCGCGCGGGGTTGTAGCGATCGCTGGTCGGTTGGATCAGGTGTCTACATTCAAAACCTCGGAGCCGGGGTCCAATTCGGATTACTATTACCAAGTCCTACGCAGCTATCAATGCCCGGCGCTGTCATTACACGCTTTCATCTAAGCCATAAACAAACGTTCTGAAGCCGAAGAGCGAACGGAGGAAGAATGGTCAGGAGATCGGTCCTGAATGTAGTGATTGCGGCGGCGGTATTGCTGGCAGCCGCGCCGGCTGGAGCGGAAGAGGTCGGGCCAGGTTACGACATCGAAATGAGCCGCATGATTCCGATGCGAGATGGCGTCCAGCTCGAAGCCTGGATTTTCAAACCCTCCCACCTAAAGGCCAAAGCGCCGGCAGTGCTGACCCTGACTCAGTACGACATTGATGATGGCCGCCGTGGCAACGTCGCCGCTTACACGCGGCGCGGTTATGTTTTCGTGCAGGTGTACGTGCGCGGCCGCGGCCGCTCGGGCGGCGTAAAGAGCGACAATCTGGGCCTGCAGGTTGGGCGCGACGGCTACGACGTGGTGGAGTGGATCGCGGCCCAGTCCTGGAGCGATGGACGTGTCGTGATGTTTGGCGGTTCGTTCGTCGGCATGACACAATGGCGCACCGCCGCCCAGCACCCGCCTCACCTCGCCGCCATCGCGCCTTACGTTCCGATCTATCCGGGATGGGATGTGCCCAACACGAACGGAATTCCGCAGGCGTGGTCGGCGGTGATCCTGGGATACACATCGGGCCGCTCGCTGAATACGGGGTTCATCGCAAACCAAAGCTACTGGGCGGGAAAGATGCTTGAACAATACGCTGCCTATCGTCCCTTCTGGGAACTGGACGATGCGATCGGGATTGCTCAGGACGATTGGTGGATGACTGATGATCGCGGCCAAAAGCTCTCTTTCATGAAAATGTGGCTCGACCACGTAGGCGATGAACTCTTCAATCTTGCCGCGGAACCCAAATCCCAAGACTATGCTCGCATGGATTTCCCGGTGCTAACGGCAACCGGCTATTTCGATGACGACCAGCCCGGAGCGCTGCGCTACTATCGCGGCCACGTCCGTGACGCTCCGGCCGCAGCCGTGAGCCAGGGTTATCTCGTGATCGGTCCTTGGGACCATGGTGGCACGCAGAAACCGACGAAAGAAATCGAAGGTTTGGCCATACCCGACGCCGCCGTCATTGACATGGACGCGCTGCACGCCGACTGGTACGACTGGGTACTGGGGCGAGGGCCCAAACCTGCATTTCTGCATGACCGAGTTGCATACTTCATGATGGGTGCCGACGAGTGGCGATACGCCAAGACCCTGGACGCCACATCCTCGGGAAAGGTTTTGAACTTGTATTTGTCCGCCCCGGAGGGGCCGAGGGACCTATTCCACTCTGGCTCGCTTTCGCAAAGCCCGACTGGCCAGGAACCGCCCGCCATTGTTGTGGATGATCCACACGAACTACCAGAACTCGAAGTCGCCAAGTTCGCTGAAAACGAGGATCTGAAGAGCCAATTCCGCGGTTTCCAGAAGCGAGCTATCAGCTTTCACTCCGAACCCTTTGAACGCGATACCGAAGTAGCAGGGCAGATGTGCCTGAAGTTGCAGGTAGAGGCGGACGCGCCCGATTTTGACTTGTGGGCTCAGGTATTAATGGTTTTGCCGGACGGTTCCACCCTCAGGCTTGGCGAAGACATCCGCCGCGCTCGATTCCGTAACGGGGCGTTCAAGCAGGAACTGTTGAAGCCGAATCAAATCGTGGAGATACCCTTCGAGTTTTACTGGATGGCGCAAAGGATTCCAGCGGGCGCGCGGTTACGGCTCACCATCGCTCCGCTGAATTCGCCGAACTTCCAAAAGAACTACAACACCGGTGGCAGGATTGGCTACGAGAAGCCGGAGGACATTCGCGTTGCGCACATCAAGGTCTTCCACGATGCCGAACACGCGAGTCAATTAATCCTGCCGCTCGCGGCATCTGTTCCCCCAGCTAGAGGCCAATGAGAATGCCGATAAGACGATCGACGGTTTCGCGTCGTGAATTCCTTCGCCGCGCCAGTTCGGCGGCGGTGGCTGCACCCTTTGTCCTCCGGAGCCGCTACCGGCTTTTTGCCGAAAGCAATGAAGAATATCCGGAGCGCGTAGTGCGTCTGATCCGCGAGGAACTGGTGATTGACCTGCTCAATCAGTTCCTGTACCGGAAGGATAAGGAGAGCGTGCTGAAGGACTGGCTGTCCCAGCCAGGTGCTTTCAAACGGTCCGACTTTGAGTTCTTTATGAAGTCGGGAGTGAATGCAATCAACTTTGGTCTGGGCGCATCATCCGTGGATGATGCAGAAAAGCTCTTCGCAAAGTGGAACAGCTTTCTCCTCGACTACCCGCAATGGCTGACGCGGATCAATTCCGGCGACGACTTTGAAAAGGCGAAGACCCAGGGTCGCTACGGCGTTATCTTTGGACTGCAATCCAGCGCGCAGTTCGAAACTGTGGATGCCGTCAATACCTGCTATGGCTTCGGCCAGCGGATTTCACAGCTCAGCTACAACTTCCGCTCCCTGGTCGCGGATGGCGCGTTCGAGCCACACGATGGCGGAGTAAGCGAGTATGGCCAGCAGGTGATTGAGCGTATGAACCAGGTCGGAATGGCCGTGGATCTGGGACACGCGAGCGATCGTACCAAGCTGGACGCCTGCGAGATGTCCAAAGCGCCAGTCATTCTGTCGCACGGAAACTGCCGCGCGCTGAATCCAGATTCCCCTCGCACTTCGACGGATGAAGCGATTCGAACGCTGGCGAAGCGGGGCGGAGTCATGGGAATTACGTGTATCGCATTCATGGTCAAGGGCACGGAGCCGGTGACCGTAGAGGACGTCGTGAACCACTTCGATCACGTGCGCGACCTGGTAGGAATTGAGCACGTGGGAATCGGGTCGGACGCCGGGGTCGAGAGCAATGATCTGGCAGATCCTCAGATACTTAAGGAGATGCTGGCGAAGGCCGACCCGCGCTACCACGTTCATGGAACGCACGAGGTGGTCGCTGGACTCGAAGGACAGAAACGAATTTATGATCTCACCGCCGCTTTCGTCAGACGGGGATACACCGATGAGCACCTTCGCCTGGTTCTGGGCCAGAACTGGCGCCGGGTGTTGGAAGAAATCTGGCATGCCTGACCCTGCCTGCCGCTAGCTCCACTCGACCTCTTAGCTTGCTCGCATGCGTTCAGTTCTCTATAAAGAAAGTGTCACTCTGTAAAGCAATACCGCAGCTCCGGGGTCTTATTAAGGACCTTGTGATGTCCGGCGTGACACCTTGCTTGGCTTCGGTTTTCACCTTCAATAGGGCCCAATGCTTCCGCTTCCTCAGCTGGGTTAGCTGTGTTGCAGCGATCGATTTTTCGCGAAGCGAGTGCTAGAATGTGCCGCTAATAACAGCGAATGGATGCGGCTGTTTCTACCGATGCTCGGAGGACATGATGCTCCGTCAATCTCCTGCGCCCGAAAGGCGAAGTAGCACCGTTGTCAGAGCTTGCCTATGTTTTGTCTTTGTAGTTGCCATCCTGCCGCTTGGGGCTCGCGGGGACGTAAGCATTCCGGATACTCCGGCAGGTCGTACGCTTCGGGCGTTCCTCGATGCATTTAATAGCGGGGAGCACGACCGGATCGCCGCCTATGTAAAGGCATACGATCCGGAAAACAGTGCAGACCATTTGACTTCTTTTAGCAGCCAGACCGGCGGTTTTACACTCGTCTCCATTGTGAATAGCACCCCAGATAAGCTCTCATTTCTTGTTCACGGGCGCGGAGATAACATCGATGCCTACGGAGTCCTGCAGCTTGCCAGCACTACACCACCACGGGTAAAGCGGATTGGCATCCGTGCCATGCCGCCCGGCGCGAAACTTGACGACATTCGCTTGGATGAAGCCACTCGGCAGAAAACGATTGATGCCATCAGCGAGCGGTTGACCGAGTATTACGTGTATCCCGATGTTGCGGCGAACATGATCCAGGCCATCCGTGACCATCAGAAGCACGGCGATTACAATTCGATTGTGGACGGCAATGAATTCGCTGATGCGCTCTTGCGTGATCTGCGCGCTGTCAGCCAGGATCGGCATCTTTTTGTCGGATACGAACCCTTCATCTTGCCCACCCAGTCCGGCTCCTCTGATGAGCCACGCCAGCCGAGCCCGGCTGATGAAGCAAGGTTCCGCACCATGCTGGAACATGACAACTGCAGTTTCTCCAAGGTTGAGATCCTCAATCACAATGTCGGCTACATCAAGTTCGGTGCCTTTGCTGACCCGAACCTCTGCGGACCTACTGTCGTGGCCGCAATGAACTTTGTGGCGCATACCGACGCCCTGATCTTTGACCTGCGCGAAAATCATGGCGGCGATCCCAGTATGGTCGATTTCATGGTTTCCTATCTGTTCCGGGAGCCAACCCATATCAACGATCTCACCAACCGCCACGACAACGAGACCCACCAGTACTGGACACTTCCCTGGATTCCGGGGCCACGCTTTATCGATCAGCCCGTCTACGTACTCACTTCGCACGAAACCTTTTCGGGAGGGGAGGAATTTACCTTCGATTTGAAGACGCAAAAGCGCGCCACCATCGTGGGCGAAACGACAGGCGGCGGCGCCCATCCCGTGCGAGGCATGCCCGCGGGAGATCACTTCACAATTGGTGTTCCCTTCGGCCGGCCGATCAACCCCGTGACGAAAGGTGACTGGGAAGGAAAAGGCGTGGAACCAGATGTGAAGGTCAGCGCTGCTGACGCCTTGACCACCGCGGAAAAACTGGCCGCTGAGAAATTGGTCACCAAGGACAAAGAGCATTGAACGCACCCTACGCACTCGGTATCAAAAGTGGTGGAACTGCGGTTTTTTGGCGGCCTGGAGGTCGAGGAAGCCGCCGAGGCTCGGAAGATATCTCCTGTGACCGTTAAGCGCGACTGGAGATTTGCCAAAGCGTGGCTGCTGCGCGCGATAAACGGGGAAAAGGGCGATGGATGCTGAACGGGCGCGTCGTGTAGAGCAGCTTTACCACTCTGCGCTGGAGCATGACGAGAGCACGCGAGCCGCATTTCTGAAGACTGAGTGTGGCTCTGACCTTGACTTGCTCCACGACGTAGAATCTCTTCTCGGCTATGACCAGCGGGCGGAGGGGTTCATTGAGGCTCCAGCGCTGGAAATCGCCGCCCTTCAAGTTGCTTACGAGCGGATTCCTTCAAACGACAAAAGCGATGCGGCAGTTGTGGGCAAAACCGTGTCGCATTACCGCATTGTCGAGAAGCTAGGCGGCGGAGGAATGGGCGTGGTTTACCGCGCTCGAGACACAAGACTTGGCCGCTCGGTCGCCCTCAAGTTTCTCCCCAAGGAGCTTGCTCACGAAGCTAATGCGCTCGAGCGATTCCGGCGCGAAGCCCGCGCGGCGAGTTCTCTGAACCACCCCAATATCTGCACGATTTATGACATCGACGAATCGGAAGGCCAAGCCTTCATCGCCATGGAGTATCTGGATGGGCAGACCCTGAAGCACCTCATAGATTCTCGGCCCATGGACACGGCAACAGTTCTGCGGGTGGCGATTCAAATAGGGGCGGGACTCGAGGCCGCCCACTCGCAGGGCATCATTCATCGCGATATCAAGCCGGCTAACATATTCGTCAGTCGGCGCGGCGACGCCAAAATACTGGACTTCGGACTGGCGAAGCTTGCTCCCGGACGCAGGCGCGGAACCGGCATCGTGGCTTCGAGTGCACCCGGCGCAGAATTCGACGAACAATTGACCAGCCCCGGCACCGCCATCGGGACAGTCGCCTACATGTCGCCGGAGCAAGCACGTGGCGAAGATCTGGACACCCGAACCGATCTGTTCAGCTTTGGCGCCGTTCTATACGAGATGGTCAGCGGCCAGCGTGCCTTTGCCGGAAGGGCGGTAGCTACGGTCTTCGACGCCATCCTGAATCGTGATCCTGCGCCCCTGGCAAGCGTGAGTCCCGGTCTTGCTGCCGAATTTGTTGGCATCATTAATAAGTCGCTTGCCAAGGATCGTGAGACGCGTTATCAGTCGGCCGCCGAGATGCTGTCTGATTTAGGAGCGGTTGAGGCGCACATCCATCTCAGCCGGGGTGTAAAGCGCACAATTGTGAGATGGGTACCAGCGACTCTGGCCTCACGCCGCAGACTTTGGCTGGTTGCTGTCGCTGCTGTTGCCGGCGCGTTAGCGGTGACGCTCATCGTTTCATATGAAGTAATGCGGGCTCGCCGCATCCCGCCGCCGGTTGCCGCCAACGTGTCACGCCGCTCCGTCGCCGTGCTTGGGCTCAGGAATCTGTCCGGACGAGCGGAAGATGCATGGCTTTCTACCGGCCTCGCCGAGATGTTGAACACCGAATTGGCCGCAGGAGAAAAGCTGCGTCTGGTTTCCGGCGAGGATGTTGCCCGCACCAAGCTGGATCTGCAGTTTCCTGACGCAGGGAGCCTTTCCAAAGACACGTTGGCGCGCTTGCACAGGAGGTTGGGTACCGACGTTGTAGTGCTGGGCTCGTACACCAGTTTGGGAGGGAAGTCGACCGGTGCCATTCGCCTCGACCTGCGAGTGCAAGACGCGGTGGCCGGAGAGACCATCGCCGAGGTCTCGGCCCAAGGCAACGAAGATGACCTCTTCGATCTGGTTTCACAGGTGGGGGCGCGCCTGAGGGAAAAACTGGAGGTGGGAGCTGTTTCCTCCGCTGACGCCATGAGCGTGCGCGCGTCGTTACCGGATAACCGGGAAGCCGCGCGCCTTTATGCAGAAGGTTTGGCGAAACTGCGGGTGTTCGATGCCCTCGCGGCGCGCGATCTGCTGCAGGAAGCGGTGTCGGCCGAGCCCAAGTATCCACTGTCTCACATGTCGCTCGCGGATGCTTGGACCGCACTCGGCTATGACAAGAAGGCGCAAGAAGAAGCGAAGCAGGCGTTCCAGCTCTCCGGGAACCTCTCGCGCGAATACCGGTTACTGGTTGAGGGCGAGTACCGCTCGGCCAATCACGAGTTCGAAAAAGCCATTGACGTGTACCGCTCGCTGTTCATTCTGTTTCCCGACAATCTCGATTACGGATTACGTCTGGCAGGCGCGCAATACGGCGGTTCGAAACCGAACGATGCGCTAACCACGGTGGCAGCTTTGCGAAAACTGCGCCCACCCGGCTCCGCTGACCCTCGCATTGATCTGCAAGAAGCGGACGGGTGGTATGGCAAATCCGACTACCTGGCCGCCCAAGAATCGCTGAATCGAGCACTCCAAAAAGGGCGTGAACAGGGTTCGAATCTGGTGGTGGCTTTTGCTCTCTATCAACAATGCCGCGTTTCTCGGTATCTCGGGCAAATACAGCAGGCGGTAGATGCGTGCCGGGAAGCGCGCGACACGTACGCTGCCGCAGGCGACCGGGCGGGAGAGGCCAGGGCGCTGCGTTATTGGGCCGATGCCATCGCGGATTCCGATTTACCAGGAGCAGTTCAACTGGACCGGCAGGCTCTGGATATGTGCCGAAGCCTGGGACATGAGGGCGGAGTGGCCGGCGCCCTGAATGCGCTAGGGCTGCTTTACGACATGGGAGATGTGCGCGCGGCGGAAAGGATGTATCGCGATTCGCGGGCCATCTATCGCCGGCTTGGCGACACGGCCAGCCTCGGCAAGGTCACCGGTAATCTCGCCAACGACGTGATGGCTGAGGGTGATCTGTCGGCTGCGATAAAGCTCTACGAAGAGGCCTTGGAACTGGACCGCGCCGCGGGGGATTCGGGATCTATGGCGACCGTCGGCTTCAACGAGGCGAACGTCCAGGAGCTACGCGGAGATCTGCCTGCTGCCGAACGTGGGTTCGAAGAATCGTTAAAGGAATGGACACGAAATGGAGATCAACGGTCGTCAGGATTCGCCCTTTATAGTATCGGCGAGGTTCTGCTGGCTGAAGGCGACTTCGCAGGTGCACGCAAATCGCTCGAGGAATGCCTGGCGCTTCGAAAGGCGGCTGGAGATAAAGTTACGCTCGCCGAAACGCAGGTGCTGTTTGCCCAGTTGTCGCTGGAGGAAGGCCGCAGTCCCTCTGAATCGGAAGCCGTTGCCCGCCAGGCGATCGAAGACTTTCAGAAGGAAAAGGCCTCAGACGACGAAGCTCTCGCATGGAATACCCTCGCCTACGCGCTTATGGCGCAGGGAAAATTTAACGACGCGCAGCACGCGGCTGAGCAGGCCCGCGCAATTTCGAACAAAAGCCAAAACCTCGAACTTCGCCTGGACGATGAAATCCTTGTAGCCCGTGTACAGGGTCTGACACCGGCTTCCAGTTCCGCGGATCGAACGCTTGCACTAAAGCTGCTGGCGTCGGTGGTCTTCGAGGCCCGAAAACGAGGCTATGTCGGAGTGGGGCTGGAGGCGCGTCTGGCAGCCGGCGAAATTGAAATGAAAGCTGGTCAAAGGACCCTCGCGGAATCGCATGTTGCCGCACTTGAGAACGAGGCCCGAGGCAAGGGATTTGACCTCGTCGCACAGAAAGCAACCAAGCTGCAAAAGCACGCGTCGGCTGTTCCATTACCCTAATACATCGCCTCGACCAACGCGGTTGCGCATGGGAGCGGGACGCCCTATCCGGCCTTGAATTCCGCCCTCGTCGAACTCAACTGCGCGTCGCGAAGTTGGCCATGTCGCTGGCGGGAGTTCTGCTTGCGCCCATGGCAAAAGGATTCATTCCTCTCTCAGCGCCTGGTTTGGGTCAACCGCAGCGGCGCGGTTTGCGGGGATCCAGGAGGATGTTGTCGCGATGACAAGAAAGAGCAGCACCATCGAAACAAATGTCAGCGGATCCGTGGGCTTCACCCCCACCAGCATTGTGGTCATCAATCGCGTGAGTAGGAGTGCAGCGACGATCCCGATGATCACTCCAATTGCGCTCAAACGAAGGCCTTGACCGACGATGAGTCGGAAGATGCTGGGCCGTCCGGCGCCGAGGGCCATGCGCACACCGATCTCCGGTGTGCGTTGCCGCACCGCGGTCGAAAGCACACCATACAGTCCGACTCCGGCCAGCACTCCGGCGATAACAGCGAAGACGCCGATCAGGAGTAGTGAGAATGTGGTCTGAGATTGGGCGTGTAGCAACAATTGGTCCACAGGTTGCAGGTCGCTGACCAGCAACTGTGGGCTTACGTCCTTAATCGCGGCGCGCACCTGGCTTTCGAATTCAGCGGGATTCCCGCCAACGCGCAGCGCCCAGGAGTTCACAGCGCCGGGTCCGCCGTATCCGTCAGTGAAATAGATTTGCTCGCGTCCAGGTTCGGACAGTGAGGTTTGCCTCACGTGTCCGACGACACCAATAATTTCCATCCGCTCTGGCTCAGGCGTCCTAAGCCGGATGAGGATGCGCTTTCCCACTGCAGACTCTCCAGGAAAAGCCTTCTTTGCGAGAACGTCATCGATCACGATCAGTCTGCGATCGGTGGTGTTATCGGCATCCGTGAAGGTGCGGCCGGCAATCAGCGGCGTGCGCACGGTCTCGAAATATCCCGGCGTCACGATCTGAAAATCGGCTGCCTGGAACTTGCTCGGATCCGAGAGCGCCTCTTCTTTTCCCCACCGTATTGGACTATATCCACCCACCAGCGGAAAAGGAAAAGAGCCGGTGACGTTCTTTACTCCCGGAATGGAACCTAGCCGCTGCTCTACCTGACGGATGAATGCTGCGTTGGCCTCAGGCGTAGTGGCGCCGTTATTGCCGTTGAGGACAAAGGTGAGGAGGTTGCGCGAATCAAATCCGGGATCGATACGCTGCAGGTCGAGGAAACTGCGGAACATCAGCCCCGAGCCAACCAGCAGAACAAACGAGAGCGCGACCTCCGCCGTGACGACGGCGCTGCGTATGACGCTGCCGGTGCCGAGTCCGGTGTTGCGGCTGATGCCGCGCAGCACGTTCATAAGGCGCGGACGTGAGGCGCGAAGCGCCGGGGTCATGCCAAAGAGAATCGCCCCCGCGAGTCCGGCCAGCGCGGTGAAGGCGAGCACCGATGGGTCGATGGTAATCGTATCCAGGCGCGGCAGATCGGCGGGCGCGAGCGAGCGCAGCTCCCTGATTCCGGCCCAGGCGAGCGCGAGTCCAGCCAGGGTCCCCAAGGCGGCGAGCCAGACAGCTTCGGCGATGATCGGCGACATCAATCTCCAGCGACTAGCTCCCAGCGCGGCACGGACCGCCAGCTCGCGATTGCGCAGCGAAGCACGGACGAGCAGAAGATTGGCGACGTTTGCACACGCGACCAGCAGGAGAAAGATGACTGAACCCATGAGGGCGAGAATTGCCGGGCGGACCTCGGCAATCATGTGCTGGCGCATCGGCTCAACCCGGATGTGGAAGTCGGCCGTTCCCAGAATAGGAAACTGGGCGCGTTCCGAAGCGGCCACCTTTTCCGATTCGGCCTGAGCCTGCTCGAGCGTAACTCCGGGACGAAGCCTGCTTATGGCGCGTATGGATACGCCCATGCGGTTGGCGGCGTCATAGCCGAGTCGATTCGCAATCCAGACGTCGGGTGCGGAAATCACCTGAGCGTCCGGCGGAAAGTACAAGTGGAAGTGCGGCTGGAGAACGCCGACGATGATCAGCCTCGGTGCCTGCAGGCCGGCAATCTGCATCGAGCG
>PMHI01000297.1:0-19914 GCA_003156615.1 Acidobacteriaceae bacterium | reverse complement strand
TCATCATTAAAATCTCGGCCGTAGGCGATGCCGCCACCGAGCAATCGGAATGTGTTGATCGTCACGACTGAAGCATTGGCCTGCTCAGCCGTCCCGTCCTCACGCTGTAACGTGAGCGGAAAGGTGAAGACCCCGGCAATGTCTTCGAAGACGGACTTGGTGCCTTCGCGCAGATCAATGAAGTTGGCGTTCGAGAACGGGAAATCGCGGACATTGCGCTTGCGCATATCTGTGCACGCAACCACCAGGCTGTCGGGATGGGCGTAAGGGAGGGGCTGTAACAGCACAGCATTGGTCACGCTGAAAATGGCAGTGCTGGCACCGACTCCTAAAGCAATGGTCAGCGCCGCCGTCAGGGCGAAGACCGGGCTCTTGCGCAATACACGAGCTGCAACTGCCAGATCGCGAAAATCCATCTCACCGCCTCCGGAATCGTTTGAAGCAAACAGGAAGTGCAACGTTAGTACAAGGAGACGTTCGAGAGCAATTCCTGCGAAGGGCCGTTTGTCGTGGAACGCTGGAGCATCCCGACATTCGGGGCCAAAACGGGAGCCTGGAGGCGCGGATGCCATTCGAGTCCTGTGTTAGGGGCAAACCCGAAGTTGCATCTAACGCGGACTCCGACGACGTCATCCCGAAATCGGCTTCGAGGAGATCCCCATTGATGTTTCAGGATCAAGGTGCATAATGCGTAAAGACAAAGTCGGTCGCTTTGGTCTTCTCGTGGCAAGGGAAGCAGCTTTTCATAAACGCCGCGTCGCCAGGTTTGCCGTCTTGGAAGTGAGCGAAGCCCCAGCCACCAGTTGCCGCGTACTTTGTTGAGTCCTTGACCATAAACTGAATGTTCGTGGGAGGCCCGGGAACGAAAGATTGGGCACGGCCAAAGACTTTGTTGTTTTCCTCTGATGGGACGTTACGGTAATGCAAAGCGGCAATGACTGTGCCGTCCGGGAACGGAAGCTTCCCTTCTCGGTAGGCGTTGATCGCTACATCGTTACCCAAGACGGCACCTAAACTGTTGAGGTTGCCTGCTTCATGGGCCGAGGAGATCCACTTCCAGTCGCGGTACCCGTGAGGGATTTCGGTAACGAAGATCGGGGCGGGTTCTCCATCCGCATGTCCTAGTGCAGCCGCCATGAGGACGACCAGGCCGGCCATTGTTGCAACTGCAATCAAAAAGAATGTGAAGTGTTTCATAAGGGATCCTCCATTCGGCGCAAATTTTACTCCAATCCAATGGTTTTGGCAGGACTGACCGTGCCGGAAATTGATAGTTGATGTAACGTTTGACGGCTGGTCATTGCGTGTTGACGCTCTATGTCAACAATCATTGGGTGAAAGGAAGTATGCTTTCCCAAGCAAACCGACAGGGATACTCCAAATGAAGCGAGCCGCTCTACCTCTTGTTCTATGGGTTCTCGCCATTCCTTGCCAATCGTTTGCGCAGAACGGGCAAACCACCTCCGTTCAACAGCAAATTCTCGGGACCAGGAAGCTGGTGTCCTATGTCCGCGAGGAGGTTGCATCCGGCGCTAAGTCTGATGTCATGGGAGCCCATCCATCCGGTTACATCAACGATGGCCCCGACGGACGTATGATCGTGATTATTGTTGGGAGTGACCGCAAGAAACCTGCGGGTCCTGTTGCCACACCCGACGAAGCGGAGGCCCTGATCAGGAGCATGCTCGCGTATGCCGGGGCCTATACGATCGACAGCAAAGCTAAGCCCCTTACCCACCAAATAGATGTATCTTGGGACCAGTCTCGCACCGGCGAATCGCATGTGCGACATTACAGCCTTGATGCCGACCGGGATACGCTGACGACTGAACCCTCGAACGACCCCGCCACGGCCGAGAAGAGCGTTCGCACATTAACCTGGGAAAAGGTGAAATAGCTCACGGCTGAATCCCCAGCTGTTCACACAGGCCATAGAACTCGTTGACCGACAACGATTCGCCAATCGCATAGTCTTCCGGCTTTTCAAGGGCACGCCCCTGACTCAAATGAAGTCGTTTCGCAATGTTGCAAACGGCCGAGATGGGTGTAGACTGAGGCCGATTTTCACGTCAACAAAAGAGGTTCCACATGAAGAGCAGCAAGATTTTTGCCCTTATGGCCGTGGCTCTCCTCAGCATTGCCCTGCGCACCGTCGCCGTTGGGCAGGACCNNAAGACGGGTGACTTGGCCCAGTTTAACCAGAAGAGTGGTCCATGGGTGTGGAAAGACACTTACATCTTCATCCACGACTGCGACAAGAAAATCATGGTGGCTCACCCCATCAAGCCGGAGCTGATCGGCCAGGACATCACGGCGGTTAAGGACGCGAAAACGGGAAAAAGCATCTTCCCCGACCCTGAAGCCTACTGCAAGAAAGTGAAGGACTCGCCTTCCGGCTTCTGGAACGAGTATTGGTGGCCGAAGCCCGGCGAGACCGAGGCCTCGCGCAAGCTCACCTATCACTTGAGTGCCAAAGGGACCCCGTACGTGGTCAACGCCGGGATTTACGACGACAAGGCAACCATCAAGGAACTGTCAAAGCTGAGCAGCGGAAAGTAGCTGACGCCGACCCCGACATCCCCATGGTGCTGGCAAGCGATCCAACTGCCACAATTCTGGCTTTTTCAGCGTGCGGCAAGCAGTATGTTGTCTTCCCTTGGGCCTTCCACGAAGGCACCGATGCATTTGGCATCAGGCGCATAAATGCACACGGCCCAGATCCACGCAGTTAACGGACGGGCATGACGATATTTTCGGCTTCGAGCCGGCATGCTCAGGCAATCAGAATTGGGGTTACTTCTTTATGTAAGATGTCGCTGTTGATCGCCGTTGGTAAAGATGAACGCGGATCAGGCGGCTTTCATGGAAAAGCTGCGGGACGCCACTAGCTGAGACTTAGGAGAGCACAGATGAAAGAAAGATCTTCCCGATGGGCTGTCGCGTTCATACTGCTATTCTCCTGCGCGGCAGCCTACGCCCAGGACGCGTGCGAACGCCTGACTGCGACGAAGATTCCCAACACCACGATTGCGCTTGCGCAGACGGTTGCGGCGGGTACGTTCAACGGTCCTCCCGCGCCGTTTAGCGGTACCGATCTCTCGCCTTTATATAAGAGTCTTCCCGCATTCTGCCGTGTCGTTGCCGAGGCGAAGCCGACCTCAGACTCCGACATCAAACTCGAAGTCTGGCTTCCGGTCTCGAGATGGAATGGCAAGCTACAAGGGATCGGAAATGGCGGATTCGCCGGACTGATTGACGATATGCAACTCGCTATATCGGTGAAGGCGGGGTACACCGCGACGGCGACTGACACCGGACATACGGGATCTCCGATCGATGCGGGCTGGGCGATGGGGCACCCGGAAAAGATTATCGATTTCGGTCATCGCGGAATTCATGAGATGACACGCGTCGCCAAGACACTAATCGCGGCTTATTACTCCAAGCCACCGCAGCGCTCATACTTCGCCGGATGTTCCGACGGCGGGCGTGAAGCGCTGATGGAAGCCCAACGTTATCCCGATGACTATGACGGAATCTTAGCCGGGGCTCCGGCGAACTACTGGACTGCTCTGCTCGCGACTGCTGCTTATGACACCCAGGCCCTAACGATGGATTCGGCCAGCTTCATTCCTCCGGCAAAGATTCCCACGATTGCAGCGGCGGTGAACGCCGCGTGCGACGAGGCGGACGGCGTGCGCGATGGGATTCTGAACGATCCGCGACAGTGTCACTTCGATCCCGCGACGATCCAGTGCAAGGGAGAGGATTCCGACAAATGCCTGACGGCGGCGCAGGTCACTGCGCTGAAGAAACTCTACGCGGGAACGCTCGATTCCAAAGGGCAGGTGGTTTATCCCGGCTACCTGCCCGGCGCCGAAGAGGGCGAAGGCGGCTGGGGACTCTGGATCACCGGCCCGGCGCCCCTGAAGAGTCTCATGGCGTTTTTCGGCAACGGATTCTTTTCCGACTTTGTATTCGGGAAGCCCGATTGGGACTTCAAGGCGTTCAAGGTTGATGCGGACCTGAAAGCAGCCAATGAGAGAACCGCGCAGGCCCTGAACGCTACAGATCCTGACCTCAGGCCATTCCAAGCCCGCGGAGGAAAGTTGCTTCTCTATCACGGCTGGAATGATCCGGCGATCACNNTCCGCCTCTACATGGCGCCGGGCGTGCAACACTGCGCCGGAGGACCGGGACCGGATTCGTTCGGAGCGGTCGGTGATCTGAACTTCGACAACCCGCAGCACAGCGTAGACGCGTCTTTGGAGCAGTGGGTGGAAAAGGCCACGGCGCCGTCAATAATTATTGCATCGAAGTTCGAAGGCCAAGACCGAATGCACGCGAAGATGACGCGGCCTTTGTGCCCCTATCCGCAGGCAGCGAAGTACAAAGGCAGCGGCGATCCGAATGACGCGGCGAACTTTGAGTGCGAGCGGCCGAAGAAATAAGCTGGATGTTCTGGCGACTGAAGGTCGCAACCGGTGAGTTGAAGCAGCTTACGCCTATGACTTGTCCGTGGTCGTGGAAAGCTGCGGTAGCAGCACCGAAGGTCACAACCACGCGCGGGTACCGAGGTCAGACGAGGTCGATACGTTCTGGGATTGGGCTTTCCTGGAACCGCTCGTACAGAACGAGTTGCGCACCGAAGAGGCGAGCGAACTGACTACGTTCGACATTCGCAAGCGGAGGATGCCCGATGGCCGTATCTATAACATCGCAAAACCGGCTTTCAACTGAAGCGGATTACCTCCGGATTGCCGCGAGCCGCCCAGGACCCGAGTCAGCCCCTCCATATGATGAGCGCTGTCGCCACAAACAATCCCGTGAAGCAGATAGCTTCGGTTGACTAAACTGTTGCAGCTATACGGCGCGTGCGGTAGGGCGCCCTGGCTCAAAACCCCGCCAATCTCCCCCAAGGGCAAAGTGCGAATCCGGGCACGTGACAATGAAGGGTGCAACAAAGGTCCGCTTCAGCCTCGAAGTCTTACCGTCATCGCGAAGTCCAGCCGATCACGCTGCTTCCAGTCCCGGTACACCAGATTGCCCAAACCCTCTGTAAGATTGCACTCGACTGACTGATAGTCAGTCGTGCGCTGAGGCCGTTACCTCACACAATCGATATTCCCTTCACTGCCCCGCGGATAGTAGAACGCAACCAAGTGTGGGCGGAGTCGGTATTCATCCGCGGATGCCAAGACATCAGATACTTGAACGTTCCGAGTACTGCCGGTGCCTTCAGAATTTTTATGCCAGGATTAGACGATTCTAGCTCCGCCATGCGCCGAGGTACTGTCGCGACCAGGTTTGTACCGGCAAGACTCTGGATTGCTGCCGTGTGATAAGGCACCCAGATGCGGCAGCGGCGTTTGGCTCCGATCGCGGCCAATCTCTTTTCCGGGATCGTCTGGATTCCGCCCAGGATGCTGATTCCGATGTGATCTGCGGCGAGATATTGTTTCAGCGTCAATGCTCCCGAGAAGCGGCTCTCCTTCGCCACTACACAAACAAAACTAACCTCGAAAATGGTTTCCTTCACGAAGTGCGTCGGAGCGTAGCCGTCGTCCGCGACCAACATCAAGTCAAGTCTGCCCTTTTCCATCGCCTCAAACTGCCCATCGTGCAGTGGTAGAAAAGTGAAGGAGACTCTCAATCCGGCTGCAAGCACAGTCCGGCATAACAACGGACAGACTACATGACACGCGTGATCGATCGCGGCAATTCGGAACGGCGTTTCTTCCATCGTGGGATCAAAGTCCCTACCGCTGAGCAGACGATCCAAGCGGGGCAGGGACATTTCCAGTTCGTGTAAAAGGCGTTGTCCCTTGGGAGTGGGTTCATATCCCGATGAACTCCTGATGAGTAGGTCGTCGTGAAACATCTGCCGCAACCGTTGCAATGCGCGGCTCACGGCTGGCTGGCTGAGCAAAAGCCGGGTTGCGGCTCGTGTGACGTTCCGTTCTTCCGCAAGAACCGTGAAGACGACCAGCAGGTTGAGGTCGGCCTGACGTAAATGTGTTGTGCGCATAAAGTATATAGCTATTATGCATTGGATTAATTGCTTGGCAAGTGCAATATTCCTTTCAGTAGGCGGCATCCGATCGAGAGGCGGCCGGGAATTAAAAGGAGAAGACACCATGAAGAAAAAGATAGCGATCGTAACGGGGGCGTCGCGTGGAATCGGGCGCGCCGTAGCAAAGCGACTGGCACAGGACGGTTTCGCCGTCGTCGTGAACTACCTCAGCAATGCAGGCGAGGCTGAACAAGTCGTAGCGGAAATCAAAGATATAGGCGGAGAGGCACTTGCGATCAAAGCAGATGTCGCCGATCAGACTGATGTTGAGCAACTCTTCGAACAGACCGTGAAAAAGTTCGGCGGCATTGATGTGGTCGTTCACAACTCGGGAATTATGCCCCTTTCGCCTATCGGCAAAAGCGACGTGGAGCTGTTTGACAAGGTAATCTCCACGAATTTGCGGGGAGGGTTCCTGGTCCTGGCACAAGCGGCCCAACACCTCACCACCGGTGGCAGAATCATCGCCTTTTCAAGCAGCGTACTAGCTAAGTCTTTTCCTTCTTACGGTCCCTACATAGCGTCCAAGGCGGGCGTCGAAGGCTTGGTCCATGTGCTGGCGAACGAACTCCGTGGACGCAATATCACGGTTAACGCCATTGCACCTGGGCCCGTTGCAACCGAACTCTTTCTAAAGGGCAAGAGTGAAGAGCAAATCGCAGAGATCAGCAAGATGGCCCCGCTGGAGCGTATAGGTCAGCCAGTCGACATCGCCAACGTAGTGTCCTTCCTGGCTGGTGCGGGCGGTGGCTGGGTAAACTCTCAAGTTCTGCGTGCTAATGGCGGGTTCGCTTAAATCGGACGAGAAGACCGAAAACAGTCGAACCGAAAACAAATTATGAAATGAGGAAAAACGTGATGAAGCAAGTAATCGTAATCACAGGAGCATCGAGCGGTTTTGGGGCACTGGCAGCCCGTGCCCTAGCCAAAGCAGGCCACATCGTCTATGCCAGTATGCGAGAAACCACAGGGCGCAATATAAAGCAGGTGGAGTCGGTGAAGCAATTCGCCGCCGACAACAAAGTTGACCTGCGGACGGTCGAACTGGATGTTGCTTCGCAGGAATCGGTGGATGCGGCGATACAATTGATCGTAAGCCAGAACGGACGCCTCGACGTTATCATCCACAACGCGGGCCATATGGTCTTTGGCCCTACCGAGGCTTTTACACCCGAGCAGCTTGCAGAGCTCTACGACGTCAATGTGTTGAGTACACAGCGTGTGAACCGTGCCGGCCTGCCGGTTTTGCGGAAACAGGGCAAGGGCTTGGTGATTTGGGTAGGCAGCACCAGCACTCGGGGAGGAACCCCGCCATATCTGGCTCCATATTTTGCAGCCAAAGCTGGCATGGATGCACTCGCTGTCAGCTTTGCGGGGGAACTTGCGCGATGGAACATCGAAACCACGATCGTCGTTCCGGGTGCGTTCACTTCGGGGACGAATCACTTTGCCCACGCGGGATCACCGGAAGACAAGTCTCGTCTGAAAGAATATGAGTCTGGACCGACGGCCAATCTCGCAAAGGAGATCATGAAAGGCTTTGAGTTGACCGCGGCAGTGGACGGTGACGTATCAGAAGTCGCGAAAGCTATCGTGAAGGTTGTTGATATGCCCTTCGGCACTCGCCCGTTCCGGGTGCACATTGATCCTGCTAACGACGGCGCCGAAATCGTCAATGGTGTTGCCGACCGTGTTCGTGCTGAGCTGCTACGGAACATGAAGCTTGCAGATCTACTCAGGCCGTCGTCAACCGAGGCTCTGTCTCAGAAGGCTTCATAAGGCCTGAATGCAATCGGGAGAAGAGATAGGACTCGTCAGCCGAGGCGGCGGGTGAGAATGCAGATTCTCACCCGTTCCGCTTTGGGTGCAGTTAAGCCGGTTTGGCAATGTTCATCGTGCTGACTTCCACCGTTACGCTTCGCCGGCTTCGGCGCTACATAGTTCCGAGCGCTCAACTCGTCGTGCATGAGGTCCACAGCATGCTGCGTGGGCTGAAGAAAACCGACGTGAAACACTCCCGGATATCCCTGCTCTGGAGTCATGCGCTTGTCATACATCAGTGACAGCAGAAAACCGTCGGCATCCCGCAGCACAGATAGTTTATCGGCGCGCTTCTCTATTAGCTGAAAACCAAACACCGAGCAGAAGAACTCCGTCAGTGCCGGAACGTTGTAGGTGGTGAGGTTGGTGTGATTCATCGTTGCCATCGCAATCTCCATTTATAGAAAGTTCCAGCGCGTGGTTTGTCAGGGGTTCAGACCGGGCGCACCACACGACAGGCAGCAGTGCCGTGGCACCAGTGCTACCGCCGTGGGTCCCTTCTCCGCTAATGCAAGAGCTGACTAGACTGCGGATTGGCATCCGCAGCGAGCCGTGCTTACCGATCCGGCTCCGCGTTTTTCGGCACTTGTTTGGATGTCGCCCAGTCTCCCTCGGTTGCGGGATTTTGCTCGGGGTAGGGGTCGATGCTAGAACGCACATCAATCCTCCTACGTCGGCTCGCAGGAGTTATGGTCGCTCCCGGCAAATCCTTTCCTTCAGATTATGCGGTATTCGACGAGTTGAAGACGGCCAGCGCGACTCGAGCGATCTGTTCCAACGCTTTCCTGTCTGACTTGAGCCGGGCCATTGCTCTCATGCCTTGAATAGTGGCTACAAAGAAGCGTGCTAGAGCAGCAGCGTCGTCCTTAGGCGACACTTCCTTCTGTTTTTGGGCTCTCGCGAGAGCCTGGAGAAAGATTGCTTCGACTCTAGCCTGGTTATCCCTCAAGAAATCCCTCACGACTGCGTCCTTCGGGTCACGCTGCAGATTGGCGCTCAACAACAGGCAACCCCGTTCATGTTGTTCCCGTGTTTCGGCGGCAAGGCCGTATAGAAGTCTTGCGAAACCCTCTCTGATGGACGGAATCTCATTGAGCATCTTCTGCATCTGGCTATTGGTTTGGTCCCGGTAATGTGCCATGGCCTTCAGGTACAAGGCGCGCTTATCACCAAACGTGTCATAGAGGCTCTGTTTGGCGATCCCCATTTCCTTCATCAGCGTTTCCAGCGAGGTGTTTTCATAGCCCCGGCGCCAGAAAAGGTTCATGGCTTTGGCTAAAGCGCGCTCGGGATCGAATTCCTTGGGTCGG
The DNA here is from genome assembly GCA_003156615.1 of Acidobacteriaceae bacterium. The sequence continues at coordinate 10,710 of PMHI01000297.1, read as the reverse complement.
GCCATATCTGGCCTTTCCAGTCTACATCTGGGCGAGATTGACAGGCCTCATTATAGACTGTATAGTCTGGAATCAGCCAAGCGGGCCGTGAACCGATGGCTCCGCGGAAAGATCGTTACGTCAGGACGGAAATCAATGAGGGTCGATCTGAGATTACAAACAGGAGTGTTCCTCGGCTTGCTCTTGGCGGCGACCGTTGCAGCAATGAGCCAAACCAAGTCCGGCCCCGATACGATCGAATCCCGATTCGGCGAGGTCGATGGCATCAAGATTCACTACCTCACAGCCGGCCACGGGCCTGCCGTAATCCTTCTCCATGGCTACACCCAAACCTCGCGGATGTGGAGGCCGTTGATTCCGAAGCTCGCGGATGGGTTCACCGTTATTGCCCCGGACCTGCCGGGAATCGGCGATTCTGACATTCCCCGAGACGGCCTCGATATGAAAACTGCAGCCATTCGCATCCACGCGCTCGCGAAATCCCTCGGCATCAGCAAAGCGAGGGTCGTCGGTCATGACATCGGTCTGATGGTGGCATACGCCTATGCAGCCCAGTTCTCAGGCGAGGTCGAAAAGCTCGTCGTGATGGACGCCTTTCTGCCTGGAGTACCGGGATGGGAGTTGGCCTATGACAGCCCAGATTTTTGGCATTTTCGGTTTCACGGTCCCACGCCCGAAGCCTTAGTCCAGGGCCGCGAGAAAACTTACTTCGCCTATTTCTGGAATGATTTGGCCGCCGACGGCACCCGTTCGCTTTCAGAAGCAGACCGCACGTCCTATGTCGCTGCTTATTCGCGTCCGGGGCGGATGAGAGCAGGGTGGGCGTACTTTGCTACGTGGCCCGACACCGCAAAAGACTTCGCGCAAATGGCTCAGACTCACTTGATGATGCCTGTCTTATCCATCGCAGGCGAAAAGGCCAGCGCCGCGATCCTTGGACCCCAGATGAAGCGCGTTGCCACCGATGTCAAGGTGATTGAACTGGAAGGTAGCGGCCATTGGCTGATGGAAGAGCGACCCAAGGAGACCATGGCCGCGATCGTTGAGTTTCTTTGAGTTGTGAAAGTCGCCACCCGGCGAGAGCCTTTCTTCGCAGCCAATACGGAGGCCGGTTCATGAAGAAGGTTCGTTGTTTGTGGTCACGATTCTCGTCGCCACTTGCAGCGCGACCGCGCCTCTCTCCCAGAACTTCTGCTGGCCTCTGTTATTCCCGCCCGCCGCGCTGCTTCCGTAGAACCCGCTGCGAACGGAGTAGCCTATAAGTCTGAGCCTGATGGAGTCACAGTCTAAGATTTTGCGACGGTCAAGTGATACGCTCAACGGCAATGACCGACACCGGAGCACCGCCTCTGTACCTCGCCTGGTCGAATCGCCTTCTTCCGTTCGCATTCGTCTTCATAATCCTCAATAGCTGCTTAGGACAGACACGGGAGGTAGTTTGCGATGATGGATACGGGACATTCGAGACGAGGTTCGTCAGCGGAGTAAGCGTGACTGTAGGTGCCGCCAAGAGTGGCGGATTGTCGATGCGGTCGTGTAGTGGGACGCTCGCTTGGGACGGAGGAGACTTGCCCGTTTCAACGGAAATGTCACAGCTTGACGTTGATGTGCTGGGCGCGGATTTGGGTTTGGGGACGCCAGTGGTTGCATTCCAGGTGAAGAAGTCCGCTGCCGACTGGGATATGACATACCTCATTTACTCTCTGCAAAAGCCGCCGCAATTGCTACGCACGATTTCAGGGGGCGATTTCTTTCGCGCTGCGGATACAGACTTGAAGGGCAGAGTTGAAATATGGACCGGCGATGTCAGGGCGATCAGTGGCTTCGAGGGGTTCGTTCCAGGGGAATTCGACTTCGCGCCGACCGTGGTGCTCCGATTCGAACGAAACCGGCTCACGGATGTAAGTGCCGAGTATCAACCCCGCTTTGACGAGCAAATCGCCAAGGTGCGAGCTGAGCTTGATGCACAAGACTTGAAGGACTTTCTGTACAGTGATGGCAGGTTAGCCGCCACTTCATCCCTGACCCTGGATCGGATGCACCGTCTGCGGATCACAAAGACTAAAGTGCTCGAAATTGTGTGGTCTTACCTTTACAGCGGTCGCGAACAAGAGGCGTGGCGCGCTCTCACCGACATGTGGCCACCAGCGGATTCTGACCGTGTCCGTATGGCCATCTTGAGTGCCCAGGCCCGTGGCATCCGCTCGCAGATCGACGGCGTTTCTGCGAGAGGGCCCCGGCTCCATTTCAAGAGACAAGCCTATGTTTTTGATGCCATAACCGAGCCTCCGCAGGGGAATGTGGGGCACTTCCCTTTTGTTGACGCGCGCCCTCAGGCTATTTTGCTTCGCCGCCCACCTCCCCCTGGCATTCAACAGCCGTTGATGCACTCGGAGCAGATGGTGGAACTGGTGATTGATGCTGCGGGAAAGGTGTGGTCGGCCAAAACCGTGGGCTTTTCCGATAACGACCTGGTTTACGCGGCCAGGGAATGGAAGTTCATTCCTGCGTTTACAGGTGGTCGCGCAGTCGCAAGTCGCTTCCGCATCGAAGTGTCGCCTTACCGGTAAGAGGTAGCAATGGTGAATGCTTCCATTGTTGACGAAAACAGGCAGGACGATCTAGGCATCGCGTTCCATCATGTATTGGTCCAACGGAGACATGTTGGGGTATTTATCTTTGCCAACTTGCGGCTGTGTTGTCCCGGGCCAGCACAGACAACAATCAGGGCGAAGATCAAAGCAGCAACTGCTGCACATCTCTTGGCGTTCATCGCTTCTTCCCGCCGCGTTCAATACTAGACTTGGCTGCACCAAGCGAAGCGGCTGGGATTAACCAGGGAAAAACGCTCCTGTGCCGATCCAGAATTGCGCAAGGGATTTGAGGTTTCTCTTATACGTGCGGGTGACGGTATATTCCTTGCCCCCCTCGATTCGCAGGCAATATTCTCCCGTCGAAAGCGGCCTGATTTCTTCTACAAACGAAGTGTTCACGAGCACAGATCGGTGGATGCGGATGAATCCATGGGTTTCGAGCTTTTCTGCCACCACAGAAATAGACTCACGCAATAGATAGGAACTCGCGTTTCGTTGGAGACACACGCATTTACCCTTAGCTTGAACGGAAACCACGTCGCGCAGATTGACAAAGAGTATCTTTCCCTTCACTTTAATGGCCACGCGTAGAGACTGTGACTTCGCCCGCGCCTGCAACCCCGGGAAAGTCTCCATTGATCTCGTTGTGTGTTCCCTCGCATCGCGTGCTATCGCCGAAGCCTCCCACGAGTGCTGCGCCGCGCGGTCAATCAGAGAATCGCCAGCGCCTTCTGGACTTGAGGCTGCATATCCGGCTTGGCTCATCTTCAGAGTATTCATGACGGTGCCGACATCACTGGCGCAGCCGTTCCATCTAACGAAGCCCGCTTGAATCGCTTTCCTAAAGCTGGCAAAATCGTCCTCAACCTCCGGTTGCTAGCACGCAAAGTGTTACGCTTTGAGCCTCGCGACCCCACCCGACCCGGGCGTAATCGCGCGTGTAGTGGAAACAAGCGAGCCGGCCAGGGAACTGGTCGCCTCAACGGCCATTACCGAAAACACCAGAGATATCCGATTGGCCCGGCCGACCTGCAGTAGGACATGGTTCCCCAAAACAACACGAACCCTCTGGACTGAGCCGTAGCATCTGGATCGGCCGGCCCGCAGGTTACTTCCGCCCAGTGCTTACCGCTGACGGAAAGCTGGATTGCGCGCCGAAATAACACTCCATGGATTCCAACTTTCCGTTCCTGATTCGGAAATACTCCACATTTCGGAACGATTTACCGTTCTTGGTGTGGCAGAGATACTTCACAAAAGCATCGTCGGCGCCAGTGGTAATCCGCTCCAGGTCATAATGTTCAATGAAATCAGCCTGTGTGTCCCAGCATTGCGTTTTGAAAGTGCGCTTGCTGATGTGGTCGTCGCCGGCCGCGCTCGTAAAGGTGAAGTTGTCGGCGAGCAGGATATCGAACGTCCCCAAGTCCTTCTTTTCCCAGGCCGCGTACCATTTACGGATAATCTCCTCGTTCGTTAAGTTCTGCCCTCCCAAGGCGCTGGTACTTGCTAGGCCAGGCAGGCTCACGGCAGCAAGCACCGCGCAGGTTCCGGTTGCGAGCAGATTTCTGCGCGACACTGTAGTCCTTGTCATGGTTGGTTCTCCTTTTCATGATGCGGTTTGAACGTTTCGTGTTTGGTTGTACTGTTAACCTCAGTTTTTGCCGGCATTGGCATACACAATGGCTCAGACGCGGAATGTCGCCGCAGTCGTAATTCAGAAGGACAGATCCGATCGATTTCCTCCTTAGCAGCAGCCTCTTCCGTCTTAGCATACAAACAGGTTGGTATGTATATGGAGTACTATATCTTCGACCAGATGCTATCAAACGCGCTTGCGGTTGCCCGGCGCGCGAAGAGAACCCAGCCAGCCTACGATATTTCTGATCCCCATACTCCACACCTTCGCATCTTGAGCGTTCTTGGCCAACACTTCGTAGCCTTCGACCATCGCCACCAGAAAACTCGAAGTCTCTTCTGGAACCAAGTCGCGGCGGACTGTTCCCTGAGACTGCCCCCTCCGCAGAGCCATGGCAATTTCTTCTTGCCAGGCTTCGAAGATACTCCTCAATCGCTTGCGGAATTGTTCGTCGAGCTGAGACATCTCCTGCGCCAAATTGACCAATGGACAACCGCTCTTTACGTCTCTTGGCCCAGCTGGTAACGCCTGTACAATGCCGATCAAGGCATCGATAGGGTTCTTGTCCCTGCTCCGTTGAAGAGGAAGCATCCACCTGGCGCGGGTAATTTCTGCGACAACCTCTTCAATGATGGCATATCCCAGAGCTTCCTTGCTCTCGAAATGGTAGTAGAGCGCTCCTTTGGTGACGTTCGTGGCGGCCAGAATCGTATCGATCCCTGCACTCTGGAAGCCGTATCTGTACACCTCGTGAAAAGCCGCTTGCAGCAAGCGGTGCCGCGTACGCTCAGGATTGCGCAGCCTCGGAGCTCTGCGTTTTGGATTCTTGCGTACCGTAAACATACCAACCAGTATGTATGGTGTTTTTCACGGTGTCAAGAAAAGAATCATCATCCGGTTTTTGGTAGGCATTGATCGCAGAACTCTCCGTTTTGGTAGATTTCTGCGCCCACACATCCACTTCAACTTTTTACACCGATGCGCTAATCACGTCTGCCCGTTGACTGTGCTTGTAGGTTCATTCCCGATTTCACCATGCTCGTTGGTCGGCGCTCAGACCTATGAAGCCCATGGTCATCCGCATGCTATTGCACATGTCGTATGTGCCGCGGAGAAAGTCCTCGATTTTCGAAGGACTGATCCGGAGAGTTTCAATAAATTCCGAAAAGAAGGCATAACATGCTGAACCTCAGTTACCGTCGCCTCAGCGCGCGATTTACAATGCTGGCGCTGTTTGCTTTATCCGCGCCGCTGTTGTGTTCTGTGGCATTCGCCCAGACCTCAGTATCCAACGGCAGCATTTCTGGCACAGTGACCGACGCCACCGGCGCAGTCGTGCCCAGCGCCAAAGTCACCATGATCGGCCCCACTGGGCAAACCGTCCATGCCACCACCAGCGGCGCCGGAACGTATTCTTCTGGCGAACTGGTTCCGGGCACGTATTCCGTGCGCGCGGAAGCCAAAGGCTTCAAGACGATGCAAATGTCGGTGGACGTTCAGGTGAACAACACCGCCAACGGCAGCATGAAGCTTGAGATCGGCCAGGAAAGCACGGTCATTGAAGTGCAGTCGAGTGAAGTTGCCGTCAACACGGAACAGGCTGAGGTGCAGGGCGTACTGACGGCTCAGCAGATCGAAAACTTGCCGGTCAATGGCCGCAACTTCCTCGATCTGGCGCAGCTCGAGCCCGGCGTTCAGATCCAGGATGGCGAAAATTTTGACCCCACCAAAGTCGGCTACTCTTCCATTTCGTTCGGTGGCCGTTTCGGGCGCAGCGCCCGTATCGATGTCGATGGCGTCGATGTCTCGGATGAAACCGTCGGTACCACCACCGAAGATATTCCTGCCAGCGGCATTCAGGAATTCTCGCTGGCGCAGTCCACTCTTGATCTTTCGAACGACTTAACTTCGTCCGGCGCGGTCAACGTTACCACCAAATCGGGAACCAACACGTTCCATGGCGAAGCTTACGGCGCTTATCGTGACAGCGCGGCGGGCGGGGCGGCTCTGCCTTCTCCGATCAATCCTGCAACCGCAAATCCCACCACCGGCCTGGGTCCGCTAATTCCGGCGCCCTACCAGCGCAATCAGGAAGGCGCCAACGTCGGCGGTCCCCTTATCAAAGACAAACTGTTCTTCTTTTTAGATGGCGAGCGTACCATGCAGCACCTGGCCGCTCCCGTGGCCGAATCCGGTTCACTCGCTTCCTACTCGGGGTCATTTCAGTCTCCGTTCATCGAGAATGAACTGATGGCCCGCCTGGATTATTCTTTGACCAAAACCGCCCGCCTGTTCGGACGTTACAACTATTTTGACAACTCCGTCTACGCCACCTACTTCCCGTCTAGTTTTCAGCTGTATCACAATAAAGACTACACGCGAAATGAAGTCGTAGGCCTGGATTTCAACAGCGGAGGCTTTACCCACACGATTCGCTTTTCGTATTTGAAATTCCAGAACCAGATTGTCGATGGCGTTCGCGGCTCGAGTCTGCCGTTCGCCGACTCTCCCGTCAGCATCAACATCGGATCCTTCACTGTCGGCCCGAACTTGCTGGCGCCGCAAAGCACTCCGCAAAGCGACCACCAGACGAAGTACGACGGCAGCAAAGTTTGGGGAAAGCATATCCTCCGTTTCGGAGGCAGTTGGAACCATATCCAGGGTGGAGGGTTCGCCAGCTTTTTTGGAACCGCTCCGCTTGTAGCCGGTGCTACTCCTTTCACTGGCACCAATCCGCTGAATGACACCATCGCGGACGCCGTAGTCGCCAATGGCCAGGGCTATTCAACCACCGAGTCGGCTCTGGGCTTTCCCGCCGGCGGCCTCGGCCCGGATAACCGCACCGCTCTATACTTCGGCGATACGTGGAAGATTCGACGCAATCTGACCATGACTCCCGGCTTGCGCTGGGAGCGTGACACGGGACGAACGGATAGTGATCTTGGCGCGATCGCCGCCGTCAATGCGGCTTTCCCGGGATATGGCAATGCAATCCCCAATCCTAATAAGAACTTCGCTCCTCAATTAGGGCTTGCGTGGGATCCGCTGGGCCAGGGTAAAACCGTCGTTCGTGCCGGCGTGGGCCTTTACTATGAGAACGTCATTTTCAACAACGTTCTTTTTGATCGTCCGTTCCGCTTGTCACAAGGCGCATTTCTCTCGACTCCGCTGGCCTGCCTGAACGGCGCCGCTCAGGAGATTCCTTTGTCAGGGAACCCAACCATCGATCAGATTGAAGGCCTCAACCCGGCTACGGGCGCAAGCTATTGCGCCGGCACCATCGGTGCAGCGGGTCCGCCCTTGGCCGCTTTCGCGGCGTATTTCAAGGCGCATTCGCCGTTCAGCCTCACCAACCCCAACCCAAGTTATATCGGCAACCTGCTCGCTTCAGGAGCGAACGTGGGATCGAACAGCGGCACCGGTCTGTTTGCGCCCGACTATCGGACTCCTCGCTCGGTGCAGATGAATATTGGTGTTCAACACCAAATTCGTCCCGGCATGGTCTTCAACGCGGACTACCTGCGCAACGTCGAAACCCGCTTCCTGTTTAATGTCGACGCCAACGACGTAGGGGCTGCACGCTACTTCAACTCTACGTCGGCGCAGACCGCCATCGCCAACACCAATAGCTCCCTTGGATGTGGGGACAGCTTTTCAGCCGCATCTACCAATTGCGCAATTGCTGCTGGCGCGACAATTTCCAACTATGCGGCATTCGGATTGGGGACCCCACAGGATGTGGGGTCGTCTTGTCTATACGCGCCAAGTCCAGCAAATCCTAACGCTCCGCTCGGTTACCCCTGCGCTTTTCCAGGGATCAAGCCGCAATACGGTCAGACGTCTTTCCTGCAACCCGTCGGCCGTTCGGTTTATAACGCGCTGCAACTCAAACTGGTGGAGAACGTTGCCAACCCGATGCGTGGGATGAAGACCGCGAATTTCCAGGTTTCGTACTCCCTCTCGCGCTTCGTCGATCCCATGGGGTGGCAGACCAACGCGGCGCCGACAGCTCCGGTTGCAATCAGCGACCAGGATTTCGTCAATCAGGCGTCTGACAACGACAACCCGGACAAATACACGGGACCGTCGCTGCTGGATCGAACCCACCAGCTCTCCTTTGGTGGTAACTTCGGTGTGCCCGGCGGCTTTCAGTTCGGGCTCATCGCCCACTTCTATAGCCCGCTTTCCATGCCGGTCATCATTGGGGATACCGGCACCGGTGGACAGATCTTTCAGACCAATTTCGACGGGAGCGGCAGCTACAGCGAACCGATGCCCGGCACCACCAATGGCTCGTATATGCGGGACTTCGGTCTGAACGGACTAAACGCCGCCATCAACAACTACAATGCGACCCAGGGCAATCAACCTACGCCGGCTGGGCAAGTCCTGATCCAACACGGTCTCATGACTGTCGCGCAACTGCAGGCCATCGGCGCGGTCGCTCCGGTCGTCTCGAACACTGTTCCCAACCAATTGACAATGCCATGGGTCAAGGCAACCGACCTCCGAATCAGTTGGAAGCACACTTTCTACGAGCGGTACACCATTGAGCCGAACGTGGGCATCTACAACATATTCAACTTCGCCAACTTCAACCTGCCTCCGGGCACAATGTCCGGGTGGCTGAATGAAGGTGCCGGCTCCATCAACAGCATCCAAGGAGGAACTGGAGAAGTTCTTCCATACCGCACGGGTGCAGGAACTGGCGTTTTCGGTCTCGGCGCACCGCGCGCCATGGAATGGGGCCTGAAACTCAGCTTCTAACCTAAGAAGACGTATCCTCGAGAGTCACCAGTCCACGCGGGTCGCAAGTTTATTCTTGAAGTGGTTCGGGTCATCACTGGAATTGCTCTCTTGGCAGGGCTGCTTGGATTTCTGCATCTAAGTCTTGAAAGGTCTGGCTCCCACAGATGGATCAACTCTGCGATGTTGGACACGACAAAGCCGCCGGGGAACCTTCTGCTCGGTCTTCTTTTTACGCTGTCGGTTCTGACGGCACTTGGCAGCGAGATTCCGTGGAAGCAGTTCCTCGGCGCAGGTGACTGGCCTTTACGTCACTTCCTCCCTTTGTTTGACCAGACATTTCACAGCATCGCACCCAGAGCGTGCCGGTCTTGAAATCGACTCTCTCATTTCTTCTTCGGCTGCGATGTCGCGAATAATGACGACCCAATCAAGAAATGCCCTTCCGCCTCGTCAGACAACTCCAGCTGCATCCGCTGGTAGCTGAAGATCAGCCGTAGGCAATATGTTTTTCCGGCGTCGGCCGTCAGATGCATCGCTTCTCCAACCCGCTCGGATGATTTCTTGAAGGCTCCCGACTGCCACTCCGTGCAGACATTATGTTCTCCCGGGTCGACCTGAAAAAAGAAATATGACTTCCCTTCGTTCGCTCCCACCCAATTTCCATCGACTCCGACACGCATCGTGGGGGCAGTGACAAAATCTACAAAAAAATAGACCAGCGCTTTGCCCTGTTCCGTCTGTCCAACCGGATGTTTCAGGTCCGTCGTCTGCACGTTGAACATCTCCCCGCTCGGACCGCATCCCGCCGCAGTTCGCGCCGCAGCCGCATCATCCTGCGCTAGAACTGGCAAAGCTCCCAGGGAAATAGCCAAGCATAAAACCCACCAACGCTTATTCACGGTAGGCCTCCAAATCGCTAGCGGTGTCCAAAGATCAGGATTATCCATAAGCGACTCATCTTAGCTTGTCGGCAGAGGTTCTGTAAGCTAGTTTGTAGCCGGGTCAACTGCGTGATATCGGTGAGTCTTGGCCGTCGGATCATAGTAGATGGAGGAAGTTTCGGTATATTTCCTTGCGCCCATGTGGAGTACTGCCGTGCAGATCACCGCAAATCCGCCGGCCGCCCACCACTATTGTTTTCTATTTACGATCTCACTTTTTGAGAATTGGCCCACGTGGTCAGGTGAGTGTACCCGCGATTTAACAACAGTAGGGGCCGGAATGATGATATTCTCCTTCCCGTTTTCCCGAGAAGGAAATTCACGTTATGAAGGTTTTCCGAGCCTGTCTGCTCATTTGGGCCGCGGCGTGGGCTCACTCCCAGGCCGTCCCCAAGCCCGCTGAGACAGCGCGGCCGCAGCTCTCAATTGCCGATTTCGGACTCGTCTACCCGCTCTCGAACGATTGGGTCCGAGCTACGAAGCTGTTCCGGAGGAGGGTCGAATCCTCCGATCCCGCGCCGAATTTCGATGTTTTGCTGGCTGCGGTATATGTTCCCAAATCGAATCTGTCGGAGACCAGTCCTTTCTTTTCACTCCTCGCGTTGCGGCAGCCAGCGACCGATTGCAAGAAAAGCCTCGAAGCTATGATTGCCCACTCTCAAGATAGGAAGGACCAGCCAGAGGGTGATGTCGAAGAGTTCTCGGCAGCGGGCCGCGAGTACTTCCGCGTCAATTTGGCTCGCGGTCTTGGAGGGCGTCATCAGTGCGTCATCTGCACTACGGCCAGCGG
>PMHI01000135.1 GCA_003156615.1 Acidobacteriaceae bacterium | reverse complement strand
CGGTTTTCGATGATCCAATCCTCCACTGTTCCCTGCTTCGCAATGATGTTTGGAATCCCTGACCTCGGATCGAACTGTGCCGGCGTCTGCCCCTCAACTGTTATGTAAAATTCTGTCGCGCTGTTTGGATCATTCGGATCGAGAAGCTTCTCGGAAAAGTAGAGCCTTCGCGTGCGCACGGGAGCCACGCTTCCCAGCCACGGCATCTGCGCAGCAGGAAGCGGTTGCGGCGAGGCGGTGAGTTCCGAGGATGGCTCCGGTGCGTCTTGGGAAGCCGTAATCGTGGCGATCGCACGATTCGGATCGTTCTCACCACCAGCTCCCGTATCCACCGTTTTCGTGACGAGAAGTCCCAAAACGCCCGCGGGAGGTCCCTTCACTATGAATTCCACCCGCGCCCCCGGCGGTAGCCCGAGATGAGTTTGCCAGTCCACAAAATCTCGTGGCAGACCGTTTTCGTTGAGGGGAACACCGTCCATTGCCACCAGGCCAAGTGGCTGCGGTGTCCGACCGAATAGAACTTCCAGGTTAAGGTACGTAATTCCCGACGCATTCACCACGCGCCACAGTTGCTGCTCCTCCGGTTTCATGTCGATCACAGCCGGCCTGTAATCCGGATAGGGTACGGGCACATAATTGATTGAGAGATCCTTCGCGGGCTTGCCGAATCCGGTGCCGGTGTTGGCTGCATCCCCGTCGCGATCAAACAGCATCTTGGGGACAACGGGTTCCCATTTCGAGGGCGGAGCGTTCGGGTTCAGCAGATCCTGATCGCGAATAACGAAAACTCTTTCCGGCATTCCGGCAACCGCCTTATCCGCCCGCTCGATTCCTTCCACGATGATGGCGCCCGATGCGCCACCGAGCACCTGCTCTTTCGTGAAACCGTGAATATGCGGATGGTACCAATACAGTCCGGGAGGCTCGTTCTCCGGAATGCGGAAGCGATACTCGAACGGCGAATCGCCAGGTTGAATCGACGTGTGCAGAACGTCGTCCTGGTGGCAGACTGGGGGGATCGTCAAGCCATGGAAATGAAGATTAGTGGATTCCCGCGTCATCAATTCGCTGGTGCACAGGTTCCCGTTCTTCCCGGTATCCGCATGCGCGTGTTGATGGGCAGCCGTCGCTGAGCCGGAACTGAAAGCTGTCAAATCATTTCTTAGAGTCAGGATGACAAGGTCGCCAGGATTCACGCGAAGAGTGGGCGATTCTGCGCCGTTCTCATCGACGAAGCAGTAACGCGTAGATCCGTCGCTCTGTTTTGCGTTGCGGGCCGTCAATTCTACTTTCAGCACGCCATTACGGCTGCGCAGATCTGCGGGCTCGGTGACAGTGCTGCCCGGCGAGGGGCGCTGGCAAGCTTCTTCGGCGGCCTGCGCAGGGAGAACCAAGTGCAGTGGAGCGAAGCACAGGCACAAGAGCACTATTGGGAGGTTCTTCAGCATCAGCTGTTTTCCGGGATTCCGCTCAGTCAAACCTTCAGTGCGCAGTACTCTAGCACTTTACTTTGATTTGGTAAATGCGGATTATCAGGTGCAACGTACTTGGGTTTGGGCTTTGGGCGCGGGTTAGACACGAATTTCCTCCTGAGCGATAGTCGCAAGAGAACCATGCACATGCCAAAGTAGTCGCGCAGTGGTTACAAGGGCGTGAACCAGATGTGAATTCCCGAAGAAAAGAAATCCACAGGGATGAGGGCGGTGAGAGCGGATGCTCGCGAATTATGGGCAGATTCGCTGTGTCTGGGGACAAATGTGAACTTCAGGTTAAGGAATTTCCACAGGGTGCCGAACCAGCTGGGGTAGTTCCTGTAGGAGTCCTCGGAATGCTCGGGGCTCCTGTGACATCCGTCACAGAGAATGCCAGCCAAATACGCTATTCAGGGGTGCTGGAAGTAAATCCGCGGCAGCCCTTGACATGTAACTACATTTGGAGTTACAATGGATTTTGAATACGAAACCAAGAACCGTGCGAACATCCGAAAGCACGGCCTCGACTTCGAAGACGCAGAAGAGATGTTCCGACGTGTGGTGGCGGCGGAGCCAGACACGCGGGGAAAAGCGGTGGATTGGGCTGGGCCTGATCCACGGTCGCGTCGCGCACGTGGTTTTCGCGGAACGCGAACCGGACACCATTCGCATCATCTCGCTCAGAAAGGCAACCAAGCGTGAAAGCGAACAATACGAAAAAGCCATCCAAGACTGACTGGAAGAGAGTTGATGCGCTCCAGGATTCGGATATCGATTTTTCCGACTCGCCCGAACTGGGTCCCGACTTCTTCAAGAACGCGATCCTCTGGCCCGGACCGAAGAAGCAGATTACCTTGCGCGTCGATCCCGACGTGCTGACGTTCTTCCGCAAGCACGGCCGCGGCTACCAGACCACGATGAACGCCGTCTTGCGCAAGTATATGGAAGCCAGAAAAGAACGCCAGCGGGCGTAGCTGCGGTATCTAGCTGCCGTACTTCCGCGGTACGCGCTTGGAGATGTTGCAGAGAATTTCATACGGTGAGCTGTTGGCTAGGCGCGCATGTTCGAGCGCATCGACGCTCAAACCGTCGCGGGTTCCGAGNNAGGTCCATCGAGATGCTGCCGACGATCGGCGCGTAGTGGTCGCGGACGATCACACGCCCGCGATTGGAAAGCTGCCGGTTGTAACCGTCGGCATATCCCACGGGCAGCACAGCTACGTGCGCGGGCGCTTTGGTCATATAGGTTCCGCCATAGCCCAGAGCCTGATTGGCGGCGAAGTCTCGCATGGAGAGAATGCGCGTCTTCCAGGTCAGCACCGGCTTCAC
>PMHI01000468.1:8918-10885 GCA_003156615.1 Acidobacteriaceae bacterium | reverse complement strand
CCCCGTCTGTGCCCCCCAAAAAACTGCCCGGATCGAACTGCCGTCCACCACTGCCCCCCGACCAGTCGATCCGCCCGTAGCGGGCCAGCCAATCGAGCAGGCAATAGCGGATCAGTTGCGAGATTCCCGCCCGTTGCCAGTCGCGCAACCGCGCCAGCAGCCCATGCCTGCACCACAACCCATCTCTTGCCGCAGCACCTCCCACGGAATACCACTGCGCAGGACGAATACAATGCCTGTGAGACATGCCCTGTCCGCTAAGCGCGGTCTTCCGCCCTTGGGCTTGGCCTTGGCGACTGGGATAAACGGTTCGACCAGTTCCCACAACCCGTCAGGCAAGAGTTCGGTGGCCATTGGACAACTCCCGTCCGCAGGGATGGTCCAACCTTTCGACGGGTTGCTGGAGAAATGCGGTTTCGCTAGACGCTTTAAGGCTTGAACTCCACCGCCACCGTCGTTTCCACCACTACTGGCTGGCCGTCAACGCGGTAAGGCGTGAACCGCCACCAACGCAGGGCATCCATCGCGGCCTGTGCCAGCAACTCGGGCCCATTCCGTGCGTGCATGTTCACGACTGACCCGTCGCGCCCCACTACTACATCCAGCACGATCACTCCTCTCAGATTCGCCGGTCGCGCCGCCTCGGGATAGTCGGGATCCACACGGTGAGTCACCAGCTTCTCCATCACTTCGGCTGAAACCTGGGCCTGAGGCTGCGTCGGTTCGATTGTCTTTTCGTTCCGCTGCAGGCCGGACTCCAGATCTTCCCATCCGCGATTCCAGTGCCACCACAAAACTGCCAATAAGATTGCGATCGACAGCAACAAGAAGGTCCATCCCCGCAGACGCCGCTTGCGGGTAGGAGGCTGCGCACCTCCCGATCCTCCACTCTCGGAACCTTTCCCCGCGGCGGTTTCGATTGGAATCGTCGCGCGGACCGTCAACTCCGGTTCCGCTTTCGCTTCTCCGGCCCAATCGAGAATTGCCGCGCGCTGCTCCGCCGAGAGCCCGACAAACTCCATCCCCGAGTGCAGCCTGTCGTGATGCCGCACCAGCGCCCGCGTGCGCAGCGGGTCCGACGCAAGCGGCAGTTGGATCTCCACTCCCACCGCCTCGCCCGGCAACAATTCTCCCGCCAGCACCGCGGCCACTCCGCCCTCGCCCAAGTTGACCGACCGCCCGGGTACAGTATCCGGAATCCCCGACCGCAGCACGGTGACATCCAGTGGCGCCTGCACGCGATAGCGCAGCGCACGCCGCCGCGAGGGTTGATCCCATGCTTGTGTTTCTGCCGCCGCTGCCATGCCTCACTCTGCCCTAAACAACAGTCAATTGACGTTTCTCCCCGATCCGTGGCGTTCTCAGGGCCCCTCTGCGATTAGGCTTTTGTTAGTCAGTCCGGCCCCGCCGCAGCTCTGCAACCTCGCTACCGTTGGCTACCAGCACCACGCTCGCCATGCCAATGAACAGCCCGTGTTCCACCACCCCCGGCATCTCGCTAAGCTGACGCGCTAGCCCATCTGCATCCGGAATCTGCCCGAACCGGCAATCAAGAATGTAGTTGTTCTCATCGGTCAGGTAATGCCTGCCATCGGCTCCCTGACGCAATCCAACTTCCGCGCCCAGTGCTTCAATTTTCTTCACCACCACCGCCTGCGCGAACTTGATCACTTCCACCGGTAGCGGAAACTTTCCCAGCACCGGAACTCTCTTGGTCGCATCGGCAACAATCACGAATTGCTTGGTCGCCGAGGCCACAATCTTTTCCCGCAGCAGCGCCCCGCCGCCACCCTTAATCAACCGCAATTGCGGATCTACTTCGTCCGCGCCGTCTACGGTCACGTCGATCTGCTGACATTCATCCAGAGTCGTAAGCGGAATCCCCAGGCTGGCTGCCAGCTCGCGCGAACGTTCCGAGGACGGGATGCACCGAATCCGCAGCCCGTTCTTCACTTCCTCGCCCAACA
>PMHI01000468.1:180-8876 GCA_003156615.1 Acidobacteriaceae bacterium | reverse complement strand
CCCGCCGGCTCAAACTTCCCCTCATCCAGCTGTGCTCGTGTCTTTCGATATCGCATGAGCCCGGCCACCACCATCACCACCCCTGCGAGAATCGAACTCATCCCCATCCAAACCGAAAGCCCCGTGGTCTTGGGCACGTGGCCCTGAAACTGCGCCAACTGCCGCAGGGCGATCGCAAACCGTCCAATCGCGAACCCAAACACCACAACGGCGACACTGGTCCGCACCCACGCCAGAAAGGTGCGCTCGTTGGCTAAATGGTCGCGGGCTCGATCGGAATTCTGAATCACAGAGTCTCCCCATGACGAAACGACCACGACGGCAGCATTATTCCACAGCCTTCGCCACCAGCGTGCCCGCGACTGCAATATTCTTGATCAGGTCCTCCGGCACGCCGTGCCGCTGCTGCAGGTACTCCGGACTATTGTAGGAAACCCAGACCTTGCCGTCTTCGTCCTCCCACACCAGCGCCTTCAACCGCAGATCGATGGCCAGCGTGGGCGCGGCCAGCATCACCGGCGTCCCTCCCTTCGGATTGCCGAAGATTACCAGCTTGGTTGGCCGCATCTTCATCCCGACCTTCTCAGCTTCGCCGCTGTGATCCACTACCGCGAACACCTGCACTCCACGCTCGGCGAGAACCGATTCCAGCCGGTTCACGGTTTCGTCCACCGTATACGGGCTTGCGACCTGCAAGAGACCGTTTCCTGGCATGTACCCTCCTTCTGCGCTTGCGAAACTCTGATTCGGTTCCGCAACCGATAACCTAGCCATCCTGTCTTCACACCGCTCAAGTGTCAAATGTTAGATGCCGACCGCTGGTTGCCGCTGTTCGCTGATTCTCGCATGAGTCGCGGACTCCTGCTTGTTACACTAGAGGATTAACCATGCCCTCGCGCTACGCACAATGGATGTACGACTGGGAGCACCGACTCACTTCGGTGGACAACAACCGCGTGGTGCGACCGCTCGACTGGGGTGTCGAGTGGACGCGGGATTGGCCTTGCCGGAACGGCTGGCAGCCGGGGCCGGCCGCGGAGAATCCCGCGAAATTCCTGATCGATTTCAACCGGCGTATTGTTGCCTCGAGCGATGAGTTTTATTCCTACACGCGGCCAACCGATTTCAGGTTAGAAAAACGCCAGGTGCAGGTCTTCTCCACCCGTGAAATTCCTGACCTGAAGCTCGAGGCGAAGGTGAAAGGAACGTTCGCGGAGTTCTTGCGGTTCACTGCGCCCGTCACAACGCCTTATCCGGAAAATAATCTGGTGAATGCGCGCTGGTTTCCAGCGCGAGGGCGTCGCGCCATCGTGCTTCTGCCGCATTGGAACGCGGATGCGATTGCTTACGTCGGCCTCTGCCGCATGCTGAACCTGCTGGGGATCGCGGTGTTGCGGCTGAGCATGCCCTATCACGATATCCGCATGCCCGCCGAGATCAGCCGCGCGGACTATGCCGTCTCCGCTAACATCGGCCGCACGCTCGATGCCGTGCGCCAGGGAGTGGTCGATATCCGCTGCTGTCTCGATTGGCTGGAACAGCAGGGCTACAGCAAGCTTGGGATCGTGGGCACCAGTCTGGGTTCGTGTTATGCGTTCATCGCGGCGGCGCATGATCCGCGCATTCGAGTCGCGGCGTTCAATCACGCCTCGACTTATGTAGCCGATGTGGTGTGGCACGGCCAGTCAACGCGGCACATCCGGCAGGGTATGGAGTCGCAGATCACGTTGGAGACGTTGCGGCAGTCGTGGCTCGCCGTGAGTCCTATGGCTTACTTCAATCAATTCTCTCGCTGGCCAAGAAAATCGCTCATCATTTATGCCAAATACGATCTGACCTTCCTGCCCGAACTTTCGCGGCAGGTGGTGGATGAATTCGAGCGCCGCGGACTGGACCACAAAGTCGTAGTGCTGTCATGCGGTCACTACACGATGGGCGAAACCCCGTACAAATACTTTGATGGATGGCAACTGGCTTCGTTCTTGCGAACGGCATTTGAGGGATAGCGAACAGAGCCGCCGACGGCGACGGCACTACGGTCGCGGAGGAAGCGGTAGAATGTGGGCATGGCGACCGGTCGCACCTTGAATTCCGAAACACTGATGGAGTACCGGCGCGGTGAGTTTCTGATTAGTACCAGCCGCGAGCGCCTGAGTTTGGATGTGGTTTACGGGTTTCTGACCAATTGCTACTGGGCCAAAGGAATCCCGCGGGAAGTCGTGGCGCGGTCGATTGAGCATTCGCTCTGTTTCGGCATTTATGACGAATCCCCACGTCTGGCAAGAGAGGCGGGACATGGGGCACCCGCGCAGGTTGGTTTTGCCCGCGTGGTCAGCGACTTCGCCACCGTGGCGTATCTGGGCGATGTCTTCGTGCTGGAATCACATCGTGGGCAAGGATTGAGCAAGTGGCTGATGGAGTGCGTCATGAAACATCCCGCGCTCCAGAATCTGCGGCGCTGGATTCTGTTGACCCGCGACGCACACGGACTTTATTCACAGTTTAGCTTTACGCCGCTGCAGGCTCCGGAGCGGTATATGGAGTTTCACCGGCCCAACGTATACGAAACACCCTAGGAAAACGATATGAAGAACTCCGCCATTTCGAACATGTACCGTCCACTTTGCGAAGCGGATCCGCAGATTGCCGCTGCCATCGACAACGAAACCCGCCGCCAGCACGAGGGTCTGGAACTGATCGCTTCGGAGAATTTTGTCAGCGAAGCCGTGCTCGAAGCCGCAGGCTCGGTGTTCACCAACAAGTATGCCGAGGGATATCCCGGCAAGCGTTACTACGGCGGTTGCGAGTTCGCGGACGTGGTCGAGAACCTGGCGCGCGACCGCGCTAAGCAGTTATTCGGCGCAGAGCACGCCAACGTGCAGCCCCACGCCGGCTCGCAAGCGAACATGGAAGCCTACGCGGCCGTGCTGCAGCCGGACGACACTATTCTCGGACTGAACCTCGCCCATGGCGGCCACCTCACGCACGGGCATCACCTGAATTTTTCGGGGAAGACTTACAAGATCGTCCCTTACGGNNCATCCCAAGCTGATCATCGGCGGCGGAAGCGCTTATCCGCGCATCATTGACTTCGCCCGCATGCGCCAGATCGCGGACAAAGTGGGCGCGCTCTATCTGGTCGACATGGCGCATTTTGCCGGACTGGTGGCGGGTGGCGTGCATCCTTCGCCGGTGCCGCATGCGCACATCGTAACCTCTACCACGCATAAGACTCTGCGCGGACCGCGGGCGGGCATGATTCTTTCGAAGGCTGAGTTCGCGGCGGCGATCGATAAAGTAGTTTTTCCCGGGATGCAAGGCGGGCCTCTGATGCACATCATCGCAGCCAAGGCGATCTGCTTTCACGAAGCGATGCAGCCCGAGTTCCGGGACTACGCGACGCAAGTCGTGGCCAACGCGAAAGTCCTGGCCGCGACGCTGGCCGCCGAGGGCTTCCGCATCATTTCCGGCGGGACGGATACTCACCTCATGCTGGTCGATGTGTTCTCCAAGGGCATTCTGGGCAGCGAAGCGGAGAAGTCGATGGATGCGGCCGGAATCACCGTCAACAAGAATGCCATCCCGTTCGATGTGAACCCGCCGCTGAAGCCGAGCGGCATCCGCATCGGCACACCGGCCCTGACCACGCGCGGCATGAAAGAAGCCGAGATGAGGCAGGTCGGACTCTGGATTGCAGAAGTGCTGCTGCACAGGACCGATGCCACAGTGCTGGCAAAAATCCGAAAAGAAGTGCTCGGTCTCTGCGAGGCTTTCCCGCTGTATGCCGAGCGCAGGGCCAAGGCGCAAGCGGAAGTGTGACCTTGACTTTAACGTAGGGGAATGGATTCCATTACACCGGAATATGGGGTCCATGGCTGCGACCCGCACCTCTCGCGTTTCCCACCATCAGTCTCCCCGGCTGAACGTGCGCAGAGGGCAGAAGCCCTTGCCAAGCGCGACAGCCGGATATGAGCGAACTCTTCCGCGAAGCTTTCCGCAGCTAGAGGCCCATTCACTGGCCCCAGGTGGCATTGGTATCGCTGAAGGCTCTTTTATTCGTGGCGGCGATTCCGTTTGCCTTGGATGTGTTCCTGCGCATTTCCAAGTAGATCCAGCAACGGCATGTCCCCCTGTGTTAAATTTCCTTCCGTGAAGATCGCCATCGACATTCGGCGGATGACCGAGTTCGGCGTAGGCACATACATCCGGAATGTCGTTCGGACTCTGGGACGGCTGGACCACGAGACCACGTACTTCCTCATTGGCTCTCCCGCCAAGGTCAAGGAAATCGGCCCCCTGCCGCCGAACTTCCATACCGTTCCTCTAGCCAAGCCGGAGCGTTCCCTCAAGAGCTTTTGGGAGTTCCGCACCATTGTCAAGCGGCTGGAATGCGATCTGGTACACATTCCGAATCTATTCTCGCTCCCGCGCGCGCTGCCTTGCCCCTATGTGATGACGGTGCACGACATGCTGGAGCATCTGTCGCGGGCGCGCCAGCAGACCGGGTTTTGGGGGGCCTGGCACTTTCAGTGGACCAAGCGGGTTTTGCGGGGCGCGGCGCGCATTTTCGCGGTTTCACACTTTACCAAGATCGAAATCGAGAAGCTGTTTGGCATTCCGGCGGGGCGTATCGAGGTGGTCTACAACGCGATCGACGAGAGATTCCTTCACGGACACGCCAGCGCGGCCGACCGCCAATTGATTGCCGAGCGCTACCAGGTCACCTATCCCTTCCTGCTCTATGCCGGACGAATCAGTCCTCACAAGAACGTCGTGCGCATGATCGAAGCCTTCTCCGCACTGAAAACAGAGCTGGAAAAGGAGCAGGCGTTTCCCGATCTGAAGCTCATCATTATTGGGGACGACGTTTCGGGCAATCCCGACTTGCGGCGGACGGTGATCCGCAGCGGAGTGCAAAACGATGTGCGCTTCTTAGGTTTTGTGCCCATCGAAGTGCTGCGCATTTTTTACGATGCCGCGAAGATCTTCGTATTTCCGTCGTTGTACGAGGGATTCGGCTTGCCGCCGCTGGAAGCGATGGCACACGGCACGCCGGTCGTGACCTCAAACGTGTCGTCGCTTCCCGAGGTCGTGGGTAATGCCGCAGTGCTGGTTCACCCGGAAAATGTTTTCGAGATCATGCGGGCTCTGCACCGGGTCCTTATGGACCAGCCGTTGCGCGAAAAAATGAAGGAACGCAGTTTCCGGCAGGTCACGAAGTTTTCCTGGGAGAAATCGGTCCGCCGGATCATGGACGTGTATCGGGAAGTCTTGAGTGCGAAAGGCAACGTGGAACCTCCCAGCCAGCCGGCCGCAACGGGCAGGAAGACCAAGGCAGGCGTNNAGCAACGGCTGGCCCGGCGAAGCGATGGCAAGCTTGTGCAATTTGGTGGTGACCCGGGTGCGGTCGGCATCGGTCTGGGCCGAGGCGAGACGCTTGCGGAGGGTAGCGATCTTGTGCTGACGGGCGCGGCGCCGGCGAATCTCCGGCCGGCGGCTGGGTGCTGACATGCGGTGTACTCCTGAAAAGAGAATTGAAGAGAAATTGCGGCGGCTGGACCCCTAAGCGGAATAGACGGGGCACGTTGCAACCACGTAGGTTATTGAATGCCAACCTGCGCAAACTGTCAAATGAGGTCGACCATGGGCGGTGGGCTGTTCTGAATCCTAGCGTCCGCGTTTCGTAAGATATTTGTTTAGTTTTTTGCCACAGGGCGACCGAGGACATGGACATTCAGCTTCAAGCACCACCCCGTTCGCGCCGCAGTTCATCGAGGGTAGCTGAGATTCCTACCTCGGTGAAACTCATTTCGAGGCCCAGGACGGCGAGCACCGCCAAGAGTTTGAGGGAACCGAACTCCGATACGCGTCCTCGCTCAAAACGCACAAGGGATTCCCTCGCGATTCCGGAGCGTAGGAAGACCTCGCTCTGGTTCAGCCCAAGAGCCTTTCATCTGCTTGAGACCGCTTCCCCCAGTTCTGCCAGCGCCTGCATATGTGATTTAATGTGATTTATAGATCACTTTCAAAGATGTTTCGAACGTTATGTGATGTATACATTACTTTTCCGCTAGGCATTCTTCCGCCACCTTGACCAGAACTGGGGTTCCCGGAGCCAATTTCGTTGTTACTCGATCACTTGAGTGGTGATCGCGTGGTTTCCGCCGCCGAGCCGGCAACACCCCCTAAGCCATAGTGCATGGCCATTTCCTGATAAGTTGAAGTAGGTCGGGTCACAGAAAAGAAGGTCTCCGTGACCCTATTTCAACTCCTTTGGACTCTCGATAACCTGGTAACCCGGCCGGTCTGGTTCCAGTCGGAGACGAAGATGTTTGCCATAGAGTCTATGTAGCAACCGTGCGCCGCGCTGAACAAGGCCGCTTGAATCGCACGTGGATCAACGTCGTATTTGGCCCATTGCGCTTGCTGCGGATTATCGCCAATGAATGCGACAGGAACATTGTCCTTGTCAAGAATAGTGGCGCGTGCTTCCAATTCCGAGACCACTGCATAATCGCCGTGAAAACTTATCTGGCAAGGTCGCCGGAGATGCTGCGTAACCGTGCGCACGTAGCGGCCATCCAGATCAAAATGGGACAGGCGTCGGTTCTCCCGATCGCAAACTAGGAGAAGCGGCTGATCGTAACGGATGTCAAGCGCCAGACCATGGCTACAATTCAACTGGCCCTCGCCACTGCCTTTTTCCGAGTAGCTCGCTTTGTAGTTTCCATTCTTATCGAAACGAAATATTCGCGAATCCCCATAGCCATTGGCGATAAAGATGGAGCCATCCGGAGTCGGCAGAGCCGCCGTAATGCGCCATTCATTGGGGGACTTGAAGCCAGCTTCCGGAGGAGCCGTGATCTTGAGCACGACGCTGCCGTCAGTTTTCATCTTTAGAAAGAGCCAATTCTCCTGGGGAGTCCCCTTTTGCACGGTGGCGTATATGTATTCTTCTCCGCCTTCTGTGGCAAAAACCATCGAGTGGATCTCAGGGTACGCTGTCGCAATCTTCCTAAGCAGACGGCCATCCAAGTTGTAGACCAGAACTCCCGTGCTGCTCTGGGTGCTGACATAGATATTTCCGGCCTTGTCCTGTGCTATCGCCCCATGCGTGCCTCCAAATGTTGTTCCGGCGGGCAACGCTCCCCATCCAGATACGACCGCATACGTCCATTCCCCATTGCCGGTGAGTTGAAGAGGTACAGAGGGGGACTTCGAGGGAGCTGAAACCGACCGCCCGTACGCGAGTGCCGTCATTCCTGCTGCGGCAAGAAATGTGCGACGATACATTTTCGTCATTGCGTGCTCCTGAACGGGGCTTCATTCGTGATGCCCTATTCTGACGGTCGGGAGTTGGCGTATGCCAAACCCAGACTCAAAGAATCCCCAAGATTACTTGGGGAGCATCAACTTGTCAGATCCCCGCGTACCAGGCATAGCCCGCTTCTGGAGCGGCGGAGCCCAGTCCCTTGCCGAAGCCTTTCAGATTGTCGGTGACCGTCAGGTGGGTGATGAATTTCACGCTCTTATAGCCGACCTGGCGGGGGAGCCGCAGGCGAAGCGGCCGACCGTGGCCCACGGGAAGATCATCGCCATTCATCCCATAGGTCAGAAAAGTCTGCGGGTGCAATGCGTCAGCCATATCGATGCTTTCCCACGTGTCGGGTTCTATCGAGAAATAGACGACGTATCTGGCCTGCGGGAGGACTCCCACAACATCCAGAACGTGGGACAAAGGCACGCCGACCCATTCGGCGATATACGACCATCCCTCTTCACACTGCAGCATGGTGATCTGGGTGTGAGACGGGTAGCTCTTGAGCTGATCGAGCGAAAACGAGGCGGGCCGGGCGACCATGCCGTTGACCGAGAGCCGCCAGTCAGCGAACCGTCCGGCCTGAAGGCGCTTGAACTCATCAGTCGGGGGCTCGACTTCGTTGGCAAATGGAGGCTTCGAAATCTGGCTCCTGGAGAACTCACGTGCTAGCGAGTGCCTGGTCAGCAGCCGCTGGGAAGCGTAGGTCAGCGTTTCGCCCAGGCCGTAGATGCCGCCGTGATCGGGCGGAATCAGTCCGTACTTTTGCGCCAGCCGCGCGGCCAAGCCCAGGCCCGCAACGCCGGCTGTGGCCGCGAGCCCGGTGGTGATCAGTTTGCGGCGNNGAATCCGGCAAACCAAACCATCCCGACGTGAACCAGCAGAAAGAGCACAAGAGCCAGAGAGACGAAGAAATGAAGAGTACGCGCCGATTGCTGGCCTCCCAGCACATTGACCGTCGCCGGAAACGCGGAAACGAAGGCGGGAGACATCGCCAGGCCCGTCCAGATTACGAACGGAAAAAGAATGAAGATCACGAACAGATACGCGAGCCGCTGCAGAACGTTATACGACCAGGCTTCCGCTTCGCTCGGACGCTCGAAGCGCAAATGGCCGGCCATCGCCTTCGTTAACGCTCGCCAGGAAAGATCGGGCCCGCCCGGGAGCAAATTCTTCCGAAAATGCCCGGTAAGAAAGCCGAAGATTACATAGAGTAAGCCGGTCAATATCGCCACCCAGGCAGCTTGAAAGTGGAGATAGCGGCTCCAGCCGTTCTGGTCCGGCAGCACGTACTTGTAGCCCGTCGGCACCAGATTCCTCGAGGCAGGGATCGGCAGTTTGAATAACGTTGGAGTCAAATCGTTGCCGGTTTCACCCC
>PMHI01000468.1:0-154 GCA_003156615.1 Acidobacteriaceae bacterium | reverse complement strand
ACCGTCTTACTAGGAACGGCGGTCGGGACGGCCGAGGCGGCACTTGGGATGCAAGCGGAATCGCCCACGCGGAATGGTACCATGTGGCGCACACCCGAGATAATGTTGTGTGAAGCTCTTTGTATGAAACGCTTTGTATGAAACTCTTTGTATG
>PMHI01000233.1:11233-14607 GCA_003156615.1 Acidobacteriaceae bacterium | reverse complement strand
CCAGATTCGGGTGACCATAGGGAACTCCTTGGGTCGTTTGCGTCCAGACATTTTAGATGTCGGAACCGGGCGATTGCGCTCACGGTCCCGGTCGATGAAGGAACAATCCATAGCCTGAATCCCGCAAACTATGGGCGCTCAATCAGTTGCAGATGATGAAAACCCGAATGGCCTCTGTATACTTCCTCGCGGGAGGAAGCAAATGTTGAAGAAGAACATAATCAGAGACGGCCGCAACCGGGTCGTCGGCTCGGTAACCTCAGTTTACGCCGCTGGGTCGTCCATCGTTCGTGATGCCGAAGGTCGTCTGCTCGGCAAAACCTCAGAGAAATTCCATTCGACCCGCGATGCCCGAGGCAAACTCGTCAGCGTCAACACGCCGGACTCCGGCCTCTTGTTCGGTGACGATGACGAATAGGTTCTGGCCGGAAAGTCTCGCCTAGCTCATCCATTTCGCTGATCACACACTCACTCCCCCAAGCTGTTCCACATTCCGATAACGACAGGGAGGAACATGAAGACGCCATCCGAAACCACCGCTGTGCCTGCTGTTGATGGGAAGGAAGAGCCGGAACCTAACCTCGCCGTACCCAGCGGGATGAAGGTACCGAAGAAGAAAAGGCCTAAAAGACCGTTACAAAGACATTGGAAGGAGAATTCAAATCCCCGCTTCCGCACCATGTTTTCAATCAATTACGAGCCGTTACAGTCACTTAACAGCAGTTGAGGGATTTCACTGCAACAGATCGCTTACGACCGTAGCATTCGCAGCCCGATTCGCTCCTGGAACTCCACGACCGTAGCTGTCCAGCGACATCGCGATAGCCGAGTGTCGCATCAAATCCCGCTGCACTTCCGGACCAGTTCCCTTCTCAGCTAACCACGTGCGATACGAGTGGCAGGGTGTGCCAGCCGAGCGGAGTGAGTCCCGCGTTGATCGACTCCGGACGGAGATAATCTCGCTGAACGGAATTGCTGTTCGACGGTTTGTTTCCCATCCTGGTCGGATTGGCGAAACACATCGTCAATGTCCGCGCTGTACGCCGATTTACCGACGCCACGCCAACAGCGCCTCAACAATCGCCGGGTGCAACGGCACACGAGCATCGGAAGACTCAGTTTTCGTTTCGTCCTCGTAGCCTTCCACGTGGCTCCGGCGGGCGCTTGGCTTTCGTTCCGGTAATCGTGTCGCTGTACTCGCCCACGATCTCCTATTCGCGAGGCTTCGCTAAGGGGCGTAGGTCGCAGACTGCGACTCGACATTCTGGTCGGGAGTCGAGACTCTGCCGTAAGTTGCCGCCTTCTGCAAGGCCGCAGCCGACCCGAATCCCGTCCGGCAGCTAAATCCCAGCAGAAGGGCTTCCCGGTGAGTCAGGCCAGCCAGAGTAGTCCGCGCGGGAAAGCGAACTCTCGCCGAAATCACGACTGCTGCGCTCTGTGGAACACGTAGAAGAACACCATTACGCTGAATGCGCCAAACGCATAGATGAATGACTGGAACAACGTCGCCGCAGGAACCAAGTCCCGAAGTACATTGAGGAAGGTGAGGACGAATGTCCACACTAAGAGAGCCGTCATCAATATCGTCCCGATTAACGCGAGCAATGCCGCACTTTTGAGTGTCATGGTCGGAGTATGAACGCTAGTAGTGTTCAGCCGCAACTCCGGTTCCCTTCCTCGGGTCTGCTTGGTGGTCTCCGAGGCGACTGACGGAATGCGTTGGCTTGAAGGAAGGGCTCACGGTTGCGGGTGCTGAGGCATGATTGGAACAGTTATCATTATCGTGGAAATTCCCCGCCGAGCGAAAAGTGAACCGAACAGCAGATTTAGACGCGGCTCTGGCATTCGTGATTGGACGGATCGAGGAAGAAGCAACACGATCGGACGAGCCGCTCAGCGACGGGCAACGTTTCTTGCTCAACCATCTACCGAAGGTTTCCGCATTGCCACAGGCAGATGGCGCTGACCCGGAATCTCCGATGCTGCTCCTTCTCCGCGACATTGAATACGAGAGGCTCTGTGGGCTAGCAAAAGCCGCGCACCGCAATGACCTACGGCTGAACCCGGCACTGGTCATCGACTGGGACTTTGCCGCTGCGGTCTCGAAACTCAACGGCCATCCAATGTCTTGGCTCCTACAGTGGGCGGGCGTGAAAGTGCGCCGACCGTTGTGGGATCGTTGGCTTCTCATTGCTGCCGCGCTGCTGTTGATATCCTCCGTCGCGACTGCTGCGGCGCTCGCGGGAACCGAACCTTGGACTCCATTCCGGTGGCGGGTGTCGGTGCTGTTTACAGCGTTGTCTTGCTTCTCTTGTATTATGCTTCGCGGCGGATCGAAGAATGGCAGTTGCAGCGGAACATTGAGAGATGCCGTCGCGACTCCAGCGTTACCACCGTCACATAAATGTTGGCGAAAATCGCCCGATGTCACGCATTGACGGGGTCTGGAGGCTTGTCCAAACTTGAAGTTTCCGTTACCAATGGAATGTGGATGCTGCTCAGATTCAGATACGCCGCTTAGCGCAAGCCGACGCAGCCTTGTATCGAGACATTCGATTGGAGGCTCTTCGATGCAACCCTGAAGCATTCGGCAGCACGTTCGAAGCTGAGAATGCCCGACCTTTGACTTTCTTTTCGGAACGGCTTGGCAGTTCTGCGTCGTTTGGAGTTTTCCAGGACTCGGAACTCGTCGGTATCGCTGGGTTGTTGATCCGAGAGGGACAAAAGGAGGCTCATAAGGGGCTGCTCGTGGGCATGTACGTTCGCCCTAACGCAAGGAACGCCGGAGTTGGGCGGCGACTGGTCGAGACCATAATCGAATTTGCACGCGAGCGGGTCGAAGTGATCCAACTAGCAGTTGTCAGCGAGAACGAACCAGCGCGGCGGCTCTATGAGCGTCTAGGTTTCGTGGAATACGGACTCGAAAAGAAGGCGCTTAAGCAGGATGGTCGCTTGTACGACGAAGTTCTCATGGCAAAAGACCTAATGGCAGACTGAAATTCGATCACGATTTCGGAGGAGCCGTGCCGTGCCGATGGCAAGGGCGTTCGTGCCGATCCATGGCAACTCTGGGGTCGGCATGCCCGGCACGGACGGAAGCAAACTGGGGGTGATCGATCTCAAGAGGTGGTGATCCGACCGGGCGGTCAATTCGCTTATGTTTCCTGCGACCAGCGCCATCCAGTGGCGGCAATTCAGGCCAACCACTGGAGTGTGAAGCTGATCGACGCCGGGCGCGGGGCAGATGGTCTGACGTGGGCTAAGGGACTGCGTGAGTTCGTCTGTATCTGGGTCTGTGCATGCGGTCATAGAAAGTCCAACGTCATCCCGCTGGTGTGCCCATTAGGACCTTAGCCCAACCCGAACCGTTGACC
>PMHI01000233.1:6100-11216 GCA_003156615.1 Acidobacteriaceae bacterium | reverse complement strand
TTGCTTCTGCGCCTCACTCTGGGCGCGAACATTTTCCTCCACGGGCTTTCCCGGCTGATCGGTGACCAGGCTGCCTTTGCCGCGTACGTGGACAAGCAGATGCACAACGCCCCCTTGCCGGGATTATTAGTACACTTCGTCGGCGTCGTCTTGCCATGGTGCGAGGGAACTCTGGGTCTGTTGATGATCCTTGGGCTGTGGACATCGGTCGCCCTGATCGCAGGCAGTCTGCTGATGCTCGCGTTACAGATCGGGACCTGCTTGGCTCAAAATTGGGATGTCGCCGGAGCGCAACTCATCTACGTGCTGCTGTACTTTATCTTGCTAACGTACTGCGAGAGGAATCGCTGGTCGCTCGATCGGTGGTGGGAAGCACGACGACGANNCAAGCGGTGCTGCGGCGGAATCCACAGTCCGTTAAACGTGCCTTGTGCTGTCTAGGCGGCGAAACAGAGCGTCCAGGTTCCCTACAAGTCGTTGAGGATACGTTGGAAGGACTTTTCAAAATCCCCCCTTCCGCATCACGTTTTTCAGTCACTTAGAAGCGTTCCACAATCCCCTACATTCGATTGAAACGCTCTGCCCACTCTTATATCCGCGACTCGTTGCATGCCGTCTCGGCATCCGTTTTAGGCTCCTTGCCGACACCGTAGTCTCGTCGTTGTACCCTCCGGCACTTTAAATCTTTCTTCTCGCTGCGATCCGCTGAAGACGATTCAAAAGAGTGGACGAACACCTTCGGCGAAGCCTAGACGCGATCAGCGCCGTTGGTTTCGTCTACTCGATCCTCTATTGTCGCGGGGTCCACGATGGTGGGTTCCCGAAGCGGATCTGGGAGAGCCGGTCGCAGCGTGGGTTTGCGGACTGAGCACGCTTTCGATCTGCTGGCGCAGCCAGCGATTTGCGGAGTCATTCTCCACGCTCTCATGCCAGTACATCTGTGCCTCGAGTTGAGCCGTTTTCAAGGGAAACGGATAGACACGATTGCCCAGTCCAGCATTCAGGATCTGGGCGTGCCCCAGGGACAGGGTCAGCAGAAGATTGGTATCGCTGACCACTCGGCAAGCAGCAAAATTGTGCTGGCAGCGCAGAACAATCGTCCTGCGGAAGCCGAGCCGACTCAGTTCTACGTCGATCAGACTGGGGCCGTACCGGCGCGAGGAAACTAGCACGTGGGACTGAGCAATGTAGGTATCGAGATCGAGGGTCCCCGAGATTCCGGGATGCCCAGTACGAGCCATCACCACGAACGGCTCCACGAGCAGCCGTTTCTGGTGAATGGGTTCACTGGTCGTCATCGGGACGTCGATGGCGAGATCGAGGGAGCCGCTCGCGAGTTCCCCTTCCAGGTCTCTGCGCTTGACGCGTGAGGTGGTAATCGACATCTCTGGCGCCTCGCGTTCCAGGCGCTGCAGCAAGGTGGGGAGGGCCAGGGACTCAATGTATTCCCACAGCGAGATGTGGAAATTGCGGCGAGTATGGGCGGGATCAAACTTGTGACTCTCGCGGAGGTTTACCTCCAGGATCTGGAGTGCTTGCCGCACCTGGTCGATCATGTTGCGGGTGAAGGGAGTGGGAATCATATGCGCGCCCCGGCGTACGAACAGAGGATCCTTCAAGAGATCGCGCAAGCGCTTTAAGGCATGGCTGATGGCGGGCTGGGTCAGGTTCAACTGGTGGCCGGCGCGGGTGATGTTACCCTCGCGATAGATGGCTTCCAGTACGACGAAGAGGTTGAGATCGACCTGACTCAAATGCACGAAATATATATTACTGGATTCGTAAGATTCATTTGATGAATTTTGCAGGAATCGCTAGGCTGTGTAGCTTGTTGGGGACAGAACTTCCACTATGGATTTTGCAATCCCACACCGCGCCCAAGACTATCTCCAGAGGCTTGCGGCTTTCATCGAGGAACATGTGTTGCCTGGAGAGGCCAAATACTGCAGTGAAGTCCAGAATGTGGCGGACTGGCGCACCTGGAAGCAGCCCTCAGTCATGGAAGAACTCAAAGCCAAAGCCAGGGCCGCAGGTCTGTGGAATCTGTTTCTGTCCGAAAAGCAGTACGGCGCGGGACTGACCAATGTGGAATATGCCCCATTGGCCGAAATGATGGGGCGGTGTTCCATTGCGCCCGAGGTTTTCAACTGCAACCCTCCCGACACCGGGAATATGGAGGTTCTGGTTCGATACGGCTCCGAGGAGCAGAAACAACTTTGGCTAAAGGCGCTTCTAGCCGGCGAAATTCGGTCTGCTTTCTGTATGACCGAGCCGGGCATAGCATCTTCGGACGCAACCAACATGCAGGCCACCGCCGTCATTGAGGGCGATCAGGTGGTATTGAACGGACGTAAGTGGTGGAGTTCGGGCGTGGGGCATCCTCACTGCCGCTTGCTGATCTTCATGGGGCTGACGAACGGCGGAGCGGAAAAATATCAACAGCACTCGATGGTTCTGGTGCCGCTGCCTACGCCAGGAGTTGAGATCGTGCGCATGGTACCGGTTTTTGGCGCTTTTGAAGCTCCCTTTGGCCACGGAGAGGTGAGCTTCCGCAATGTGCGCGTGCCGGTGAAGAACATCATCGCCGGGCCCGGCCGTGGGTTTGAGATTGCGCAGGGCCGCCTCGGGCCGGGGCGCATTCATCACTGCATGCGAACCCTGGGGGCAGCGGAACGTGCTCTGGAACTCCTTTGCCAGCGATCGTTGGCGCGAGTGGCCTTCGGCCGCCCGTTGGCGGAGTTGGGAGGAAATGCGGATGTGATCGCCAACGCGCGCATCCTGATCGAGCAGGCGCGCCTGCTCACTCTCAAAGCAGCCTGGATGATCGACCAACAGGGCGCCAAGGGAGCAAAAAGCGAAATCTCGCAAATCAAGGTGGTTGTACCCAATATTGCCCTGGCGATTATTGATCAGGCGATCCAAATGCACGGAGCGGCGGGCGTGTCGGAGGATTTCCCGCTGGCGGAGATGTTCGCTTCGATACGAACCTTGCGCATCGCCGATGGCCCCGACGAAGTGCATCGCGCGCTGATCGCCAAGCTGGAGTTGAACAAATACAAGCCGAGGAATTCCGAGGCCGCATGAAGCCGGCTGCGCAAGCGAAGGGCGAGTGTGGGGTAACCGCCGATCCCAATCCTGGGGCCTTGGGTCGGCAGCACAATGGCGGGGCTCCTACTTCGCACTCTTCACGTTTAGAGATGCGGCTTGCAGGCCAACTTGCTTTGCGGATCACTTCCCCTTAAAGACCGGCGCGCGTTTCTCGAGGAAGTGGGCGACGCCTTCTTTAAAGTCTTCGCTGCGCAAACTTGCCACCATTTCCTCCACGGCAAGATCGAAAGACTCGGCCAGGCTCTGAAACATGGCCCCATACACCTGGCGCTTGATCACTCGCAAGGAGCGCGGACTGACCCGCGAAGCGAGATCGACAGCATATTCGTTGACCTTGTCGAGAAAGTTTTCCTGAGCGAAGACCTGATTCACCAGCCCCAGGCGCAAGGCTTCAGCGGCGTTGATCTGGCGGGCGGAAAATAGCAGGTCAAGAGCGTTGGGAAGCCCGACGATACGCGGCAGCATCCAGGCCATGCCGTACTCGGCAATCAGCCCGCGCTGCGCGAACGTGGTCGAGAAGCGAGCGGCGTCGGAAGCCAGGCGCACATCGCAATAGAGCGCAATCACCAGACCCAGGCCGACTGCCGGGCCGTTGATGGCGGCCAGGATCGGCTTCTCGATTCCGAGGAAATAAGAATATTTCTTCTGGAAGTCGGGCGGAACCCCCTGGCGTTGGAGGGAGGTGCCGCCCAATTGCGAGAGGGCGTCGCGCTCCCCGCCCGGCAAGCCCTGGGCGGCGACGGAGCTCAACAGCGACATGTCGGCGCCAGCGCAGAAACCGCGTCCCGCGCCGGTCAGCACGATGATGCGGACGTGGTCATCGCGCTCGGCCTCTTCGAGGCTGGTGCGCACCTCCTTTTCCATGGTGGCGGTCCAGGCGTTGAGCTTGGCTGGACGGTTCAACGTGATAGTGGCGACTCGATCCGCGACTTCGTAGCTCGTTTCCTCGGTCAGCATGGGCATTCACCTGGGCTTGTGGCAGTATCGATTCCAAGGACAAGCACTGTACCATCTCCGGCGCTCGCCCCTCCCAACTTCCGCGGCCATCCGGGACGGGGACCGGAAACGGGCGTGATCGCCCGCCTCAGAACGAAAGGCGCAGGCCGAGTTGGATCTGGCGTTTCGGAAACGCGGAAGTGAAGGCCAGCGGCGTGCTGGGCGTAGCCGCCCCGCCACCCGCATTGTACGGTCGAATCCCATGCACGTTGAACGTCGTGAACCCCGGAGTAAGACCGAAAAGAGGGCTTACTTCGTTGTTTACGCTGGCAAAATTCGTCCGGTTTGCGAGGTTGAATCCTTCCGCCGTGAACTGCAGGTTAGCCTTCTCGCCTAGTTTGTGCCGCCAGCTCAAGCGCATGTCGAAGTCGACGTAATTCGGGCCCAGACCCGTGTCGCGCGGGGCTCCGATGGGACGTTCATTGGTGGTGTGATTGTCGCCGTTGACCTCTCCTCCGGCCAGCAGATTGAAAGGATGTCCGCTGTGGTAGGAGAAAATCGGAGCTAGCTGGAAACCCGACAAGACACTCTGTTTTGAGGGGCTGTCGAATACTCCCGCGATCACCACTTTGTGCCGCTCATCAAACTCGGAAAGAGCACGATCTAAGTTCAGGTTCGTCGGATCCTGCGGCCCGTAGTCGGAGTTGAAATCCGTGGAGGTGTCAAAGCCTTTACTGTAGGTGTAATTCCCGAACAAGGTGAAGTGTTCGCGGAAGCGCTTCTTGACCTCTGCGATGCCGCCCTCGTAAAGAGCGTAGGCCTCAGAGCTATATTGGTTGTTCTGCACAACTAATGGATTCACAAAGCATTCGGTGGCCGAAATGGTTGCGTTATCACAGGGCAGGCCGCCAGGCTCAGTGCCGCCCAGCGGGTCGGCTCCAGCGGCCGTCGTATTCCAGTTGCGATAGGAAACCGTCTGGCCATTGGCCAGAGTGAGCGTAGTGAACGGCGCCGGCAGCAGATTGGTATCGATTGCGACCGGGATTCTCTGCGTGTGAGAATAGATACCGCT
>PMHI01000233.1:0-6091 GCA_003156615.1 Acidobacteriaceae bacterium | reverse complement strand
GGGACCGACGGGACCGCTATTGGTAACTTCGATGCCCAACGGGGCTACGGCAGCCGGCGTGATGCAGGCTGCATTCCCCGGGGTCGGGGTGGTGCACTGTATCAATCCCTGCCCAAACAGTGTTGTGAAAACAGTGTTTGCACCTGCTAAACCTAAAGCCGGAATCCCNNACCTGGCCCGCTCCGGGCTCGTTCTCGACCGCAGACTTATTGGCGTTTACAACCCCCAGGCTCAAGTCGACATCGGGGATCTGGGAGTCCACGGGTCCGAAGAAGATTCCGTACCCGCCCCGGATTACAGTCTTGTGATCATTGAAAGGATCCCAGGCGAAGGAAACCCGCGGGGCAAAATCCTTTTTATAGGTTGTCAACGGGGCGAATTGCGAGTCCAGTTCGTAGCGGAGACCATAGTCCAGAGTAAAGTTTGGCGCTATCTTCCAGGAGTCCTGCGCATAGAGCCCTGTCAGCGGCCGGGAATAGTAGGGGTAGGTCGGATTTCCGAAACCCTGCTGGTACACCTGAGGCAGCCCGAACGATGCCGATTGCAACGAGTTGATCGTGGTGGTCGCCAGCTCTGGGCTGATCAAAAACCCGGGGAGCGAACCGAACACAAAGCGACCTGGCATAAAGGTGTGCGATTCGGTGTGATTGCCGCGGAGCACTTCGTCCGCGCCAAACTTAAAAGTGTGACGGCCGCGGATCAGGGTGAAATTGTCCGCGAATTCGTAGCGGCGCAGGATGGTGATGTTGGGTATGAAAATGTTCGTTCCCAGATTATTGATGAAGCTTGGAATTTGCAGCCCGACCTGTCCTGGCTCATTGGGAATCACGTTAAAGCTCTCATAATCCCACTGCAACCGGGCCTCGTTCTGCGTTGTCGGACTGAACTGGCGGTACCAGGCGACTTGCAGATTATTGTCATAGGTGTGAATCGAACTTCCCGCCGAAAAAGCGGTCAGAGATTGCACATCCGGCGACTCCTCCAGATCGTGCCCATAGCGGTAGGTCACAGAAATCTCGTTGTTCGCCGCAAAGCGGTGATCCAGGCGGACCGATGCCAGGTATTCCCGAGAGTCGTAAGGAAAGACTCCCCCCTCGGTTTCAAACTGGTTTACCAGGAAGCTATTCAGCGCGGCCTGCCCCGGGGTTACGAACCCACCGGGAGTTGGGTTCACCGTCAAGATACTCTGGAGAGCAAAACCGCATTCACTCGGCGGCAGGGGCAAGCTCGGCAAGCAAGGCACCGGTGCCGGTGAGGGGTTCGCCTCCAGCCCGGAAATAATGGTATCCTGCGCCGCCGTCGGACGAAAAACGTCGGTGTTAATCAACAGAGGAACTGCGTTCTGCGCATTCTGGCGCAAGCCTTCGAAGGAAGCAAACAGAAACGTCTTATCCTTCTGAATCGGGAAACCCAGGGTCCCGCCGAATTGTTGGCGGCTCAAAGTATCCTTAATCGGCGAACCCAGAGTGTCAGGGTTGGCGGGATTGAAGGTCTGGCCGGCCTGCAACGCCTGGCTGAACGAAAACGGATTTTGGGCGTCCATGGCATCGTTGCGAAAAAAACCGTAAAGGCCGCCGTGAACATTGTTTGTGCCCGACTTGGTCACAATATTGATCGACGCACCCGTGGCTGCCCCCAGCTCTGCCGCGTAGTTGCTGCGATTGATTTGGAATTCCTGCACATCGTCCTGGCTTACTGTCAGGCGCACTCCACCGCTATCGCCTGAGGTTTCGCCACCGTCCACCGTTATGCTGTTTCCCCGGCCATTGCTGCCATAGAAGGACAGCCCGCTTTGCGGTGTTTGCTTGACTCTGAAATCCTGGTCCCCCGCCAGGCGGGTGGAATCGGAGACACCAGGCGCCAGCAACGTAAACGTAAGGTAATCGCGCCGGTCAATGGGCAGGTCGGCGATGTACTGTTGTGAAATTTGGTCCGCCTGGCTCCCGCGTTCCGTTTCCACCACGGGCGGCTGGTCCGTCACCTCGACCACCGTTGCCACCTGCGACGGTTTCAATTTGAAATCGGAGACGACGGTTTCCCCGATGGCGACGGTTACTCCTTTTCGTATCTGGGTCGCAAAACCCGCCATTTCCGCACTGACGTCGTAGGTGGCCGGCGACAACCCTGTTATTCGGAACTGCCCCGTACTATTGATCGTGGCCGAGCGCTTCAAACCGGTCTGGACTTCAATCACATTGACAATGGCCTTTGGCAAAACACTACCGGTAGAGTCGGCTACGGTCCCGGTGATTTCTCCCGAGGAACCGACTCCCTGTGCATGAGCCGTGAAGGTTGCGAATAAGAGGCACGCAAGAACGCGTGCAATGAACTTCATCATGGGATAGACNNATTGCTCTGTGCAAAACCCATATTCCCCCCCTTCCTCAGGCGTTGTCTGAACCACACAAAAGGCTCGGTTGCCTTGCAGCATCCTGCCGCTTTCTTTCAACCCGCTGTGCATTCCAGGCCAGAATCGTTTCGAGCGAGTTTGTTTGGCCTTTTCATTGTGCTGAATGCGCACGCACGACTCCCCACCCGGTTGCGGTTTCAGCGCGCCGCATCGGGCACGAGCGTAGCTGCGTTTTTCAGATTCATCAAATGAATTTTATGGATGACGATGTATGCTCAGAAAGAATTGGGCCAGCCGATCGTTGGATGGGCTCGAGACCAGGGCTCGGATGTGCGTTGGATCGACTTAGAGCCTCTCTGCGCCTGGGTTTGCGCCGGCCGTTTGCACGGCCAGGAATTCGAAAATCGCTTTTCGCGCCGCCTCGGGCTGATCGGTCGAGAATAGATGGCTGGCGCGTTCGAGCAAGACGAGTTGTGCACCGGGAATGCGCGCCGCGATCAATTCCCCGTTGCCCGGCGGGACCAACCGGTCGGCCTGCCCGTGAATAACCAGGGTTGGAGCCGTGATGTGAGGCAACCGGCTGAACGATTCCCACGCCAGGATGGCCTGCAGTTGGGCGAGATAACCTGCCGGATTGGGCGGCCAGGCGCGCCGCCTGGCGATATCTTCGTCGATCAAGTGCCGCGGCGTCGCGGAGTCGTAGACAAAGGGGACTGCGGCCTCGGCCGCTTGCTCCCGGCTCATCTGGCTGCTGGCTTTCAGCATCTCGAGGGCGGCCGGCTCGGCGCGTTTCGCGCTGGGTCCGCCCGCGGCTGTGCAACCGAGAATGAGAGACTGCACCCGCCCGGGATACTGCAACGCGAATTCCTGGGCGATCATGCCGCCCATCGACACCCCAAAAACATGGGCCCTGGGAACGCCGGCGGCGTCGAGCACGGCGGCTGCGTCGGAAGCCATGAGGGCGATCGAGTAAGGGCCGGGAGGCACTTCGCTCTGTCCGGCGCCTCGATTGTCGAGTGCGATCGTCCGGTAGGAAGCTGAGAGCGCCGGCCGAGTGCGATGCCACATAGCGGAGGGGTAGCCCAGGCCCATGATCAACAAAACCGGCGCGCCTGTTCCCTGCTCATCCCAGTAGATTCTTGTTCCTTGGTTGTCAGCAAANNGCCAGCACGCGAGATCAATCTGCGGCTACTTTGAGAATCAGTTTTCCGAGGTTCTCCCCTGTGAACAGTTTCAGAAAAGTATCGGGAAAGGTCTCGAGTCCTTCGACAATATCCTCGCGCGACTTGAGCTTGCCCGCCGCCATCCAGCCTGCCATTTCCTGGGCAGCCTGGGTGTAGCGGTC
This sequence comes from Acidobacteriaceae bacterium, assembly GCA_003156615.1. The sequence continues at coordinate 2,396 of PMHI01000233.1, read as the reverse complement.
GACGTAGTCAAAGACCAGCATGCCTTTCATGGTCGCGCGATTCACCAATAGGGAGAGATAATTTCGCGGGCCCTGAACGGGACCGGTATTGTTATATTGCGAGATGGCGCCGCAGATAACGATGCGAGCGCCACGCGCCAGATTCGCCAGAGCAGCATCGAGGATGTCACCGCCGACGTTGTNNGACTTGTAATCAATGGCTGCGTCAAATCCGAGGTCGGTGACGAGATAGCGACACTTGCTGGCGCCGCCGGCAATGCCAACCGCCCGGCAATCCTTGATTTTGGCAATCTGTCCCACGACCGCGCCTACGGCCCCAGCCGCCGCTGAGACGACTACGGTGTCGCCTGGTTGAGGCCGGCCCGTATCGAGCAAGCCGAAATATGCCGTCATCCCCGTCATGCCCAACACGCTGAGGAAAGTTTGCAGCGGTGCCATACGCGGGTCAACCTCGATCAGGCCCTTCCCTTCGGAGATGAAATATTCCTGTAGTCCAAAAGTTCCCGAGACATACTNNGGGACGTAGGATCGGCTCTGCTTCATCCAGCCACGCATGGCCGGGTCGAGCGATATAAGCAATACCCGGATCAGCAGTTCGCCTTCGTGCAACTCGCGAACTGTCTCTTGCTCGTAGGCCCAGTCCGTGCGCTGCGGCATTCCCACGGGGCGGGAAGCAAGGGTGAATCTGTGATTGACGAGTGCCATGATGGTTTCCTTTCCTCCATTACAGCCGGTCCTCAACGGCTTGTCAGACGGTGTAGCGCTCACTGGACAAAAGGCAAGCCGCAATCTGACGACGAAGCGCGATGGAGTTTACCGGCGTGTGATCCGCATAGCCGCGAACGCTTGCGAGATGCTTGCGCAAGACGTCTCCTTCGGAGCAGGCGCTCAACACCGTGCGGGAGAACGTCTCAATCCGGGCGGTAGCATCGCGCAGGTAAACAGCACAGATATCGAGGGGGTTCGCTTTCTTGCCAGCGGAGACCAGTTTTTGGCTGCGCAGCAGACTGGATTCCATGGCGAAGACCTCCATCGTGATGTCAGCCAGGTTCATGATGACTTCCTGCTGCTTCTCCAGCTGAGCGCCGTATTTTTCGTGGGCGACTGCAAGGGTCAGGAGGGCGATTGTTTTTGCATTGCGAACGAGGCAGTCTTCTTCTGTTTCTGTTTCGGCAACACTTTGCTTCTTGTTTGAGAGGCTGGGGTTTTCGCTCTGCTTCAACACGGCGCGCGCCGCTTCAAAAAGAGGCAGCTGTCCGCGGGCCGCGCGCTTCAAAGGCATGCCCATCATGACCAGCCGGTTGATTTCGTTGGTGCCTTCAAAGAGGCGATTGATGCGCGAATCGCGATAGGCTCGCTCGACTGCGTAGTCCTCATGAAAACCGTAGCCTCCATGGATCTGGACGCCTTCGTCCACCACGTAGTCGAGCATCTCAGAGGCAAAGACCTTCACCATCGAGCATTCCGCCGCGTACTCTTCGACGGCCTGCATCTCCGTGATGGAACTCTGTCTCCGTTCGGCGGACGTGGCCTGCATCTGGCGTTCGATGAGTCCGGCCACCCGCCAGGTCATGGACTCGGATGCAAAAATCCGAATGGCCATTTCGGCAAGTTTGTGCTGAATAGCGCCGAAGTCGGCGATGGCGGAGCCAAAGGCTTTTCTCTGCTTCGCGTATTTGATGCAGATGGCGAGCACGTTCTTGGCGGCGCCGATAGACGCAGGACCGAGTTTCAAGCGTCCGATATTGAGGACGTTGAACGCGATGACGTGACCGCGCCCGATTTCTCCAAGAACGTTCTCGACGGGAACAGCTACGTTATCGAGATAAACCGCCGTGGTGGAGGTGCCGCGAATACCCATCTTATGTTCCTCGGCTCCGCTGCTGACACCGGGAAAAGTTCGCTCCACGAGGAAGGCAGTAAACTTTTCGCCTCCGACTTTGGCGAAGATGGTGAATAGATCGGCCGCGCCACCGTTGGTGATCCACATTTTCTGACCGTTGAGTATATAGTGCTGGCCATCGGGAGCCAGGTCGGCGCGAGTTCGCGCAGCCAGAGCGTCAGAACCAGCCCATGGCTCGGTGAGGGCATAAGCAGCCAACAGTTCCATCCGGGCCAATCGAGGCAGATATTTTTTCTTCTGCTGGGGACTGCCGAAGTACACAATGGGGAGGGTGCCGATGCCCGTGTGCGCGGAGTGCCAGCCCGCATACGAGGCATCTCGCCCCATGTGCTCGGCGGCGACCATCAGGGAGGGCAAGTCCATTTCCATGCCGCCAAATTCCTCTGGAATGGTCATGCCCGTAAGGCCCAGTTCCGCGGACTTCCGCAATACCGCAAGGGCAGCGCCCGGCTGTTTGTCGCGGATGGCTGGGAGATTGGGCTCAACTTCGCTG
>PMHI01000409.1:2023-3133 GCA_003156615.1 Acidobacteriaceae bacterium | reverse complement strand
TGTTCTATCGCCTGATTCAACCTTACGAGAGACGCGTGTATGCGGCCGCGCTCGCGATTGTAAGAAATGAAGCCGATGCCGAAGATATCGCACAGGACTCGATCCTCAAGGCCTTGCGCCACCTGTCGCAGTTTCGCGGCGAGGCCAAGTTCAGCACCTGGCTTCTTCAGATCACCATCAACGAGGCGCGCATGAGAAAGCGCCACATGACGCTCCGTGCCATGGAATCCATCAGCGATCAGCAAAACGACGAGGGAGACTATATGCCCCGCGAATTCGCCGACTGGCGCGAGATCCCATCGGAGAGCCTGGAACGAAAGGAAGTCCGCATCGCATTAGTCGAAGCGTTGTCCTCGCTCGGTGACAAGTATCGTTCAGTATTTGTGCTGCGCGACATTCAACATTTGAGCATTGAGGAAACTGCCAGGATCCTCGAAATTTCCTCGGGCTCGGTAAAAACACGGCTGCTGAGAGCGCGACTGATGTTGCGTGATTTCCTGAGTCCAGGTCTGAACGGAAAATGGAGTACGAGGCTGGCTTTCGCGAAAGGGAACAAGCCATGGGAATAACCTGCGAAACAATATGGCGCGAAAGTTCCAACTACATAGATGGAACTCTAAGCCCCGATTTGCAGCNNGAACATCGTCACGCTGTACGGCGACGAACGCATGGCCGAACTCCCATCCGGATTTTCCCAACGATTGCATCGCCGTCTCGAGGCAAACATGCCCACCACGCGGCGCAATTTCTTCGGCTGGGCGGTCGCGTTGGCTGGATCAGTGCTAGCCGTAGGAGGAATCGAGTTGAGCCGCGCTTCGCACGAATTCCCTGACTCAATTTCTAAACACTCTCAACATTTGGCAAAACCAATCCCTCCGGATATGCAGGTAGTAGTCTCAGAGAAAGGGAAGCTTTTTCATCTAGCGGCATGTCCTTTCATTATTAACCGGGAAACAATTCGGCACATGACAGCGAGCGTAGCCCTCGCGCAGGGCCTTAGTCCCTGCACGAGGTGCTTGAGCAAGTATTTGTAAGGCAAAGCAAGCAGGGCTTGAAGTATACCGCTTTATCAGTCTTAATCTCCGCGGTAAACGGCTTGGGTTGGTTGCT
>PMHI01000409.1:0-1938 GCA_003156615.1 Acidobacteriaceae bacterium | reverse complement strand
CACATCTACCTGAGTGCCACAAAACCTTCGACTCGCGAAGAAATGAAAAGCCTATAATTTTCTCCCTTGCTCGGTAAGAGATCTTGATTCCTGCCGCACTTGTGCCCAAGGGATGGGGAGATCGACGACCGTCCCGCTTTGCTTAATCGTCTGAACAGCTTCGAAGGCAGCGAGAATCACCTGTCGCTGGACACGGGTACAGAAAGGCGCACCAAAGTGATGGCCCATTGGCCAGGGAACGAAAACCGCCCGCGGAGCTTTGATGGCGCGGGTTACGTCTTTGGCCACCGTGATCGAGACAGTCGGAATTCCGCGTTCTTCGATCTTTCTCTGAATCAGTCCGACCGACTGATGACAAATTGGTCAGGCCGCAGCGAGCAGGGCAACGTCCGCCCGCTCTTCTTCATCGACTGCGCGGGCAATGCCCTCGGCTACCGTAGCCTCGAACCGCTCCGGATCCATGTTGTAGCCGATGAAGCTGAAGAAATTTCTTGTGAGCCCGCCAATGCCTCCTTCAGCCGCTAAATCCTGTAATCTTTCGATAGGGAAGATGACATTAATATCCACGTCAGCATCGTCATGCGGATATTTGAGTTGATGAATGANNTCCATCGGACGGTCCCGCTTGAGGTGTACACCGCAAGAACTGATGAGGCAGACAGTGCTGTCCTTCAGCGCCTTTGCGAGTCGCGCCAGGGGTACGAACGCACTCTTGGTGATCATCGAGCCGGGATAACGCTCATTGATGGTCTGCCAGAGGCCGGGGCGGAGTTGAGTTCCGCTCTCCTGGGGGTCGACCGGCGACTCCGTTGTCTTCGAGGAGTGCAGATTAGCGGCTGCCATCGTGAATCCATTCCCCTGAATTGCGAATGAAATAAAAGTGCACACGAAAGTAAAGCAACGCCAGTGTGGATGAATCCTTCTGCATGGTTTGCTCAATGAAGTCGCAATCTGGCTCCTGATCATGCAGAAGAATCTTCAGGGCTTCGGTCCAGGACTTGTCGATCTCTTTTCGGCCAACATTTTCGTTTCCATCGCCAAGATGCAGGCGTACGAAGCGAATGAGCTTTTCCGAGTCGCCGTCTTTTACAGCTTCGCGCAAATAAGGCACTGACATCTTCTATTCTCTTCTTTCCTCGGCAACGCTGAAGCGAAAAAGGTCAGGTCGCGAGTAGTGTCCAGAGATTGTCGAGCGTCATACACTCACGCCCTATCTCGGTGAGATCAAGACATGCATGCAAGATAGTTGCCTGACCGAAGACTGGTATCATTTCGAGATTTCGGAGCGCCCGTAGGACCGGAAGGGAGTTGGTGCGTTCCCTCAAGACTGCTGCCAGAGCCTCGCTGCCGACGGTGCTCGAATTCACAGACCTCCCCTGGACCATGGTCCTTCGTTCTCCTCCATTGATGCCGCCTCTGAGGAAAAGTTACAGGCTGGGAGTCTTAGTCCAATAATTTATTTAGATTGCAATTCTTCAGGCTCTCAGTGAGTTGAGAAGGCAGGAACCATAGAGATCGGACGAAAACAAATTCGCATTCTCCATGTTTCATTGCAGCTCCAAGAATCCACAACCATCATTAACGATCTCTCGAGAGGTTGTAACTTCCGTCATTCTCAATACTCTCACGAAAATGCGGCCCGTTATCCAGGGACTGCTATATCCAGAAGTGTGGTTCCAAAATCCGAGGCCCGCATAATCTGTCGAACTCTAAGGAGCATTCCATGTTGAAGATGTCCCATGTTCTGTTGACCACAGTTTTGGCAATGAGCGCAGTGTTGCCAGCCCGCAGTAAAGCTCAAACAAGCAGCGCCGCCAGCGGAGCAGTATTCGTCATGACCAATGCAGCCAACAACAATCAGATCGTCGCCTACAAGCGCAATTCGGATGGTTCGCTAGAGGAAGGACAAACATTTCCAACTGGAGGCCGGGGCAGCGG
>PMHI01000439.1 GCA_003156615.1 Acidobacteriaceae bacterium | reverse complement strand
AACGCGGGCCAGAGCCGGGTGGCTTCAGAATTCGGCACGAAAACTAGCCTCTTTCTGAAGGGTTCGATCCGTCGAAAACCCGGGATAGCCAGCGACTTACCGTCTCCGGGCAAGTTTCAAGCCACCTCCAGTGCAGCCGGGCGCCGGTATGACGGAGCAAGTAGTATTCATTGACCGGGCGGTCATCCTGCATGGCGGGAGCATTTATGTCCGCGGAGATCAGCCAGTCGACCGGAACTTCTCTCTTCAGCACCACCGCAAACTGCTGTTCGGCGGTTGGAAACGGACCCCATTCCACCAAGTCAGATGCTGCGCTCGGCGGCGTGCGTTGTGCCAGTTCCGCGGCAGACCGAACTGGGATGGGCCGGCGGCTGGCAAAGTAGTGGATGCCCACGCCCTCGATCGAAATAAACGCGCGGACGTAAGGGAACGACTCTTTTAAGGCGCGGGTAATGGCGGCGGTAGTCGCTAAATCACCACCGGGGTACCATTGCTGCAGGATGCCGTCGGGCCGCAATCGCTTTTTGGCGGCAGAATAAAACTCGCGCGAGTACAGCAGGCTTGAGCCAGCTGCCTCCACCGGCGGTGGCGGATCGATTACGATCACATCGTACTGGTCCACAGTGCGCTCAAGAAAACGCCGGCCGTCGTCCACTACAACGCGGGAGTGCGGCGACTTCAGCAGTTGCGAAGCGTCCGCGTGGTAATACGAGAAAAGTGCGGGAACGCTGGGGACGAGATCCACCACCGTGGAGTCGATTCCCCAGGACAAGGCCGAACGATGCGTCGTACCCATGCCGAAGCAAATGACCAAGGCATTCTGAGGAGGACGGTCGAGGAACGCCAGGGGCATGGTGACCATCAGTTTGGTGATGGGCGTCAGGTAGGTCATACTCACGCCGTTAACGTAAAGGCGCTTCAGCATTCCATGGCCAGCCGCGACGACGGTGGCGGTGGGATCACGGCGCACCTGCTCCCCCGAAATCTGTTGCACATAGCCCTGCGTCGTAAAGATCAAACCGCACGATGCAAATAGAATCACGATCAGCGTTATGGCACGCTGAACCGTAAAGCGCTTTAGGGATCCGGCCGGGAATAATGCGAACGATACCGCGATCAGCAACCAGGGAAGAGCCAGCACTGTCAGGGCGTGCCGCTCATCGAGATGCGGCAACAAGATAAAACCCGCAGCCAGCGGACCAAGAATACAGCCGGCAACATTTACCGCGTAGCCGATTCCCGCGCGATCAGGGTCGCCTTCCGAGAAACTGTCGACCAGCTTCGGAGTCAGGAATCCCAGAAGCCCGCTGAACGCGGCGATACCCAGGGGCACGCGCAGCCACCACGGAAGCACCCTCAGGCGGGAGTCGGCGGTGAGCAGAGGAATCAAGGCGGCGAGCCAAACGAATAGCCATACCAGAGCGCCCTCGTTACTGCGCCGGCGGCTCCAGAAGCGGTACACGCTGGACCCGATAAACATCGCGGCCAGATAAACGCCCAAGATGATCGCGAACGAATAAACCAGGTTACCAAGAAAGACCGCGTATTCTCGAGTCCAGACCACCTCCATGCCCATGCTTGTGAGTCCGGTGGCGAATAGTAACCAGAGGGTGCTGTTGCCAAACATCTGGCGAGCGGTGAGTGATGGTTTATCGGCGGGAACCTGTTCGACGTGGTCACTGCTGTCCCCTTGTGGAGCTTGCTTGCTGGCAATCCAAAGGGCTGTGCCGCAGACCGCAATATTGAGCACCATTCCAAATCGCAGGGTGACGGTAAAGCCGAAGACCTCAATCAAGAGCAAAGGAATCAATGCTCCCGCCACGGCACCCAGAACATTTGCGAGATAAAGAAAGCTGAATGAGCGTCGCGACTCGAGGCGCTTGTCGCTACGGATGGCAAACATGCCCAAGGGAATGGTTGCGCCCATGCACGCGCACCACGGAACCAGACTGCATGCCAGCCAGATACCAGCGGCAATGTAGTAGCCTGTTGAGGACAAGGAAAGACTATTTCCGACGTGCTCCAGCACCAAGCGGCCAGTCACCAGTTCCAATGGCACAACTACGGCGGAACAGCCGATAAATAGCTCGGCCATGGCGTAAAGATGTAACGGCGGATAGGTGAGACGTCGCGCGTACTTGCGCAACAGGTGCCCGGCGGCCCAGGAGCCGATGCCTAATCCCGCCATGAAACTGGAGATCACAATCGACACCATGGCCGTAGTGACGCCAAATTCCGCCATGGCCAGGCGAAGCCAGATCAATTCGTAGAGGATGCTACAGAACCCGGAAATGAGGAAGAAGGCAAAATACCAGCTCCGGCTACTCGTCGCAGACCTTGCTTCTTCCGTTCGCGCCGCCTCAGGCTCAGGGAGAGAAACTTCCATCGTGGTCGGCATCGTCTCAGTGCTCACAGGTTACCCCTTTAGCGTCGGGAAACTCGAACTATTCGGTCGTAGCTGCGTGGTACCCGAAGGAATACTGGCTCAAGTCTCGCAGTCAGTTACAGACTGCAGGCAAAGACAACTTGCTGTCATGGTCACGAAAGTCACCAGCCCCGGCGACGGGCAGTGATTCGAAGTCTGGAGGAGGATGCGATCTTCTGCGCCAGGACAAACGCCAATGATCCCGGCTATGGCAGCATGTTTATAAGTTACAGGTTCTCGAGACGCAACGACCCTTCGCCCCGGTTTTCCTTGCGCGCCGGTGCTTCCCTGAAGAGCTCATCTGAGGCCGAGTGAAGTGGCCCGATGGTAACGTTACTTTCGGTTACCTGAGTACATTGAACACTTGGGTCAAAACAGTTAACTTCCTATTAGCCAGAGCAGTACGATAGGATGCGTGCCGAAGCTGACTCTGGGCGCTAGTTTTGTTTCGAGAGCGAAGAGCGAAAGAGAATAGTTCCGATGGGCGAGAAAATCAGGATTCTGTACTATGCTCTCTGGGTCGCACACCCCGTTCTCCAATCGTTGATTGCCATCGCTATGCTTCGCCGCGGCCAGCACCGCACTTTCAAGTATTTCTTTGCCTACATCGTCACGCAGATTGTGACCTTCGCGGTGGTCTTTCCGACCTACCAGTACTACTATTCCGCCATCTTTTACGTTTCCTGGATCAGCACCGCGATCAGCGTGGCTTTGGGTTTCATGGTGATTCATGAAGCCTTTCTCGACGTGTTCCGGCCCTTCCACACCTTGCAAGACCTGGGAACCGTGCTGTTCAAGTGGGCCGGTCTGGTGATGCTTCTGGTGGCGGGCGTGGTATCGGTTTCCGCCAGATCGTCGGATCTGGGGGCGTGGGTGCAGGCCATCATGACCGCCCAGCGTTGCGTACGCATTATTCAGGTGGGGATGGTGCTTTTCCTGCTGTTCTTTGCCCGCTACCTCGGAGTGAGCCGTCGGCAGCACAGCTTCGGCATCGCTCTGGGCTTCGGTACGTTTGCCGTGGTGGAACTGACTCTGATCGCATCCTGGGTGGGCAATCACCTGGGTAATACGGCGATGAACCTGATCAATATGGGCGCCTACGACATCACGTTGCTCATCTGGCTGGGCTACACCTTGGGGAAGAGTCCGGCCCGCGAAGCTGCGTCCACCCTGTTCCGGCCCCAGCGGTGGGAGCAGAGTCTGTCGGACATTCATCATCCTTTACCGGCAGACTCCCTGATCCCGATGTTCGAAGGAATGGTGGACCGGGCTCTGTCGCGGACTCCAGTGCCGCAGTCGCTTCCGGCCGAAAACGAAAGCGCGGCCACGTCTGGGGTCGGCGCGACGGTCATGCCCATGAAGAGCCTGAGCATTTCTGAACTGGTTGAGCGGGTCGCATCCAAGCGCTAACCAACCGATCGGCGCTCATCTCTTCTGCGTTCTTTTCCTTCCACTTCTTCCGTGTCAGGGCGTGCCGATTCCGGATTTCGTAAACGTTTCGCCGCTCAAGGCCTGCCTTTTGACCCCTTCCGCGAGCATGCCATCCGGCATAAGGTGAACACCTGAGAAAAACCACGTTTCCCCTGCATTTACGGGCTTCATGAGGCGCGCCACGAGCGCGAAAAATCCTGAAAAGGAGGGACTCCGTTTCGCTCGGAGAGGATTGTTGCGGAAAGGCTTGACTCGTGGCTTATAATTCCTCTCCGCGCTGCTTTGCCCTATTTTTGGGGCAGCTGGAGCGCAAATAAGGAGTGAACCATGAAGCACGCAGTCAGGATTTCGATCCTGATGTTTGGGTTAGTGGGCACGTTGGTAACAGCCGCCGTTCCGCAGGTTAGCGCCCCGGACGGAGGGCCGATCATAACGTGCCCACAACAAGGTAAATGCAACGCACAACCACCGATGTAATAGCAGTTAACCGGAGGTCAGGGACGGCCGCAAGGTCACCAAAGTAACCTCCGGTAACTTGGGCCGAACCTAGGCTCGCAATCCTCGGGCTGACGGACTTCATACATAAACCGTCGGCCCTGTTTTTTGGCTTTTCCGAGGGGTGCTTCTTTTCTATGTTTGCGTCTCGAGGGCGGATTCGAGCGCACGCGCCAATGCAGTGGGATCCGTGAGCGGCGGCTGGCAGGCAAAGCCGGAACACAGAACCGCAAACGACGCGCCCGAGTTCAACTGAGGCAGGCCGGGGATGGTCGCGGCCAGCGTGGGAGGAAGGTTTCCGGCAACCGCCTGGTTCGCTGTCAGTCGCAGCACGCTCTTGTTGAAGGCGAAAGCACTGGTAGCCACGGCGGCAAGTGCGGAGGCCGTTTCATCGGTTGATCCAGAGGCGTCGATCACCACCACCTGCACGGGATTCTCCAACAGATGAAGGACCGCGACCCCGTAGGTCGCAGCGAAAATTCCAAACTGCTCTGCCACGCCGGAAAAAACTTCCAGCGTCTGCTCGGCCTTATCTCGATACCCGCCATCGCCCGTGTAGTGATGCAATCTCAGCAACGCAATTGCCGCCATGGGATTTCCTGCCGGCGTGGGCGAATCCTGCAGCGGCTTGCGGCGGCTGGAGAGCACGCCCAGACTCTTGCCCTCGCCAGCCGGTTCGGCATCGAAAAACCCTCCCGAAACCGCATCGAAGAAACGCGCGATCATCGCATCGGCAATAGCCCGCGCGAATTTGAAGTAGCTGAGGTCGGCAGTCGCCTCATAGGCATCGAGGCAGGCAATCGCGGTTGCGGCGTAATCGTCGAGCAGACCGGAAACCTCACGATGCCCGGCTTTCGGATCGGAGTAAGCAACCACATGCAGAAGTCGCGCCGAAGCGGGCGACTCGCCCGCTTCGTTGAGTCTGTCGCCTTGCGGCTTCCAAGCCTCCGCCAAAACCCGGTCCAGCGAGCGCAATGCGAAGTACCGAGCATCGTCCTGCCCAAGAACCTTCGCCGCTTCCAGATACGCGCTCACGCACATGCTGTTCCATCCCACATAAACCGTCTTGTCGACGTAAGGGGTTGGCCGCTCGAGACGCGCCGCATACATGTTCTTCTTCGCGGAATCGAGCAAGCTTTTCACGCGCTCGGCACTGAGGCTCATCCGGCGGGCAATCTCTTCGATCGGGGCGCGCAGGTAGAGCACATTCTTCGCCGGATTGTGGTGCATCTCGCCGACCTCGTTGATGTCGTATTGCAGCGCCGCAACCTGCGCTTCTTCTTCCGTGAGCACAGCGCGGGTCTCGTCCAGTGTCCAGGTGAAGTAGTCGCCATCGTCATCCATGGAAATGTCGGCATCCTGCGAAGCATAAAAGCCGCCACGCTCGCGGTCGCTCAGCCACTCGTCCATCCAGCGGACGATGTCGCGCGCTACATCCGCAAAGAATTCCGAACCCGTGGCCTGATAGGCATGTACGTAATTCTTCAACAGCTCGGAGTTGTCATAACACATCTTCTCGAAGTGCGGCACCACCCAGCGCTCATCGACCGAGTAACGATGGAATCCTCCAGCTAACTGGTCGTAAACCCCGCCGTTCGCCATGTGCTCAAGGGTAGTGACCATGACATTACGAAGCCGCTCTTCGCTTGCGGCAAGGTCGGTGTGGGGACGGTCGCCCTCGGGAGCCTGCCCGGAGCGAAGTCGAAGGGTCCGGCGGAGCGAAGCCCCACTTACAGCGTAGCGCTCGATCAACAAATCCAGCGCCGAAGGGTGCGGAAACTTAGGAGCCTGACCAAACCCTCCATGCTGCGGATCAAACATGCTGAAGGCAGACTTCTGAATCGCGGCGATAATGCCCGCTGAAACTCTTCCGCCGCGCCCCGCAAACGACTCCGCCTGCGCCATCGCGCTCTCCACCATCTTCGCCTGCTCCATCACGTCGCCATTTTTTTCCTTGTAGGCGTTGGCAATGCTGACGAGGACGCGCTTGAAGCTGGGTCGCCCGTAACCGTCGTTCGGCGGAAAATAAGTGCCGCCGTAAAACGGCTTGCCATCGGGAGTGAGAAATGCGGTGAGCGGCCATCCGCCCTGCCCGCTGACCACGCTGACCGCAGCCTGGTAGCGGCTGTCGATGTCTGGACGCTCGTCGCGATCCACCTTCACCGCAATGAAGTGCTCATTCACAATCGCCGCAACTTCCGGATCGTCGTAAGACTCCCGATCCATCACATGGCACCAGTGGCACCACACCGCACCAATATCGAGCAGCATCGGCTTGTTCTCCCGCCTAGCGGCGGCGAACGCTTCCTCGCCCCACTCATGCCATCGAATAGGTTGGTGCATGGCAGAGCGCAGGTAGGCGGAAGAAGCCTGGGCCAGGGAATTGAGGGTGGTTGTGGTCATGACTATTTCAGTTTATACGAAGCGAATCCAGGCGGCTTCGAGCTTAGCGATAGCTAGGCTGTGTAACCCTGCATTCTCTGTGGTTAAGGATTTTAGTTAGGGAGACTCACCAGGAACCTGCTTGCCCTGACCTGCCCTACGGAACGCATTTAGGA
>PMHI01000478.1 GCA_003156615.1 Acidobacteriaceae bacterium | reverse complement strand
CCTAGTAGTTTTTTCACTGCATTTTTCCGTAGGTGATCGATATCCCTGCTACAGATTTGATCGCATTCCAAGGACTACAGAAAAATGTAGGATACTGGCTATAGATCTTGGTGTTCCGCGAAAGCAGGAAACTCGGTAGGGTCACGGATGCGCTTAAACGGGATCCCAGCGTTTGTGGCCGGAGTTATTTAAAGATTCACAGATCTTGCAGCATTTCGCGGTGCATGTATGTTGTTCGGGAGAAGGAGCTCAGATCGGCCGTGAGCCCACTCGAAAAGCGGCGTGCAGACTCTGCTCCAAAAGCAGAGGCGTTGGGAGTTCCGCGACGCCATTTTCTTTCCCTTTTGTTATTTCTCTTCGCAGTAAGCTCGCTCTGGGCAGTCGATCCGTCCCGCCACATCTCCCAATACGCACACACCACATGGAGGATTCAGGACGGAGTCTTTAGCGGCGCGCCGCATGCAATTACACAAACTACGGATGGATATCTGTGGATCGGAACCGAAGCCGGTCTGCTGCACTTCGATGGCGTGCGATTCGTTCCGTGGACTCCTCCAGATGGAACGCATCTGCCGTCCTCTTATGTCTCTTCTCTTTTGGGTGCGCGCGATGGGAGTCTATGGATCGGGATGGAAGGTGGTCTGAGCCACTGGGACAATCAGCACCTAACCACCTATCTGATCACGCCGGAACTCATCAATTCCATTATTGAAGATCGCAATGGAACAGTCTGGTTCACGCGTAGCCGAGGAAGCGATACGGCCGGAGGTCTTTGCCAGATCATTGGCACCGGCATGCGGTGCTATGGGAAGGCAGATGGACTCCCAGGTGCCGACTCTGGGGCAGTTCTTATCGAGGATAGCCTGGATAACTTTTGGCTCGGTAGCGATACAACCGTTTTTCGCTGGAAGCCAGGCTCGTCCAGCACGTTCATGTTAACGAAATTAAAGTCGCACCAAGGGATAAACGGGCCAAAGAGCCTTGCCGCCAACCCCGATGGCTCCATATGGGTTGGAATAGACTTGCCTGGCCGAGGCTTGGGATTACAGCAACTGGTGCAAGGCGCCTGGAAGACATTTGTCACGCCCGAACTGGATGGCAGCACGCTGGAGGTTTTCGCGTTGTTCTTGGACCGCGAAAATGGTCTATGGATTGGGACGGACAACCAGGGCATTTACCGTGTTCGTGGTCGCAAGGTGGATCATTTTCGCAGTGCGGATGGTCTTTCCGGCGACTCCGCGCAACTGAACGCGTTCTATGAGGATCGTGAAGGCAATCTGTGGGTTGCGACGACAAAGGGCATTGATTGTTTTCGTGATGTTCCCGTTACTACCTTTTCAACCCGTGAAGGACTAGCCACGCCAGAGGTGGATGGTGTTCTCGCCGCACGAGATGGCACTGTCTGGATAGGAGGTGATGCTGCTTTGGGTGCCATTCATCAGGACCGGATGTCTTCATTTCAAGCCGGGAAAGGCTTGCCGGGGAATCAGGTTACGTCGCTGCTGGAAGATCATGCGGGCCGGTTGTGGGTCGGCGTAGATCGCACAATGTCGATTTACGAGAATGGAAAGTTCAGGAGGATTGAGAGACCGGATGGCAGACCGATCGGACTAGCTGTCGGGATGACGGAAGATGTAGACAACAACATCTGGGTTGAAACTGTTGGCCCTCCCAGGACGCTCATTCGGATTCACGATTTCAAGGTCCAAGAAGAGTTTCCAGTGCCGCTGATGCCGGCGGCCCGCAAAGTGGCGGCCGATCCCCAAGGCGGCATCTGGTTAGGTCTAATGAATGGCGATCTGGCTCGATATCGGCAGGGCAAGACAGAAACCTTCCCTTTCAAACACGGGGAGGACTCTCGCGTAAGTCAGCTCATTGTGAATTCCGATGGTTCGGTATTAGGAGCAACACCGCTAGGAGTTGTCGCATGGAGGGAAGGAAAACAGCAGACTCTCACAGTCCAGAACGGCCTTCCTTGCAATACTGTGTATGCACTCATTGAGGACGACCAACGGGCTCTTTGGCTATACACGCAGTGCGGGCTCGTCGAAATTGCAGGTGAGGAATTGCAACGATGGTGGGGACAGCCTGACGTCACGGTGCAGCTTAAGATTCTTGACGTATTTGATGGTGTCCAACCGGGCCGTGCCCCTTTTGAGGGAGCCGCAAGATCTCCCGATGGACGGTTGTGGTTTGCAAATGGTGACGTGCTGCAAATGATCGATCCGGGTCATCTCAGTAGGAATGCACTACCTCCGCCGGTTCATGTTGAAGGGCTTATTGCCGACCGAAAGAACTATCCTCCGGGCAAGGATCTTCGTCTTCCTCCGCTTACACGTGATCTCGAAATTGACTATACGGCGCTGAGCTTTGTAGTTCCGCAGAAAGTGCGCTTTCGCTACAAGCTGGATGGCCGCGATGCGACCTGGCAGGAGCCGGGAACAAGGCGGCAAGCTTTCTATAGCGATCTTCGACCGGGGAAATACAGGTTTCGCGTGATCGCATGTAATAACGATGGCGTCTGGAACGAAGCCGGCGCCGTGTTGGACTTCAGCGTCGCGCCGTCGTGGTATCAAACAAACTGGTTCCGAGCGCTGTGCATTATCTTAGGTGGCGGCATCATATGCGCCACGTTCAGATTACGCGTTCTGCGAATTTCCAGAGCCATCGCCGCCCGCTTCGACGAGCGATTGGCAGAACGCACGCGAATGGCGCGGGAGTTGCATGATACCTTCCTCCAGACCATCCAAGGCAGCAAGTTGGTTGCGGATCAAGCGCTAAGGCCCTCCACAGATCTCATTGAAATGCGTCGAGCCATGGAACAGCTATCCGCCTGGCTTGGACAGGCAACCCAGGAGGGGAGAGCAGCGCTGAACTCTCTGCGCACGGCGACGACGCGGACTAACGATCTCGCTGAAGCTCTCCGGCGCGTAACCGAAGACGGGGGAATCCCAAGGTCGATGGGGGTCACATTCTCTGTACTTGGCGATGCCAGAGAAATGCATCCCATTGTCCGTGATGAAATTTACCGTATCGGCTACGAAGCCATCCGCAACGCATGTACACATTCGGGGGCCAGTCGCTTGCAAGTAGAACTCAGATATGCTGACGACCTGGCCCTGCGTGTCCTTGACAATGGCACGGGGATTGACGCCGCTATTGCGGATCGGGGGAAGGACGGACACTTCGGACTGCAAGGAATGCGGGAGCGTGCCGCTCGCATCGGAGGCAAGCTCACGCTCGTGAGTTCCTCGAACTCGGGAACTGAGATTAGTCTAATAGTCCCTGGCGGCATCATCTTCCGGGAGAAGATGCCTGTTCGACGGTCTCTAGTCAGAAGGATAAGGGCCATTTTTCGCTGAAAAGACCAAACATCCAATCTGGACTGATTGCGATTCGCAGAGTTTTCCGGGCCAACCATAAGATCTGGTAGCAGGTTTCTGGAGTGTGTCGCCCGATGCAGGGAGCAACGGGGCACATTGAAGTCGCCGGCATGCGGTTTTCCGCAAGTCTTTTGCGACGCGATCAGATTTGTAGCAGGCCACGCCGGAGCGCGATGGTAACCGCGTGCGTCCGATCATTGGCCTGGAGCTTGTCCACCAGGTTCTTTATGTGAAAATTGACGGTATTCTCCGAAATCGCCAGTTGATCGGCAATCTGTTTGTTGCGATGGCCATCTCTAATGAGTCGAAGAACGTCCAACTCTCGAGCCGTAAGATCGTCGTCACCCAGATGCTCGGCGAGGCGGGCCGCCACCTCGGGCGAAATGTGCCGCCGGCCAGCGTGAACCGACCGGATCACGCTCAGCAACTCGTCCATATGCATGCTCTTCAGGATATAGCCCGAGGCTCCTGCTCGCATCGCACGCTGGATGTCGCCATCGCCATCGGAGGTTGTAAGCATGATGATGCGGGCTTGCGGAAACTCGCCACGAATTGCAATGAGAGCGTCAGTGCCATCTGAACCAGGAAGCCGAAAGTCCATCAAAGTGATGTCGGGCCGATGACGACGAAATTCAGCTACAGCGTCGACCGCATTTGACGCCTGCCCAACAAGAAGCATGTCGCGCTCGGCACTGACGATCGCTGCCAGTCCTTGGCGGAAGACCGGATGGTCTTCTACGCTCAGAATGCGAATTGGCTTGGCCTGAACCATAGCTATGCCTTATCCCGGCAATTGTAATCGTTGTTTGTGTCTCTACCAAAGCACCATCCTACGCCGCGAATATCAAGAAACTGCCGAGAGTAGAAGCAGGGGAAGCGCCGACTTGCATCGCCGACTTCCCCGCCGAATCCCCTACAGAAAAATGTAGTGTCAAAACCACGGCATTTGGTGTGGTCACAAAATCCAATCACGTTCATTCTGGTTGCGAAACAAAAAGAGAGCGAGGGGGAATGGATACTTTGACCGTATCGCTGAGAGTGACACATCATACCGCTCGCCTCAACGGGATCACTCAGCACTGGGTGACTGCCGGAGGCGGCCCGCCGGTTTATCTGTTGCACGGCTTTCCGGAGACCTGGTTCGCGTGGCGCAAGCAGATACCGGTGCTCGCGGAGCGGTACACAATCATCGCTCCCGATCTCCGCGGTTACGGCGATACCGAGAAGCCGCACTCGGGTTACGACAAGCGCACTATGGCCAACGACCTCGCGGCACTGATGGACCACCATGGGCACAAGCGCGCCCCCATCATCGGTCATGACCGAGGTGCAAGGGTGGGAACGCGTTTCGCCAAGGACCATAGGGACCGGATCGACCGTTTCGCCGCGTTGGATAACGTCCCCACCAGAATCTTGGTAGAGAATTCGAGCCCCGGCTTGAATCACACCGCTTGGTTCTCCATTTTTCTTGGCGTTCCTGATCTGCCGGAGGCCCTCATCGCCGGACGCGAGGAGGTGTGGTTGACCCACTTCTACCGTTCATGGTCGTACAACCCCGAGTTGCTCTCTCCCGAGGAGATCGACGTCTATGTCCGTGCCTACCAGCAACCGGGAGCCGTTCGCGGTTCTGCGATGGACTATCGTGCGACTGCTGAGGACGTGAAGCAGGACAAGGTGGATGTCGAACAACTGATAACCTGCCCGGTCCTCGTTCTATGGGGCGAGGACTTCGAGGTGAACAGTCGCTTCTTCAACATTTTGGATGTATGGCGCGGAATGGCCGAAGACGTCCGCGGTCGCGGTATGCCTCAATGCGGACACCTCTGTCAGGAGGAGAGGCCGGACATTGTCAATGAAGAACTGCTACGTTTCCTCGAAGGCTGGACCGGCTGACCACAAGACATTGACTTCGTCTCAGAGAGCAAGGAGACCTACTAATGAAGCTCATCGCTTATCAAAAGGGCGACCGCCGAATCATAGCCAGGATCCTCGACAACAAAGCGCTGCCATTCGCCAACCTCGATGAGTTCTGGGCCGACCCGCAGCAGAGTCTAGTGGCAGCTGCCCAGGCGCGATCCGGCGTAGAGGCGATTGCGGACTTGGTTCAAGTTCCGCCACTGCCCGATACCGCCCGCGTGCTGTGCGCGGGTCTGAACTACCTGGCCCACGCCCAGGAAGCACACTTTAAGGTGCCAGAGCAGCCCGACATTTTCGCGCGCTGGCGCTCCACCTTGGCTGTCGATGGCCAATCCATTCCCATCCCACCGCGCGATAACAACTTCGACTGGGAAGGCGAGTTGGCCGTTGTCATCGGCAAAGAGCTCAGAGACGTCACACCTGAGGCAGCCCAAGCCGGCTTCCTCGGCTACGCCTGTTTCAACGACCTCAGCGCCCGCAAATTTCAAATGGCCAGCGAGCGCTGGACGCTCGGCAAGAACACCGACAGCTCAGGACCGCTTGGCCCGTGGATCGTTACGGCGGACGAAGTCCCCAATCCTGATCAACTACGAATTCAGACCCGCGTTAACGGCAACACCGTGCAAGACGGCAACACGTCAAATCTCATCTTCTCAGGCGCCAAAATAGCAGCTTACGCGTCAGGCGCGATGACGCTCAAGCCTGGCGACCTTATCGCGACGGGCACGCCGGGCGGCATCGGAGCCACCAGGAAACCACCAATGTTTCTGCACGACGGCGACACAGTCGAAGTCGAGATCGAGGGAATTGGCCGAATAACCAACCGGATCATCGAACGCTGACCGCACGAGACTAGGAGACCAAGCCATCATGGCGCTACTACAGCCAGACACCGCTCGAATCGGCCACCCGCCGGGTAACCCAGCCGAAGATCGCGTTGCCGAAGAGCTGGCCTCCGGCGCGCCGCAGGATTTGCGCCGGGCGCTTAGTGCGCTGATCGGCGCCGATCAGGTTCTGCACCGCGCAATTGATCTTGTCCGCTACGCCTCTGATGCCAGCCCCTATCGCCTCATTCCGCAGATCGTGGTAACGCCGCGCACTATTGATGACATCGTAGCTCTACTGAACTACTGCCGCGAGAAAGGACATCACGCAACTTTCCGCGCTGCGGGGACGAGCCTCTGCGGACAATCGCAGTCCGACGACATCCTTATCGATGTACGCCGTCATTGGTACGGAATGTCAATCGAGGACAGAGGACTGGCGCTTCGTGCCCGGCCCGGCGTCATTCTCGGGCATGCCCGCACCCTTCTACGCAGACACGGACGGCGGCTGGGGCCCGACCCAGCGAGCATCGACGCCTGCACTATCGGTGGCGTCGTCGCCAACAACGCCGGTGGGATGCGGTGCACGATTGAACGCGACTCCTACCATACCGTCCGATCAATGACTCTCGTACTGGCCTCTGGAACTGTCATCGATACGGCGCAGCTCGATGCTGAAGCGGCCTTCATGCGAGCCGAACCCAACCTCGCACAGGGCCTGCTCAAGCTGCGCGCCGAGCTGATTGCCGACCGTGCTCTCGCCGACCGAGTGCGCCACAAATTTGCGATCCGAAACACAACCGGTTACCGGCTTGATGCTCTTCTCGACGCCGACACTCCGTTGGAGATCTTCCGTCGCCTCGTCGTTGGTTCCGAGGGAACACTCGCATTCATGGGTGAAGTAGTGATAAACACGCTTCCGGCGCCGGGCGCAACCTGCGTCACATGGATTTCTCTGCCGTCAATCGACGAGGCCGTTGCGCTGGTGCCGGGCCTCGTGTCCCTCGGCGCTGAGGCCGTCGAGCTCATGGTCGCGCCAGCCCTGGAGGCCGCTGCCCAGGCTTTTCCGGGGACGCCCGAGTATTGGAGGACGCTTGATCCTAAGGCCGCAGCTCTTCTGGTCGAGTTTGCAGCCGCGGACGACGCGGCACTTGACCAAGCCGAAGCCGCGGCACGCGCGCTGGTCGCCGGCTCGAATCTACTCCATCCTCTGGATTTCACACGTGACGCCGAGGCGATCGAGATTGACTGGCGGATACGCGAAGGCCTGCTCGGGATCGTCGGCAAGCTGCGGCCGGAAGGAACGGCGGTCCTCAATGAGGACGTCTGCTTTCCTCCGGCACGGATCGCCGAAGGAGCACACGATCTGCAGGCGCTGCTGATCAAGCATGGCTTTCTGGCTGGCGTGGCAGGACACGCGGCCTTTGGCAACCTGCACTTCACACTTACGCCCAGACTGGACGACCCCGCAGATCTGAAACGCTACGGCGGATTCATGGATGACTTAGTCGAACTTGTGATCGACAAATACGACGGTTCGCTTAAGGCCGAGCACGGGACTGGGCGCAATATGGCCCCTTTCGTACGCCGTGAATGGGGCGATAAGGCGACAGAGATGATGTGGCGGATCAAAAAGTTAGCCGACCCGCAGGGCGTACTGGCACCCGACAGCGTCCTGAGTCGCGACGACGGGATCCATCTTCGGCGACTCAAGTCGACCCCCACGATCGAGAACATCTCAGATGCCACCCATTGTATAGAGTGCGGCTTCTGCGAACCGGTTTGCCCGTCGCGTAACGTCACCATGACACCGCGCCAGCGCATCGTCATCCGGCGCGAGATGGCGCGACAGCCGAGCGGCTCGCAGATGTTTGCGCAACTGCTCAAGGAATTTGAATACGACGGCATACAGACGTGCGCCGCCGATGGAACATGCGCCGTTGCTTGTCCTGTATCGATCAACACTGGGGCGTTGATGAAGTCGTTCCGTCAGTGTGAAAACACCGACGCTCGGGAGAAAGTTGCGCTAGCTATCGCCAAACGTTGGCGACGCGTCGAAGCTCTCGCCCGAATGGGAATGGGTGCGGTTGATCTCATTTCAAGAGTCGTCGGCGTTAGTGCCTTAACAGGCTTGACTGCCGTGGTCAGGATGGCCCTGAGCCAAGACCTTGTTCCGTCCGTCCCTGGACCGATGCCTCAGAAGGCGCCACGCAAACTTCCCGAGACTTCGCGGCAAGGCGCCGCAGCCGTCTACTTTCCGGCGTGCATCAATCGCATCTTCGGCCGTGCGCCCGGCATGGCGCGGCGACCGAGTCTTCCCGAGGCTCTGGTCGCGCTATCCGCCCAAGCCGGGCAACCAATATGGATCCCCGATAACGTGCGCGGCCTCTGCTGTGCAACGCCATGGAGTTCCAAGGGCTACCGGCTCGGGCATGAATGGATGGCCACGGCGATCGCGGACGCGATGTGGGACTGGAGCAATGCAGGCACCCTACCTGTTGTGATCGACGCTGTCTCATGCACTCACGGCCTACTGGACGATGTACGAACCCACATCGACGCCCAGCGACAGGGGCGGTTCAACAAGATCCAGATCTTCGACGCGATCGCCTGGGCTCACCAACTACTCCCAAGCCTCCACATCAAACGAAAGCTGTCCAGCGCGGCGGTACATCCCACATGCTCCACGATTCATCTCGGTCTCGAAAAGAAGCTCATCGAGATAGTGAGCGCCGTCGCTCACGAAGTGATCGTGCCAATCGGAACGACGTGCTGCGGAACCGCCGGCGATCGCGGCTTACTGCACCCTGAGCTCGTTGTCTCGGCGACGCGGGAAGAAAAGGCTTACCTCGACACGCATCCTACCGAGGTCTACCTGTCAGCGAACCGAACCTGTGAAATGGGCCTACAACAAGCGACCGGCAAGCCGTACGAGTCTTTCATCTTCGCACTGGAGATGATCACTCGGACCGAAGACGGCATCCAGCCGCACACTCATGAACGTCCGTCACGCTCGCTGGCCGATTCTGACTCAGGAGAGAACTATGGCTAAGACCGTTAGTGAGGTGTTCGTCGAGACGTTAATCGCGGCCGGAGTACAACGGGTCTACGGTGTTGTGGGGGACTCGCTTAACGGTCTGACGGACACCATACGAAAAAGTACACAAATTGACTGGCTGCACGTGCGTCATGAAGAAACAGCGGCCTTCGCCGCAGGAGCCGATGCCCAAATCACTGGACGAATCGCCGTGTGCGCCGGCAGTTGTGGTCCCGGGAATCTTCACCTTATCAATGGTCTTTATGACTGTCATCGCACGCGCGTGCCCGTACTTGCGATCGCTGCACAAATCCCCAGTTCCGAAATCGGAAGCGGTTATTTCCAGGAGACTCACCCGGAGCACTTATTCAAGGACTGCAGCCACTACTGCGAATTGGTCTCGCAACCTGAACAGATGCCGCGCGTGCTCGGGATCGCCATGCGGACTGCCGTCGCGAAACAAGGTGTGGCGGTCGTGGTCATTCCCGGCGACATCGCCTTGAGGAACTGTAATTCGCAACCACTATCTCTCGACTTTGATTACTCGCCCTCAGGTACGCTGCCCTCATCAGAGACGTTGGAGAAAGCGGCGAAAGTGCTGAACGACGCAGAGACCGTCACCATTCTCGGCGGCGCGGGCTGCGCCGGAGCACGCGCGGAGCTGATAGAGGTAGCGGGGCGGCTGAAGGCTCCGATCGTCCACGCGTTGCGTGGAAAGGAATTCATTGAGTATGACAATCCCTACAACGTCGGGATGACCGGACTTCTCGGGTTCGCCTCTGGTTATCAAGCCATGATGAACTGTGAGGCGTTGCTGGTGCTGGGCAGCGATTTCCCATACCAGCAGTTCTATCCAAGAGACGCGAAGATTATCCAAGTCGACATGCGCGGCGAGCAGATCGGCCGTCGAACACGAGTGGATGTGGGCGTTGTGGGCACCGTAAAAGAGACCCTAGACGCTCTCTTTCCCTTGCTTGAGGACAAATCCGATCGACACTACCTCGATGCTTGCCTGAGACATTATGCCCACACTCGCACAGGCCTGGACGAACTGGCGGCAGGTAGTCCGGGGCGCACTCCCATTCATCCGCAATTCGTGGCAAAACTGCTCGATGAGTTGGCGTCGGAAACCGCAATCTTCGCATGCGATGTAGGTACGCCTACGATCTGGGCGTCGCGTTACCTGCGCATGAACGGCAAACGGCGGCTGCTGGGTTCGTTCCTCCATGGCTCGATGGCTAACGCGCTCCCTCAAGCTATTGGCGCACAGGCCGCGGCGACAGGTCGACAGGTCATTACTCTGTCGGGGGACGGAGGCATTGCCATGTTGCTGGGCGACCTGTTGACGTTGCGGCAGCTCAACCTGCCGGTCAAAGTTGTCGTTTTCAACAATGGCGCGCTCGGATTCGTGGAACTGGAAATGAAGGCCGCTGGATGGGTCTCCTACGGCACAGACTTGGTGAATCCCAACTTCGCCAAGCTGGCGGAGTCCGCCGACATAATGGGAATTCGAGTGGAAGCGCCGGAAGATCTTCGGCCGGCTTTACAAACTGCACTGGACCATGATGGCCCATGTCTCGTGGACGTAAAGGTAAACCGACAGGAGCTTTCGATGCCTCCCACAATCATGTTGGAGCAGGCCTTGGGATTCAGTTTGTACATGATGCGAGCGATTCTCAGCGGAAGAGGAGACGAAATAATCGATCTGGCCACTACCAACCTGCTCCCTCGCTGAACGTTCCGGGTCCTACGAGGCAAACGCAGCTAATGGGAGCAAAGAAGATAAGCGATCAACTTGCGAATCGAGGATATATCAATGACCAGCGTCCCAATGTTGCCGCTTGAAGCCCTGACTATAGGAGGGGATTGATCATGGCAGCCGCACCCGTCTCGCCGCTTTCGCCAACACGCGTTGAACAGGGGCCTTCAGGGCTCAAGGCAACTTGGCAAAAGTACGGCATACCTATTCTTGTACTGTTACTGGCGACGGCGGTCATTGTCACGCTAACGCGCAACTGGAATACATGGGAAGGAAGCGCGAGCGAGCAAGTTACGAATGACGCGTTTGTACGCGGCGATCTCACGCCTCTCAGTACGAAGGTGCCCGGTCTTGTTCGTGAGGTGAAAGTTGGCGACTACCAGCAGGTGCACAAAGGGGATGTGCTGCTTCGACTGGAAGATGAGGACTACAAAGCGCAGCTTGCCCAAGCTGAGGCTGCCGTGGAGGCGGCGAAAGCCGCCATTGTAAATAATCGGCGCCAGGGCAGTCTCCAGGATTCACGGATTGATCGGGCAGCTGCAGGAATCGATCAGGCGAACGCCCAGATCGCCGCGGCCCAGGCCGGCAAGGAAGCAGTTCAAGCGGATGTATTGCGCACCCAGGAAGAACGCACGCGACAAGAAGCCCTCCTCAATACACATTCCACGACTCAACAGAAAGTCGAGACTGCCATTGCGGACGAGCGGCGGCTCGCTGCTCAGGCCGCTAGTCGCGAGGCCGACCTGACGCAGGCTCGAACCCTCCTCCACAGTAATGAATTGGCGGTCGAAGCGGAAAAGCGCAGCAAAAGTGTTTTGGAATCGCAAGGGATGCAGCTTCTTGCCGACCTTCATGCCAAGCAGGCCGGACTCGCGGTGGCCCAGGTGAATTTGGGCTACACCAAGATCCTTGCCCCCGCCGACGGTACCGTCGGGGAGAGACAAGTACGACCAGGCCAACTTGTATCCCCCGGTACCCAGGTAATCACGTTTGTGGAGAACACACGCTGGGTGCAAGCGAATTTCCGTGAGACCCAGCTGACCAACATAAGAATTGGAGACACTGCGGAGATTCGTATTGACGTTTATCCCGGCCAGGTTATCCAAGGAAAAGTTCTGCAGATTGCACCGGCAAGCGGATCGCAATTCGCACTTCTACCTCCCGATAACGCCACCGGGAATTTCACGAAAGTTGTGCAGAGGGTGCCGGTGAAAATCAGCCTCGATAGCTCGGCTCTTACGTCCGAGTTACGACCTGGGCTGTCTGCGGTTGTAAAAGTGCGAATCAGAAAGTAAGCCAAATAGATCATGAGTGCCACGACCATTACGATTTCTTCGACTAAGCGCCCAGGCGGCCCTGCCAGTATGGTCGCCGCCCTGCCGTCGGATTTGTCTCATAGTCCGCTGCTGGGAATTCTAGGCGTCGTCATGGGCGCTGGGATCGTAACCCTGGCTGGCCGCCTGTTATCTCTCGGTTTGGCGGATCTCAAAGGGAATGTGGGAATTGGGTTTGATGACGGAGCCTGGATCGCGAGCGCATTCAACGCCGCCATCATGTTCATCGGGCCGTTCACTGTATATCTGGGAGCCTTGTTGGGAACGCGACGAACTCTGCTGGTTTCCGCCGCAATGTTTATCGTGGTTTCTGCTCTACTTCCGTTAGTCCACACCTACAGCTTGTTGATTTTCTTGCTCGCGATCGCAGGCCTGACTTCCGGAACTTTCTATCCCCTGACCCTAACCTTTGCCCTGCGCAACATCCCCCTCCGCTATCTTGCGTTCACGGTAGCACTCTACGCCACTTGCGTCGAAGGGGCCGTCAATTTTGCGCCTTCTCTCTATGGTTTCTACCGGGAGCATCTTTCGTGGGAATGGATGTTCTGGACCTCGGCAGTCATCACGCCCGTGATGATGGCATGCATTTATTTCGGAATACCCGAGTCACCGAAGCCACAAAACTCTCGAACTGCGCCGAGCTTCATTGGGTTTTTCTACGCCAGTGCTGGTTTCGCCTTGGTCTTCGCCGCGCTCGATCAGGGACAGCGGCTCGACTGGTGGCGCTCAGGAGTGTTCACAGCTCTGTTTATCGGTGGAGCATTCTTGTTGATCTGCAGTCTTGTTCGTCGCCTGCGCAGTCCTAATCCGCTGGTGGATTTGCCTTACCTCCGCAAATGGAACACGAATTTGCTGGCGGTTGGGTTGTTCGCCTTTCGCTTCGTTCTTCTCGCCACTATCTTGATTATTCCGCAATCGCTTGCGGTGCGCGGTTTTGACGCGGCTCAAATCGGCCCAGCAATTTTTTGGACAGCACTCCCAGAGCTCCTCCTGGCGTTTCTTGGCGCCATTCTTCTTAACCGAGGCTTCGACACACGTCTGCTCATGGCCATCGGTTTTGCCTCGATTGCGTTCGCGTGCCTTATAAACGCCAATTTCACCAGCACTTGGACGGCCGAGAACTATTTCCGGACGGAGCTGCTCATGGCTGTTGGACAATCGTTGGCCTTCATGGGACTGGTTTCGTCCCTGATATTGCAGGCCATCTTTTCGGGAGCACTAGAGGTGCCGCAGCGAGCACTGACGTTCTCCGCATTCTTCCACACGATACGGTTGTTTGGAGGGCAGATCGGCGTGGCCGTAATGGGCCGTTTCATAGCCGAGCACGAGAAACTGCATTCGAACCTGCTGGGACTCCAGGTACAGAGGGGCGACTGGATTAGCGAAGGTACGGTGCGAAACCTGACGGTAGGCTTGGCAGCGAAATCGAACGGATTGGCCGGGGCCGCAGGACGAGCCCTGGGCATCGTCGATGGCAAAGTCCGTCTGCAGGCCTACGCGCTGACGTTTATTGATGCCTTCCATCTCGTCGCTTGGACCTGTGTCGGGGTTCTGTTTGTGATCGCAATGCTACACCGATCGCCGATGAACTTCCGTGACTTGGGTTCCTTGCAGGGCTCTACCTCAACGGAAGAGGCTAAGCCGTGAACCAGCGTGTCGCGCTAATGGCCATCATCTTGTTCTTAGGCCACAGCTTTGTGTTCGGACAACAAACCGATTCAATCTCGCCGCGGGTTATCACCCTTCGCGAGGCTGTAGAACTGGCCCTGAAGCACAATCACGTTGTACGAATAGCCGAGTTCAAGGTCGAGGAGAAGCAGCATGCGAAAGAAGTCGCCAGAAGCGCGTACTTTCCGCTTGTGAGGAATGACAGCGCTTTTGTCCACGTAACGGACACTCAGTTCATTGAGATTCCTGCCGGAGGGTTGGGTGTCGTGGGGAGCACTCTAATTCCTCCGCAGCCATTGGTCCTCAATCAGGGTGGGCCGACCTTCATGACCAGTGGGACCGGCCTAGTACAACCGCTCACCCAATTGTTCAAGGTGAAGGCCGGAAATGATGCCGTGCGCGCTGAGCTGGACGAGACGCGCGGAAAGGCGCGCGGAGTCCAGAACGATATTGCACTGAAAGTTCATCAGCTCTATTACAAGATCCTGATTGCGCAATCACGCCGCAGTGCGATCGAGGCGAAGATCCTTGCAAGCGAAGACCTTCAGAGCGAGCGTGTCCAGCAAGTGAAATACGGCAGCACCCTGGAAGCAGACCTCATCGAGAGCCGGGCACAGGCCCTCCAGGGCAAACAGGAACTGTTGAGCACTGATCTGCAACTCTCCGACTTGCGGATGCAGTTTAACGAGTTGGTCGGCTTTCCACTCGAAAAAGAGCTAGCTCTCGATCCTCAAGTTTCACCTCCGGCGGGTAGTTGTCTGCGCGAGGAGTGCCTCGAATTGGCCTTGGAGTCCCACCCGGAAATCGCGGAAGCGCAAGCAGCAGTGGAGCAGGCTGCTGCGGGGATTCGCCTGGCAAAGCGTGAATACCTGCCGGATGTCGAAGCCTTCGCTCGTTACAGCTACCAGAACAATGTTCCGTTTCTCGCCCGCAACTTCGGAACTTTCGGCGTTCATCTCAACTTCGATCTTTTCGATGGAGGCAAGAAGCGGGCTGTGGTGCGAGAACGTGACGCGCAACTGGCCCAGGCAAAAGAGAACTTGGCCCGCGTCAGCGGCGAGGTCGAACTGCGCGTACGGGCCGCGTACAACAAGTTGGAGCGTACACAGCAGATGGTTGCAGTTTCAGAGGAATTGCTGGCGCTGCGCACGGAGAGCCGCCGCGTCGCGACGCAACAGATCGAGCAAGGGGCATCCCTCCGCTCCCAGGTCCAAGCGGCCGTGGCTCAAGAGCTTGAGGCCCAGACAACGCTCCTGCAGTCGCAGCTCGATTATGCTCAGGCCCATGATGAGTTGACTGAAGCGACAGGACAGTCTCCCCAATGATCACACGCTCGAACACACCGGGAAGCAAGAGAGATCGTATGAAGAGATCCACCCTTCAGAAGGCGCTGCTAATCGCTTCTTCGATGGTGTCCCACGCCTTTGCAGAGCCGATGGCCTTTGCGAGTCCCACCAACATCTTCGCGCCCGTTTCGACGCCAGCGAAGTCAATCTTCGGATTGTCTATGTTCGTACTTGCGGTCACGGCAGCCATATTCGTGGTCGTGTTCACCTTGCTTGCCTACTCTGTCGTGAAGTTCAGAAAAAGGGCCGATGACGACGGCCGCGAGCCTCCGCAGGTGTATGGCAGCAATCAGGTGGAGATCGCCTGGACCGTTATCCCCGTCCTAGTTGTTTTGACCCTACTCGTGGCAACCGCGCGAGTGATTGCCGACGTTCAAAACGCCGCGCGACCTGACAACGCCATCGAAGTGACCGCCATCGGCCACCAGTTCTGGTGGGAGTTCCGCTACCCGGCGCTGGGAGTCGCGACTGCCAACGAATTACATGTTCCTGTAAGTGATGGCAATCACCCGACCCCGACGTTCATAAAACTGCTGTCGGCAGATACTGACCACAGTTTCTGGGTGCCACGTTTAGCGGGCAAAACCGACCTGATTCCTAACCACCCGAACAGCATGTGGATCGACCCGCATGAGACGGGTGTCTATCTGGGCCAGTGTGCGCAGTACTGCGGCACGCAACACGCCAAGATGCTCCTGAGTGTTTACGTGCAGTCCCGAGAAGATTTCGAGCGCTGGATTCGGGAGCAACGCGAGCCGGCGGTCGTGGCCGATACCGTTTCCGAAGGGCGACGAGTATTCGAAACAACGGCCTGCATCAACTGCCACAGCGTGGCGGGCACAATGGCGACCGGGCGTTTCGGCCCCGACCTCACACACCTGATGAGCCGAGAGACAATTGCTGCCGGCGCGGCCCTTAATACGCCTGAGAACCTACGGCTCTGGATTCGAAATCCCGACGCGATCAAGCCCGGTTCGCTAATGCCAGCGATGCAGTTGAACGATCGTGACTTGGACGCATTAACAGCTTATTTGGAGACGTTGCGTTGAAGGACCCATTGAACATGCCGAGGAGATCGCGCGATGTCGAGTGATTCCATTGCATTGCCGAGGGCGGAAGCAGCATCGCGTCCCCTGGTCGATGCGCTCCACGGATGGGTTACTACCGTCGATCACAAGCGGCTGGGTATTCTGTACATCCTCTATGCCCTGATTTTTCTAGTGATCGGCGGGATCGAAGCAGGGATCATGCGGATCCAGTTGATGCACGCGCACAATGACTTCGTCTCGCCGCAGGTCTTCAACCGGATGTTTACCATGCACGGGACCACGATGATCTTCTTCGTCGCGATGCCTCTGGTGTTCGGTTTCGCCAATTATTTGATTCCTCTAATGATCGGCGCGCGGGACATGGCGTTCCCGCGCCTGAACGCTTTCAGTTTCTGGCTGACGGCATTCGGAGGCTTTCTCCTCTATTTCAGCCTCGTGGGAGCAAACGGTCTGTATAAGGCCGGAAATGCTCCGGATGTCGGATGGTTTGCGTACGCACCATTGACATCAAGGACGTTTTCCGTCGGACACAGCACGGATTTCTGGACGTTGGGATTGCTCGTGTCGGGCTTCGGCAGCATCGGCACGGCAATCAATATCCTAACGACGATTCTTTGTATGCGTTGCCCGGGGATGAGCTTGGGGAAAATGCCGTTGTTAGCTTGGCTCAACCTTGTCATGTCCGGCATGGTAATCCTTGCCATAAGCCCCCTTACGGCGGCACAGGCAATGTTGCTTGTCGACCGATATCTTGGCGGCCACTTCTTCGATACCCAAGCTGGCGGCTCGGCCGTGGTTTGGATGCACTTCTTTTGGATCTTCGGGCATCCGGAGGTCTATGTTCTTGCCATCCCGGCATTCGCCTTCGCATCCGAGATCATCCCCGTGTTCTCCCGCAAGGCGATCTTCGGCTACCCGGTTATGGTGGCGGCTACGATTTGCATCGGATTTATCGGCATGAGTGTGTGGGCGCACCACATGTTTACGGTTGGCATGAGCTCGAGCGCCAACACTTTCTTCGTACTCTCGACAATGGCCATCGCGGTTCCCACCGGAATCAAGATCTTCAACTGGTTGGCCACTATGTGGGGAGGAAAGATTGAGTTCAAAACACCGATGCTGTTCTGCGTTGCTTTTCTCTTCCAGTTCTTGGTCGCCGGCCTCACCGGGATCATGTTGGGGGCCGCGCCGTTCGACTGGCAGCTGAGTAATTCATACTTTGTGGTTGCACATTTTCATTACGTGATCGTGGGCGGGATTCTGTTCACGATCTTCGGTGCTTTCTATTACTGGTTTCCGAAGATGTCGGGAAAGATGTGTAACGAGACTCTGGGTAAGCTCCACTTCTGGCTGTTCTTTATCGGGTTCCACCTGACCTTCGATTTCATGCACATTCCGGGCATGCTGGGCATGCCGCGTCGAATCTACACCTATGAGCCCGGGCGTGGCTGGGATGTCTGGAATCTCATCGTGACGATTGGTGTGTTCTTCCAAGCTCTGGGCACAGTAATTTTCGTCACCAATCTTCTGTGGTCCTACTTCAAGGGAAAAGCTGCGGGCAGCGATCCTTGGGACGCCTGGACGCTGGAATGGTCCACACTTTCACCGCCGCCAGCGTATAACTTCGCTTCCATCCCGGTAGTCAAGAGCCGCCGTCCGCTCTGGGACTTGAAGCATCCGAACGATCCTGACTGGAAGTACGAATGATGAGGAGAACATCGTGAATGCGACCTCCATGACCGTAGCCGAGACAATTCAGTGGGACCGTCCTGTGCGCGGACGCGTCGCAATGTTCGGCTTGATCGCTGCTGAGGCCGCAATTTTTTCTATCTTTGTAGTTGCGTATCTTTTTTACACTGGCAAGAGCCTCACGGGGCCGATGCCGAAGGACGTTCTCAGCGTTCCGATCTTCTACACGATTTGTTTGCTCTCCAGCAGTCTGACGATCCACCTCGCCGTCAGCGCTCTTCGTCGGAAAGGCGTGAGAGGTTTTGCGGTCTGGTGGTTCGCCACCATCGCTCTAGGTATCGCTTTTCTGTACGGGACCGCCACAGAGTGGCACCGCCTGATTTACAACGACGGATTGACGATCAGCACGAATCTGTTTGGGACCACTTACTACTCATTGGTCGGACTGCACGGGTTTCACGTCGTGGTGGGGCTTATTGCTCTCTCGATAGTTATGGCGCTAACGCTTTTGGGAAACGTGAGAGCGGAGCACGCTGAACGTGTCGACGTTTTGTCTCTCTATTGGCATTTCGTGGATGCGGTTTGGGTTGTCGTTTTTACGGTCGTCTACGTGATTGGACGATAAGGGGAAGGACTGGAAGATGGCATCGGAAACATTTGAAGCACCCGCCGGGGCAGCACAGACGCCACGCGCGATCGACCTTCCCGCACCGACGGCGTGGCCGATTATCCTGGCTTTCGGCCTTTCACTCGTCTTTGCCGGGTTGGTCACCAGCGTATCCCTCAGCATTCTTGGTGCAATCTGCGCCGTTGCCGGAGGTGTCGGATGGTTTTTCGATGTTCTGCCGCACGAAAAGCGCGAGTCTGTGCCGGTAGCCGACGGAGTGCCGACGGTGGCCACCAGTCGCCCGCAAGTCGCTCGCGTCGAATGGATCACGCATGAACTGCACCGCGCACGGCTGCCACTGGAGATCTATCCGATTTCGGCCGGTGTCAAAGGCGGCTTGGCAGGAAGTGTAGCGATGGCCGTCCTGGCAGTCCTTTATGGAATTGTCAGCGGCAAGGGGATGTGGTATCCGATCAATCTTTTGGCCGCTGGGTTATTTCCGGAGCGGTGGACCATCGCGCAAATCTCCGTGTTTCATTGGAACGCCTTGATCGTCGCCACGATCATTCACTTGGTAGGTTCTTCGCTCGTCGGGCTTCTTTATGGCGCCGCGCTTCCGATGTTTCCGCGCCGACCGATTCTGCTTGGAGGCGTGATCGCCCCTATCCTCTGGACGGGTCTGATCCATAGCATCCTCGAAGCGCTCGATCCCGTGCTCAACCACCGGATTGACTGGTTGTGGTTTGTCATTTCTCAGATCGGATTCGGCATCGTCGCTGGCATCGTAGTTTCCCGGCAAGAGCGCGTACGTACCTGGCAATACCTTCCGTTCGCCGTCCGCGCCGGGATTGAGGCGCCAGGAGTAATGGACGAGAGGAACGGAGAGAATCGCCAGCAATGAACCGTCGAGCTATTCTCGCTGCTCTCCCGGCATTCGCGCTACTGGTCTGCGCCGCCTGCACCAGTTCCCCCGGCGCACCTCGGGCCGGCTCTGAGGTAGTGCCACCGAGCGCAGTCGTGGAGTTCAGTGTCCTTTATGGACAGAACTGCGCAGGATGTCATGGAGCGAACGGCGAGGGTGGAGCAGCTATTGCTCTGGCTAATCCCGTTTTTCTCGCAATTGCTGACGACACCGTGATTCGCCGCACCGCTGCGACCGGAGTGCCGGGCACTTCGATGCCCGCCTTCGCGCAGAGTGCGGGTGGAATGCTCACTGAAAAACAGATCGAGACCCTTGTGCGCGGAATCAGATCCTGGGCAAAGCCCGATGCGCTCGGCATTCAGATTCCACCGTCGTACTTAGCGCAGGGTCCTGGCGATCCTCAACGTGGTGCTGACGCCTATCGAACTTACTGCTCCTCCTGTCATGGACCGAATAGTGGCGGAGGGAGCAAGGCCAGCTCGATTGTAGACGGATCATTTCTTGCCCTGGTAAGTGACCAGTCGCTTNNTAATGTCGAGGGCCGGCCCATGTCGGCCCAGGAAATTTCCGATGTCGTGGCGTGGCTTTCCAGCCAACGGCCAACGCTTCCGGGACGGCCGTACCCGATTGCTTCGACGAATCCCGCCAACGGAGGATCTCGATGAGTGCAGAAACCGGAATGTCCAGACGAGCGATGCTCGTAAAAATCGGCTTGCTTCTTAACGGTATCGTCGGAGTTGTTTTGGCCGTGCCGATCGTGCGCTATCTCGTTTCTCCCGTGACTCGCGAAAGGCAGATCGGATATGAGTCGTGGCTTTCTCTCGGCGGGCTGGAACAGTTTCCTGCCGGGCAGACTCGGCTCGCCACGTATCGAAATCCTGCCGTGAATGCCTGGGACGGCGAAACCGCTGATATCGCATGCTGGGTTCGAAACGTTGACGATCAGAATTTCCAGGTCTTTGCCATAAACTGCGCGCACCTGGGATGCCCAGTTCGCTGGTTCGCCCAGTCGAGCCTCTTCATGTGCCCCTGCCACGGAGGCGCTTACTACCAAGACGGTTCCCGCGCGTCCGGACCTCCCGAACGTGGTTTATTTCAGTACCACTACAAAATCGAAGATGGCAAACTTCTGATCAAAGCGGGCGAAATGCCGACTCCCGGTCAGCCTGTAGCAAATAAGGCGGGAGGGAAGCCGACGTGCGCCTGATCCAAAAAGTCGGTGACTGGTTCGATCTACGGCTGCAGCTTGGCAAGCCCATTCGCGAGACAGCCGAGCACCCCGTTCCGCGCGAGACCGCAAGCTGGTTCTATGTTTTCGGCAGCGCCGCGCTCACGTGTTTCATGCTCCAGATTGTGACTGGCATTCTGCTTGCCCTGATCTATGTGCCTTCGGCGGGAGAGGCGTGGAATAGTCTCCAGACGCTTAATCATGGCATCGCTTTGGGTTGGTTCATACGAGCCCTGCATGGGTGGGGTTCGAACTTCATGGTCGCGATTGTCCTGATTCACATGGTCCAAGTTTTCCTGTTTGGAGCGTACAAGTTCCCAAGAGAGCTCACGTGGATCGTTGGCGTTCTTCTCTTGCTCGTGACTCTCGGGATGGCCTTCACGGGCCAGGTACTCCGATTCGACCAGGACGCCTACTGGGGACTAGGGATCGGTGCATCGATCGCTAGCCGCGTTCCGGTGATCGGCCCTTGGGCTGTAAACCTGATGCTTGGGGGTCCGATCATTGCTGGCGCGACGCTTTCACGATTCTTTGCACTGCACGTTTTTATTGTCCCCGGATTGTTGATTGTTTTCGTCGGCGTTCACTTGCTCATGGTGCTGAAGTTAGGAATCAACGAGTGGCCCATGCCAGGACGTATCGTTCGGCGTGCCACGTATTTGCAGGAATATCGCGAGTTGACGCATAAACAGGGTGTACCGTTCGTGCCTAGCGCGGTGGGGAAGGACATACTGTTCTCCGGTTTCATTCTTCTTTCGATCGCTATCTGCGCGGTCTATTTTGGTCCCTTTGGTCCGGGCGGCCAGCCGGATCCGACGATTATCCAGACTGCTCCGCGGCCTGACTTTTTCTTTTTGTGGCTGTATGCGCTGCTCTCCTTCTTGCCCCCGTCAGCCGAGACACCCATCTTGCTGATTGGCCCCGCAGTCGGAATCGTCGTCCTCCTCGTACTTCCGTTGGTAGCGGGCGAAGGCGAGAAGAGTTGGAAGCGCAGGCCGATTGCTGTCCTCACGACTCTATTGATTGCAGTAACTCTCGGTACTCTGACGCATTTGGGTCAGCACACACCCTGGAGTCCCGTCATGGATGCTTGGAGCAGCCAACCGATTCCCTCAGAATACCTGCGGGGGCGCACTGCCTTGGAGCGTCGCGGTGCGCTGGTTTTTCAGGCGAAGCAATGTCACAACTGTCATTCGCTCGACGATAAAGGAGGTCAACGCGGCCCAGCGCTTGACAGTGTCGCTCTACGTCTCACTGAAGATCAGCTCATTCGCCAGGTGATCCAGGGCGGGGGCAATATGCCAGCCTATGGAAAGAATCTCAGTCCGGCGGAGACTACTGCGCTGGTGGCGTTCCTTAAGACGTTGCACCCGGCTAGTCAACCGCCAGCACGTGACGCTTCTCGTGCCATTGCACTCGGCGCAAGCGAGGTTACCCCACGGTAGACCTAGCCATGTTCGAGCCCCATACCCAGATGCAGCCGCTGTCGCTGCTCCTCGCCGTCGCATTCGCGCTGGTGGTCACAGCGTTGTTTTACTTGCGCGGCTGGCTTCATCTTCGAAATGCTCTCCCAAATCTCATCCCCGCTTGGCGGCTGGTCGCGTTTATGTGTGGCCTCGTCTCAGTCTGGACTGCCGTGGCGTCCCCCCTAGCCACACTTGATCATCAGTCGCTCACCATCCACATGGTGAAGCATCTCCTGCTGATGACTGTTGCCGCTCCTCTAGTTCTGGCTGGGGCGCCAGTGGTCGTATTGCAGAACTGGATGTCGAGATGCTTTATTCAAAACAATTTGCTCCTCGGCAGCCTGCCGGCGGGGTCGTTCGGGCGGTGTCTGACGCACCCTGTATTGTGCTGGTTGGTGGGTACTTCTGCGGTGATCGGATGGCATCTTCCCGTTGCGTTTGAGCTGGCCATGGGGTCGCATTGGATACATGGAGTCGAGGACGGATGTTTTCTTCTGGCTGGCCTCTTGTTCTGGTGGCCCGTGCTGCAGCCCTCTTCGAGTGGAGCGGGGCCTCGGTGGTCCATGGCTTTATACCTCTTCCTCGCCACGCTACCTTGTGACCTTCTTTCTGCGTTCCTGGCGTTTTGTAACCGCCCTGTTTACCCTTGCTACCTGTCCACAACTCAACTGTTCAGTTTGTCTCCTCTCCAAGACCAGGAGTGTGCAGGAGCGCTGATGTGGGTCTGGGTAACGTTTGCGTATCTGATTCCCGCAGTCGCCATCACAATGCAGATACTCTCGCCTCCCAATGAGAGCTCGCACGAACCAGCGCAACTCGCGTGGCGCCTCCTCGCGGCACAGCCACTAAACGGTTCCGAGGCGGAAGTGATCTAGACGTGGCGAGCGAATCCATCCCGATTATTAGCATCCCGTCCGCAACGGCAGCTGACGCACGGCCAACGTTTGCAGTTCGCACCTATGTGATGGTGTCCGACTATTGGGCGCTTACTAAGCCAGAGGTCAATTCCCTGATCGCGGTGGCAACTTTCACCGGCTTCTATTTGGGTCATGCAACCGAGCCGCAAGGTTTTCCATTCTTGCTGTTGATTCACACTTTATTGAGCACTCTAATGGTTGCCAGCGGCACCGGTACGCTGAATCAATATATCGAGCGACGCTTCGATGCCCAGATGCGCCGGACGGCCCGGCGGCCTATGGCTGCCGGTAGGCTGAAGCCTGACCTAGTTCTGTGGTTCGGTGTGGCGCTATCGGCCTTCGGCAGTATTTATCTTGCGATAGCCGTAAATGCGCTTGCGAGTCTGCTCGCGATTGTCACGCTGCTGTCTTACTTATTCATCTACACTCCACTCAAACGAAAAACACCGCTGTGCACTGTGGTCGGGGCCTTTCCGGGCGCTATGCCGCCGCTGATCGGATGGGCAGCAGCATCGGGTAGATTGAGCCCGGAGGCATGGGCACTCTACGCTGCGCTCTTCCTGTGGCAGTTCCCACATTTCATGGCCATCGCATGGATGTATCGTGAGGACTACTCCCGGGCCGGATACTTGGTCCTTCCGAGTGGTAAATCAAAGGCAGGGTTCATGGGCTGGCTGACCGTGTTGCCGCTCCTTGGATTGAATCTCGTGAGTTTGATACCGGCGTTTAC
>PMHI01000272.1 GCA_003156615.1 Acidobacteriaceae bacterium | reverse complement strand
GCACACCAATTTCTTTTCGCCGTCCATCTCCGCGAACCAGCAGGAGGTTGGCGACATTGGAGTAGGCGATCAGCAAAACGACAGCCGCGACTCCGAACAACGTGTAGTAGGTGGTGGCCCAGTTACCGAACAGGCGTTTCTGCAAGGGGTCGACCCGGACTCCCACATCTTTGTAGGTTTCGGGAAAAACCTGGGCGAGACGTCGCATCGTCACGTTCATCGCCGCTTGCGTCTGCTCAAGAGAAACACCACGCTTCAGTTTCCCGACGCCGACCACCCATCGCACATCCTTGATGCCGGACTCGGAGGGCCCTGGCAGTCCGTCGATTTCATAAATTTCTGGAGTCCCGGTACCGAACAAGTTAAAGCCGGGTTCGAGCACAGCCACGACAGTTGCGGACCACGTGTCGACGAATATTGGCTGACCGAGCACTTTGGGATTGCCGCCGAAATGGTGTTTCCAGAATTCGTAACTGATGAGGACACCCAACGATCCTCGCTGCTCGCTGATATCGTCAGCGGGAATAGTCCCCAGGAACGACTTGATGCCCAGCAAAGGCAACAACTGCGCGGTGAGGTGTTGCACGGCAACGCGCTCGCCGGATCCCGCGCTCGACATCGCCACGATGTCCGGGTGGGAGACGAACTCCAATTGCTCGAACACCTGATTGTCGACTCTCCAGTGGGCGACGTCTGTGCCTGAGACTGGCCCCCAGCTATCCGGATGGCCCGGGAAGACGTTCGACACGGCGACGAGCCGGTCGGAATCAGGATAAGGAAGAGGGCGCAAGAGAACGCCGTTGATGACGCTAAAGACGGCAGTGGTTGCGCCGATTCCGATGGCCAGCGTGAGCACGACGACGAAAGTGAAGCCCGGGCTCTTGCGCAATCCACGGGCGGCGTAACGAAGATCCTGGGCGATCGCTTCGATCGAATTCGTCATGCGGTGTCTCGCGGAGTCGGCTCGACGATCGCCGAACGCGGTAAGTCTACACCCGGACGAGTAGGTGTCGAGAGACTCCCGACGGGCGTAGGTGTTGAAACCAGGCGTTAACGCTTTTTGACTACGGTGAGCGTAACCGCGATATGTCAACAGTAACCTTCAGTTCCCTTCACTCAGGTGGCGGTTCTATGCCTTCACATGGCTTCGGCTCTTCAGATGCGGCTTTGAGTGAAGTCTTGACAATGATCTCCATTAGAACCACAATGTGTAGATAAGCATGCTTGGCGAGTTTGAATACCTCACGCTCACCGCGACCACGCGCTTGGGCGAACACGCTTACGGGGCGGCGATCCGAAAAGAGATCGAGCACGCAACTGTGCATCGTTGCTCAATCGGAGCACTCTACACGACCCTTGATCGTTTGGAGGCGAAGGGTTTAATTAAGACGTGGATGGGGGATCCGACGCCGCAACGAGGCGGCAGACCCAAGCGTATGGTGCGCGTTACTGCGAGTGGCGTCCGCGCTGCAAGCGCTTTTTATGCCGCAGTGAGACGAATAAGCGAGGGTGTTTCATGGGAGATGCACCGAGCCGCAGTCCGATGACGACGCAAGCCTGCTGGAAGCTAGTCGAGATCTTATCCCGAATGCTGGACTCCGACGAACGTCTGGCAGTGCGTGGAGATCTGGAGGAGTCCGGCGAAACAGGCCTTCAGGCTGTCTGGGATGTGCTTGGTTTGGTCATCCGTCGGCAGGCAGCGTTGTGGAAGGATTGGCGGCCTTGGCTGGCCCTTGTTGGACTGATTGGGCCGGTCAGCGTATTGCTAAGTCTAGGCTGCCTATGGCTTCGTGGAGATTGCGATTTATCACTGTGGATCATTCGGAACCGTCGAGACATCGACCCAACCATCCTCTCGCAAATCGGCTTGTCGGTACCCCACACCGTCGCGGTTTTGGCCCTTAGCTCTTTGCTGCTGTTTTGCTGGTCGTGGGCCACTGGTTTTGTGCTGGGAGCCATGTCCCGCCGTACTATTTGGCTCAATGGGATCTTGTTCTGTCTTGCGTTGTTGTTCTTGGGATCTCAGCTTAACCGCCCGTATCAGGATGGCGTCTATCAATATAGCGTCGACGGCTGGCCGCTTCCGCTAATGTTTTATACTGCGATACTCCCGCTGATACTGCAGACAACTTTGATATTGCTTCCTTCTCTGTGGGGTATGCATCAAGGTCTCCAGCCCCCGAGCCGTTTGCTGCAGACAATTCTGTGGGTTGTCGCGGTCGTGATCGCCCTGTCTGCGGGGACTTGGTTCTCGTGGCGGTGGCCTTTTCACGGTATTTGGCAAACGCGACTGCTGCTGCTTGCTGCGTATTGGCCAGTTGGCTATTTGGCTGTGACCGAACTCGGGCGGCGCTGGCACCAAAGGATTGGTTCGATTTAGCGTCGGGAAAATGCGGGCGTCTAGTACATTCATTGCAGCCAGCCTCGACGGTGATTCCTACCTGTCGCAACCAGGCGATTGCGCTCACCGAGAATCGGTCCGGACTTCCGACCAAAGGCAAAAAGTGCTATCGGGATGTTACGTAAACAGCCATTCTAAAAGTCCCCGCTGTTGACATAGCACACGCAACTTGTCACGCTCTTTCCGCTCTTCGTCTGAGGACGCGCGAGCTTTTTCGAAGTCGTGGTTAGCGATAGCTTCATTCTGACTGCTCGCGATGAGCCTTATCCTGGTCTGTAGCTCGACCACATCGTTCGGGAGAGACCCTTGCTCTCTGACAAATTCCTTCCTTGTCGCGTCATCGTGTGGCACCTCGGCCAATTCTTTGCGGGCGGATTCGAGACGGACGCCCCGTTCATGCAGTATCTGTGCTGCGAGACACTTCGTTTCCCGAAGCAATCCAAGCAACAGGTGCTCGGTGCCGATCTTCTCATTCGAAACCCGATCCGCCTCCTCCACTGCAAAAGCCAGCACGCGCTTGCCTTCATTGCTGAGAGGAAGGTCTCCAGGTCCTAGAGGTCGCTCACACGCGGGTCTGCTTTGGTCAACCCGTCTCCAAACAGACTCCACCACCCAAGGGGAGCCAAGGAAGCGCTCTGCCAAGCTCAGGTCCTCCCTCAATAAACCCAGCAGAAGATGTTCTACTTCAATCTCCGGTGACCCGCGCTGACTGGCAATGTACCGGGACCAAAAGATCACCCTTCTTGCTCTCTCCGTGTAGCGTTCAAACATTTTTCTTCTCTCGTGGAAAAAGACCATCCTCGAAATGAATAATAGACCGAGCGAAAGTATAACTATTGTAAACAGGGGTCTCTGACAATGTCGGCGGTGTCAAGCGTTTTTTTGAGCGTACTGCTCCTTGCACTCCGAAGAGCGCGCCATTTCGCTCTAGTTGAAGATGTGCCCATCCAACCAAGGCTCGCTCGCAATCCGTTTCAGGTCAGGAACTCAGTCCGACCCATGCATCTCTTCGGTCACAACGTCGATCATGATTACTACTTCGAACTCCTCCGTGAAGAGGAGCGGGATACCCACTCATTTACTCGATGTTCTACTTCACACCATCGCCTGTTCCGGGCTTTCCCGGGCGCGAACCGAACTGTGTTAACTTTCCGAAATCCCATTCCTTGCGCATCATCCAGTACAAGCGAACCGCCAGTTCCACTTCGCGCCTCCTTACCCAGTAGTGACGGCTCGTGACCACCACGTCGCCGGGCATCACCCAACAAATTGCTTTCGGATGGTTCTGGGTTGCAAGAAAGGTTCCGAACTTTGCTTCGGCAGCCGAGAACGTCTGGGGCGGGTCAAGATTGGCGTCGGTCACTCTGAAATTATGCGCGACTCCTCTCACTGTTGCAAAATTGCGGCAGGAGGTCAGGAAAATGCGAACGCGCTATCAGCGAGGATATCTTCGGCTTGGCCATCGAAAGACTCGACCTGCTTGTTGGGAATTCCTTTGGTGGGATAACGTACCCGAGGGACGGCGTGTTCGCCGCAAAGCGATCATCGGAACCGTCCTGCAGTATCCCAATGTGGAAGACGCATGGCAGGCGAGCAATGGCCTACGAGTATCGATCAATGAAGCCCGTGAGTTTGCGGCAAGCGTGT
>PMHI01000588.1 GCA_003156615.1 Acidobacteriaceae bacterium | reverse complement strand
AGAGTTGGTTACGCGAGAAGGAGCACGGATCCTGATCCGTCCTGACGGCTACATCGCCTCAATCGGTACGCAACGGGTTACGTCATACGCAGGCGAACCTACGCATGCTGTTGATGGCTCAGCAACTGATTTGGAGCACTCGTAAATACATTCGGAAGGCCTCACCGTGAATCCAGTTCAAACCACCGGATCCTAGGGAGGCAGTCAAGTTTTCGCAGGGATCAGGTCCACGCGGTCGAGCACAAAGGAGGGATTTCATGAGAGCAGGAATCATCACAGCAGCCGGCAAGTCGCCCGTCTATGGCGACTTCGACGAACCCGTTGCCGGCGAAGGACAGGAACTCATCACCGTCAGCGGTTCCGCGCTTAGTCAGTTCAGCAAGTCCCGATCTTCGGGCTCCCATTACAGTGCAAACGGAAAGTTTCCGTCCGTGGCAGGCGCCGACGGTGTCGGGCGCACTGCGGACGGACGGCGCGTGTACTTCGCCCTGCCGGAAGCGCCTTACGGAGCGCTCGCCGAAAAGACTCTCGTCCGTTTGGAGCAGTGCGTCGCAGTTCCCGACGACCTCGATGACGTTACTGCGGCCGCCATCGCCAACCCCGGTATGTCGGCATGGGCTGCCCTGCTAGAGCGTGCTCACCTGCAGCGCGGAGATACGGTCCTCGTCAATGGCGCAACCGGAACTGCGGGCCGGCTCGCAGTTCAACTTGCAAAATATCTTGGTGCAGGCAAAGTCATCGCCACAGGCCGCAATGAAAGCGAACTCAAAGGACTGTCGTCTCTAGGAGCGGACGTCATGATTCCGTTCACCCTGGGTACCGCCCATCCGCTGGGAGCGAAGCATTTCGAGCAAGCGTTGATGGCAGAGTTCGCTCACGGTGTCGACGTCGTGATTGATTATCTCTGGGGTAATAGCGCAAAGATCATAATCGTGGCGATTGCGAAAGCGGTGGAAGACGCAAAACCTGTCCGCTTCGTGCATGTTGGCGGAGCCAGTCGCGAGGAGAACATCGAACTCCCGGGCGCTGCCCTCCGTTCGTCCGCTATTCAGTTGATGGGCAGCGGACTCAAGAGCGTTCCTTTCCCGAAGCTACTCGACTCGATCAGAAATGTTCTTGATGCCGTCGTACCTGCCAAACTGCGGATCGCGACAAGGACCGTGCCGCTCTCAACCATTGAAGAGATCTGGGACAACGTGCCTGGAAGACCACGCACCGTCTTCCGAATTCCGTAGGTCTCCGATATCAGCCCTCGGCCTACAATGAGGGGCCGAAAGTTCTCCGCGACACTTGTGGGGACGACCCGGCGCTCCCATGAGATTCTGGATCGCCCACTTCTCTGGGCGACGGGGTTCATTGGAAATTTTGCCGAGGCGTATATTCGCGACATGGGGCGCCAATTCTCCCACCTGCTGGGGACGACCGGAATGCTGCTTACTATGTTGCTCTGGCTTTCTCTGCTCAAACCGCAAAAGGCCGACCATTTCGTAGACAGTCTCGCCGGGTCACAACACGAATACAAAATCGTCTTAGGTGCGACCCTATTATCTACGGTGTTTTCTTTTATTGCCGCGATTCGCGGCTCCAAATGGTGGTATGTCGGGCTAGCTTTTTCGTCGGCAACGCTGGCATTTTTTACTTACAGTCTCTCCGCTTAGTCTTGGTGACCGGAGTTTCGACGGAGCCTCAACTGTACCTGGTCGCCCACTCCTGACCTTACCTATGGGCGAGATGCCGTCTCGGTTCGACTCCTCCCGATATGGCACAATGTCTCTTCTGGGGATGAATTGATGAGCATTGTGCGAATGCCGGGGCAGGCCGGATTGGGATGGGGTTTGGCCGGGGTGCTGGTTGCTGCGGCCTTTGTACTGAGCGCGCCAACGGCAATTGCGCAGGCAAAGGGATTCACGATTGAGCAAGTTCTGAGTGCCCCGTACGCATCCGACCTACACGCCGCTCCATCGCGTGGGCGGCTGGCATGGGAGGCGAACATCGGGGGCCGGCGCAACCTGTGGGTGGCCGAGCCCGCACCGGATGGTAAGGGCTATCTATCCCGGCAGATCACGCACTTCGCCGACGATGACGGCCAGGAGATTAACACACCGCAATGGACAGCCGAGGCCGCGTCCATCGTTTACGTCCGCGGCGATAGCGCCACGGGTGAGAACCATCCCGTGCCCAATCCGGCCGGCTTCCCCAAGGGTGCACAGCAACAGCTGTGGGTGGTGAGCGCGGAGGGCGGCGAGCCGCGCTTGTTGGCCGAGGGTCAGTCGCCGGCCGTGTCCCCGGACGGCAAGCAACTGGCTTACACGCTCAAAGGTCAAATTTGGTTGCTCCACCTCGATGATCCAAAAGGCAAGCCCGAGCAATTGCTGCAAACGCGTGGCACGGCAAAGGGCTTGCGCTGGTCTCCCGACGGGACACGCCTTGCTTTTGTGAGCGATCGTGGCGACCACAGCTTCGTCGCCGTCTATTCCGCGGCGTCCGGCTCGGTCACCTATGTTGACCCCTCGACGGACATGGACAGCAACCCCGTGTGGTCGCCTGACTCCACGCGCATCGCTTTTCTGCGCATTCCGCCGGACAAGGATTCGCTGCTGTTTGAGCCCCATCGCACGGCCTTGCCCTGGTCAATTCGGGTCGTGGAGGTGATGACCGGCAAGGCGCACGAGGCCTGGCGCG
Source organism: Acidobacteriaceae bacterium (assembly GCA_003156615.1). The sequence goes on along the minus strand of PMHI01000588.1, from coordinate 10,088 downwards.
CGACTGAAGGAGCGGGCAGCGCTTATCGCGAGACGGATTCGAGCGAACAGTTGCATTGGACCGCTGGCAACCGAATCGTCTTTCCCTGGGAACGCGACGGCTGGCTTCATCTCTTTTCCGTGCCTGACTCGGGCGGGTCGGCTACGCCGCTCACGCCGGGCAATTTTGAGGTAGAGCACGTCTCTCTCAGCCACGACCACAAGACGCTGGTCTTCGACTCCAATCAGAATGACATCGACCGGCGCCATGTCTGGCGAATCATCTTTGTCCCGGATGGGTCGAATCACGCTGCAGAAGCCGTGACGGCGGGAGACGGCATCGAGACGCAGCCAGTGGTAGCGAGCGACGGCGTCACCGTGGCCGTGTTGCGCTCCGATGTCGGCTTGCCCATGCGCGCCGCAGTGGTCGCGAGCGGCCGTCTGGTCGACCTTGCTCCTCAGGCCATTCCCGCGGATTATCCTGCCGCCCGCTTGGTTACGCCTCAGCAAGTCATCTTTCCGGCCGCGGACGGGCTCGAGATTCACGGCCAGTTATTCGTGCCTCAAGGAATTGCGCCGGGGCAACGGCGGCCGGCGATGGTCTTCTTCCACGGCGGTTCACAACGGCAGATGTTGCTCGGCTGGCACTACATGGAGTATTACTCCAATGCTTACGCGATGAACCAGTATCTGGCCAGCCTTGGCTATATCGTGCTCAGCGTGAACTACCGGAGCGGCATCGGCTATGGACTGAACTTCCGTGAAGCGCTTAATTATGGCGCGTCGGGTGCAAGTGAATTCAACGATGTGCTCGGTGCCGGGCTCTATCTGAAAGGCCGGCCCGACGTGGATGGAATACGCATCGGCTCCTGGGGCGGCAGCTACGGCGGTTACCTGACTGCGCTGGCGCTGGCGCGAGCCTCGAATCTGTTTTCCGCCGGCGTTGACATGCATGGCGTTCATGACTGGAACTCGGAGTTGCCGACCTTTTCTCCGAACTACGACCCGCGCGAACGGGTGGAGGTGGCGCGGTTAGCCTTCGAGTCCTCACCGATGGCTTCGGTGGCCACCTGGCGCTCGCCGGTGCTACTCATCCACGGCGACGATGACCGCGACGTGCCCTTTGCCCAAACCGAAAAACTCGTGGAGGCCTTGCGCAGACAGAAGGTCGACTTCGAGGAACTGATCTTCCCGGACGAGATTCACGACTTCCTTCTACGCCGCGACTGGGTGCGCGCTTATGCCGCAAGCGCAGAGTTCCTGGGCCGCAAGCTGGGCGCAGCCGCCAGTCCTCAACGCTGACAGGGACACAATTGCACTTGGCGGGAGAAGGCCATGATCAGACCCCTCATGTGGATTCTCTATCAACTCATCGAACCTGCCGAGGTTTGATTGCAAGTCTGGCAGGCCTTGGTCTCGATGCCGCGAGGCCTCGCGAGATTGCGAAAGCCGCGGCCATAGAGATGGAGAGCCCCTTCGGTCATCACCAGCGAGCGCGGCGGTCCAAGCGGCGCATTTATTCTACGTTCCAGCCGCTGACTTCCACTGACGCCTTGGCCGTTCCGGGTTCAGCTGTGCGGTAGGTGGCGCTTACCTCCCGCTTCTCCCCGGGAAGCAGAGAGATGTAGTTGTCTTCCCAGACTACCGGCAGGATCTCTTCGTCCTGGGGGCCTTTGTTGACTTTTAGGCGGACGAAAAATGCCAGACTCTTGCTTGGATTTTCTATCGTGACGTGGGTAATGGACTCCTCGCCTTTGCGCTCGGTGCGGTCGGTAACGTTAAGCTTTACCCTGGGAAGCTGGGCGAGAGCGGTGTAGTCGGCGAAGGATTCGGTTGGCGTCACCCACCAGGTGGACTTTTTCCAGTCAAGAGTTTCGGGCTTGGTGGAGAGCCAGTAGAAGTTGGAGCCTACCAGTTTGCCCCTGGAGTTTGTCAGCCGCAACGCTACGAAGTACACGGGGCTTAGGCCATCCACGTTGGGCAACGTAAATATTTTGGCCGTGCTGTCGGCGGCGGCGTCGAGGGAGTCCTCGCGGGAAAACTTCTCGGTCATGTCCAAGTTGTAGATCTTCGTGCTGAGCTTCAAGCCGGTGACGTCATCGTATTGGCTGCTGACCACCCAGATGGAACGGTCGTCGTAGCCATAGACCGGGTGCAGCGCTTCCAGGGCGCGCTTGGCGCCGAAGTAGCCACCGGCGGGGCGGAGGTAATAGTCGTAGAGGTGCCAGATCATCGAAGGCCAGCCGTTGTTCAGCATCCACTGGATCACACCCGTGGACCGGTACTTGTTCCGGCTATAGGCTTCGTACATGGCGCGCACACCTTCGTAGGTTTGCAATTGCGACTTGGAGGCAAAGTCTTCCGCGCTGTCGGATTTGCCATAGCGGTGGGCAAGCGCATCGCTGAAGACCTGGATGGTTTTGAATTCTCCGCCGCCGGCGTGGTAGTTCCATACCCCGTCGATGGGCCACAGGTGGTCTTTGCCCACCATGGCACGAATACTTTCAAGGGGCGGGACGGCAGGTCCCATGCTGGTTTCGCTGTTGAAGCCGTAGGCGCCGCCGCAGCCGCCGGGGTTGCACTCTTTGCGGTTAGGCTGGCCTTGCAGAGTATCTTGCTCCCAATAGCTGGGGGCTATGTACTCGTAGGGTCCGGTCATTTTGACGCCGCTGTTTCCGGTGACCTTGGTGGCATTGCCGGTGGCCGAGGAGACTACGGGATTCGGCCATAGAAGCTGTTTTTCNNTAGATCTGATCGCGCAGGGATTGCTGCGCGATTTCATAATCCTGCGGCTTCCAGCTCTTCCAGTGTTCCCAGAAGTCGCAGCAGCACCAGCCGGCCATGACCAGAATTCCCTGGTGGTCGGCGAGATCGAAGAATTCCTGGGTTTCGAGCTTGCCTTCGAGGCGGATCGTATTGAGCCCCATATCGCGCACGTAACGAAATTCGTCGTGCAGACGCTGCGAGTTCTCGCGGAGCATCAGGTCTGGAGTCCAGCCGCCGCCGCGGATGAGGATGTTCTTGCCGTTCACCTGAAACTTGCGGCCACCCGTGGCATTGATTTCCGAGGTTATCTGGCGCATGCCGAATTCGGTTTCGCTGCGGTCGCTCAAGGCACTGCCGACATAAAACTCCATGGTGAGTGGGTAAAGGTTCTGTTCACCCATTTGCGCGGGCCACCAAAGGCGCGGGTTCGCGATCACGAGTTGCCGATACTCAGCCGGAGTGAACGTGAAGTCTCTGGTTTCGTGGGGACTCAGTTTTACGGCTGCGTCGAAGGTTACATCTCCGATTCGCCCTTTTAGGACGCCGCTGACAAGGTCAGCGCTGCTGTTTTTCAATTGTGCCGTCACGGTAAGTTCGGCACGATCATTCGCTGGCGGATTGAGTTTGGAAACAACCGTGGGATAGCGGAGGGCGACCGGACCGCTGGTGCTGAGGTAGACTTCGCGCCACAGGCCCATGTTTTTGTCGGGAGGCGCGGGATTCCAGTCGACGAAGGTGATGGCGAGATCCTTCTCGGTGGGGGCGAAGACCTGTACCGCGAGAACATTTTCGCCGTCGGGTTTCAGAACGCCGGTGACGCTCAATTCGTAGGTGCGCCAGGCTCCGGCGATGTCGTGGGAGTTGGCGATCTGTTTTCCGTTGAGCCAAACGTTGGCGCGGTAGTTGATGCCTTTGAAATTCAGCCAGACGGTTTTGCCGGCATAGGAAGCGGGCGCGGCAAACTGATTGCGATACCACCAGGAGACCGCGTAGGGGCTGTCGGGCTGCATCGCAGTGTTAGAAAAATTCGCGCCGATGGGGTAGGTCACGCCGGGGAACTGGCGGAGGTTTGTGGCGAAGAATGGATCGGGGAGGGTTTTGTCCGCTACCAGCGCCGCGACAACTGTGGCGGGAACGGTGGCGTTGTGCCATCCCTTGGGAACGAAGGCTGCGGTCGAAACGATCTCGCCCTTGGCCTCGACTTTGGCGGAGGATTCGAGCGCCCAATGGTCGCGGAGAATAAGTTTTTCCGTAGGTGTGCCTTGGTCCGGTGAGTTCGAGGCGGCGGGGTTAGCCGCCAGGAGGTGTGAACCGAGAATGGACACCACGAAAAATTGCGCCAACAGGCGCCGGGGGAAAGCCAGCCGTCTTGCGCGATTCATTGTGCTCCCTTTGGGATACATTTCCTTGGACCTTGGTCCGGGAGAATATGGATAACACGTCTACTGATACGTTTCAATAGATAGGGAAGGCCCAGAACATAGAACCGTGCGAACGCATACGAATCGGATCGCAGACGCTGCACAGCATCCGCGACGTGCCAAACCCTGTCTGAACGCCCGTGTGATGTTTCGGGTCATCGAGATTGAGCCAACTGCATTGAGAGGGCTGCGGAAAATCGAGCGACGGAAGGAGTTGATCGCCGCTCCACGGTTCAGTTCTGTTGTTCTCGCAAGAAAGTTCTTGACAACGAGCTAGGGTTAGCACTAGAAGCCTAGTTGTCCATACAACTGGAGAGTTCGGTGGACCTCCCTGCACTCGACCGACATAGCGCCCTCCCCCTGTACTACCAGATTCAGCAGCATCTGCTTGAGCAAATCCGAGCCGGCACCCTCGAGCCCGGCAAGCCCATACCCTCGGAACAGGAAATTTCCGTCCGTCTGAGGATCAGCCGCATGACTGCCCGGCAAGCTTTGAAATCACTTTGTGATTTGGGTGTGACCTATAGCCAGCGAGGCAAGGGCACCTTCGTCTCTACCGTCAAGCTCGAAAAGAATTCCCGCCAGGTGCTCTCTTTCAGCGAGGAAATGCAGGCCTTTGGATCCCCGGCGCGGTCCCAAGTGCTTTCCTTCGAGGTGGCCACCGCAAGTCCGGACGCGGCCGACGCGCTCCGCCTTTCACCGGACGAGAAGGTGGTCAGCCTGCGGCGCGTACGGATCGCTGGTTCTTCGCCCATGGGGCTTGAATGGAGCCGTCTTCCGCTGCGCCTGTACCCCGACCTGCTGCAGGCATTGGACCCGAGCATGTCGCTCTATCAAACGCTCTCCAAGCGTTACGGCGTCCAGATCGTCGCCGCCGATGAAGTAGTAGAGGCGGGGCTGGCGGACGTCGAGGAGGCGAAGCTGCTCCAATTCGCCACGGGTGCCCCTGTGTTTTTCTTCACCCGCACGGCCTACTCTCAGAGTGGACAACCGGTGGAGTATGTCAAGTCCACCTATCGAGGAGACCGCTGCAAGATGGTCAACCGTTTGACACAACCAAGAAAAGATGTCGGAAGGGGGAACGAATGCGCAGGAGAACGCTCGTATTGATCGCCCGAAGCCTTGTGGTAGGAAGGGAAGTCATGCCGCGAAACATACTCACGCTGATTGCCATTGCAATGGTCGGCCTCGTGTTGAGCCTTCCTGCCTGGGGCCAGGCTACCACTTCGTTGAACGGTACCGTGACCGACCCTTCCGGTGCCGCGGTTACGCAAGCTCAGGTGACCCTGACCAATGTTGCCACCAACTTTGCGCGTCGGACCGCCACCACGGCGAAAGGCGGGTATGAATTTGTCTCGGTCCTGCCTGGGACGTACAAGGTGACGGTCGAGGCGAGAGGTTTTCGCACCTACGTTCAGACGGATCTGCAGTTGCTGGTGGACTTGCCCTCCACAGCCGACGTCCACTTGAAGCTCGGCTCATCGTCCGAGACCGTCGAGGTCCGAGGCGAGGCGCCGCCGCTCAATACGACCGACCCCAGCCTTGGGCACGATCTCGGCACGACTGAGATTGAGAACCTGCCCATGGAAGCGGAGCAACTGCCGCTGCTGCTCAGCCTGCAGCCCGGCGTCACCTACAACGGCCTAAATATTCTGACCGACAGTTACGACACGCGCGCCGGCTCCGTGAACGGCGAACATAGCGACCAGAACAACATTACGCTCGATGGCGTGAGCGTCAACGACGAATTCAACGGCTATGCCTTCCAAGGCGTTTTGCCCTCNNAACAAGTTTCACGGCGCGTTGTATGAGTACAACCGGAACACAATCGGCGAGGCCAACGACTACTTCATCAAACTATCCCAACTGGACGCCCTTGAGCCGAACGTACCGCAACACCTGGTGAGGAACCTTTTCGGCGGAACCATCGGCGGACCCATTATAAAGAATCGCTTGTTCTTCTTCTTCAATTATCAAGGCGAACGGCAGTCGTTTCAGGAGAGCATCCTACAGAGTGTTCCGACTACTACGATGGATGATGGCGTAATGGAGTACCAATGTAGTGTGTCGACCCAATGTCCCGGCGGCAGCGTCACCGGCGAGAGCGGCGCCAGCTATGCAGTTCCAGCCGGGTACTACGCCCTGACTCCCGGCAATCTCAAGTCGATGGACCCCCAAGGTATCGGTCCGAGCCCGGTAGCGACGAGTTACTTCCAAACCTATCCCGCGCCCAATGACTTCACAACGGGGGATCTGGTCAACTTCGCGGGATACCGCTTTGCAGGCCGGCAGTTACTGTCGGAGAACTGGTACATCGGACGGCTGGACTACAAACTCACCGCGAACGGCAACCACACGCTTTTCCTGCGCGGCGCGTCCCGCAATGATCCCAGCACCAACCCTCCGTTCCTTCCCGGCACGCCGCCGACCTCCAGCACGATTGACGTCAGCAAAGGATTTGTCGGGGGCTACACCGCCGTTTTCGGGCCTCGCGTGGTCAACAATCTGCACTACGGGCTCACTCACCAGAGCGTCGCGACGGTGGGCGATACCAACCAGCCGTGGGTCGAATTCGAGGGGCTATCCCAGCCGATCGTTTATTCAGCGTCGTTTACCGCGCCGGTGCACAACCTGGCCGACACGCTCACCTGGCAGAAGGGATCGCACAACTTGCAGTTCGGCACCAACATCCTGTTTATTCGCCGAAGCAGCGACAATCAGACTGAGTCTTTCAGCCACGCTCTGACCAACTCCGATTGGCTCGAGTACAACGGCTTCGCCGGCACACCCAGTCCTCTCGATCCCACCCACGGCTGCCCCGCCGGCCCCTGCTTTCCTGCCGTTGCCCAGGGGTTCGACGGGAACTACGACACGGGACTAGTGGCGCTGATGGGCATGGTCACCGAAGGCTTTTCTCAGTACAACTACAAAATCACCAACACCACCGCAGCCACACCGCTCGCTCAGGGAGCGCCGATTCAGCGCCACTGGGCGACCGACACTTACAGCATCTTCTTCCAGGATACATGGAGGGTGCGGCCCAATGTTTCGCTCACCTACGGTCTGAACTATCAGTTGATGACGCCCGTCACTGAAACCAACGGGCAGGAAGTGACGCCTTCGGTAAACATGGGAAACTGGTTTAACCTGCGCGCCCTCCACGCCACCGAGGGCATCCCCTCCAACCAGGATGCAGCGATCACCTTCCAGCCGGCTGGCTCAGTTTATGGAAGGCCGGGTTTATATTCTGCGCAGACCAAGAACTTCGCCCCACGGTTTGGACTCGCCTGGACTCCGCACCCGAGTTCGGGATGGCTCAAGGGGCTCCTGGGCGAGGACAAGACTGTGGTTCGCGTCGGCGGCGGTATGTACTTCGACAACTTCGGACCCGCGCTCGCTCTGAGCTACGACCAATCTGGCACGTTTGGTCTTGCGACCACGCTTCAGAGTTCTTTCGGTACCTTGACGGCTGCTACATCCCCTCGACTTACCAACATCAACACGATCCCAGCCAGCCTGATACAGCCGGCCCCAGCCTCAACCTTCCCGGTCACCTATCCCAATATAGAGGCCATCGGGAACGGCATCGATCAATCTCTCAGAACTCCCTATTCGTACGCCCTGGATCTCTCGATTCAGCGGCAACTGCCGGGACGGATGACTCTGGACGTAGCATACGTGGGGCACTTCGCTCACCGCGTGCTCGGCCTCTCCGATGTCGCAGAACCGATGAACCTGGTGGATCCGAAATCCGGGATCGACTACTTCTCGGCAGCGAGGCAACTGTCGACACTGTGGCGCGCGGGTGTTCCCGAAAGCAGCATCAACGCTTCAACCATAGGGCCGACGGCGCAATACTGGCAGAATATGTTGCAGACTCAGTCCGGCGGCTACACCCTTTGCTCAACCGGCGGGACCACCGCCAGCCTGCTGACTGCGGTCTATGACGTCTTCGGCCCCGTCTGCGGCAATCTCTACAACGAAACCTCCGCGCTCTATCTCATTGACGTAGTTGGCTTCCCGACCGCCCCCGCAATGGGGTTGAACAGCTTCTACAACAGCCAGTTCTCGTCGCTGTGGGACTGGCGTTCGATCGGCTACTCAAACTACAACGCCCTTCAGATCGGTCTGCACAAGCAGATGTCGCACGGGCTTCTGTTCGGATTCAACTATACCTACAGCAAGTCTCTGGATCTTGAGTCAGAGGCCGAACGCGGTGTCCAGTATCTTACCGACAGCATCATCAACTCGTGGTCGCCCAGTCAGATGTACGGTCCGAGCGATTATGATCTGCGGCATCAAATCAACGGCTACTGGGTTGAGCAACTGCCCTTCGGCCGAGGGCGCGACTTCGGCGGCAATATGAGCAAAGGAGTCGACGCCATTATCGGCGGCTGGCAGTTAGGAGGGACCGCCCGTTGGAGCTCGGGATTCCCCTTCAGCGCGTATATGAGCGGCCTTGATTTTCCAACCAACTGGGATGAAATGGGGTGGGCAGATTTGACCGGTCAACCCTTCGCGACGGGCACGACGATCACCAACGGACAGCCCAATGTCTTCAAGAATGCCAGCCAGGCGGTCAACGGCTTCACTTATGCCTTTCCCGGCGAAAGTGGCGTCCGCAATCCCATTCGCGGCGATGGCTTCTTCGGCGTGGATATGAATCTATCCAAGAGCTGGAAGATTCCGCACGCCGAACAACAGGCGGTGCAGTTGCGTTGGAGCGTCTTCAATGTGACCAATTCGGCGCGCTTCGACATTTACGCGAGCCAAGACGAGGTGACTTCAGCGAGCACATTCGGAAATTACAGTCAAACGCTGACTTCGCCGCGCGAGATGGAACTCGCGCTGATTTATAAATTCTGATTCAGCACGGAGGTCGTCTGGTTCTCAGCGGCTGCCGTTCCCCGGGGAAATGACTCGGCCATATTCGGAGGCGCGGCTGAGACGGTCGAACATGCGCCATGCGTCCAGAGAAATCTTGCTGATCGCTTCTTCTCCCTCGCGTTCGTTGCGTAAGAACGAAGTCATCACGCAAATAATATAGGGGCGCCCTTCAACGAAGACGACGCCGGAATCGTTACGAACCGCTTCCAGTTCACCCGGTTTGTTGGCGATCTTCAGGTCGGCGGGCAGGTCTCGCGGAATCCATGAGGCCTTGTTCGTGCTCAAGACTTTGAAGAAATCGGCGGCCGATTCCTTGTTCAACAGCTTGCCCCGATAGATCGCGCCGAGCAACATCATCATTTCACGGGGCGAGGAAACATTCTCGCGGCCTTTGCTGGCGGCCGCCAGATCCATCATCTTGCGGCGCAGCCTGGTGTGCGGGAGGCCAAGGGAGTCGAGCATGGCGTTCACATTCTCCATGCCAACGCGGTCGATGAGAACGTTCGTAGCAGAGTTGTCGCTGACGGCGACCATCATGGTGGCGAGATCGCGAAGCGTAACCCGCGTGATGCCCGGGGTGAGGCCGCCCATGATGTCGCTGTCGGCAACCAGATCCGAGGACTGCATGGTGTAAAGATCGGTCAACTTCAGTTTGCCTTGCTGCGCCTGAAGATAGAGATCCGAGAGCACCGCAATTTTGATGGAACTGGCTTGGGCAAACAATTCGTCGGCGCGGACAAAAATGTGATTGCCAGTCGTGATGTCTTCGATGGCCACGCCCATGACGCCGTCGAGATGCGCATCAATGTCTTGAATCGAGGCCTCGAGTTTCTGCCACAGAACTCGTTGTTTTTCAGGAAGTTCTACGGGGATGGGCGCGGTCTGAGCACAGCCTGCCGCTAGCAATACGAAGACACAGACGAATTGTTTCACAGGGATAAACCTCCTCAAGGCTAGGAAGGAAGTGGGCCTAAACGCGTCGAAAGCAGCAATTCAGCAGTCGGTTTCTTAAATCCAAAGAAATTGTATTCTAGCC
>PMHI01000004.1 GCA_003156615.1 Acidobacteriaceae bacterium | reverse complement strand
GAGCTCTCCCGCCCAGTGGCGTAGCCGTTACCCCGTGCGCGGCCAACCAGGAACTGACGGCGTCCGATACTGCCCAAGTGGTGACCCGGGCATTGAGGTGGGGCAGTGCGGCGGGATCACTGAGATGGAACTCCCATGACGTATCCGGCGGCGAAATGTTGTGCTGAATGTAGGGGACAAACTTGTACGCTCCGGGCGGACCGGATAAGACGACCTCCTCTTTCAAAACCGGGACTGCCAGGGGGCCATCCTGCCCCGCCGGTACCTGGGGGATGTGAATGGTACTGCGCCCCTCCCAGGCTATTCCGGCCGGCCCCCAAGTCCGAAAGCGTGCCGGATAATCTCCCGGCCGCAAGACATCCTCGTTCGCCATCACGGCTTCGAGCGTGATCGGCCGTCCCAGGTAGGTATGGGTCGGTTCCACAAACAGACACCAACGCACTCGCGCGAATCCATCCTGCATAGCATCAAAGGCACCCGGTTTCCAGTCCCGCCAAAATCGCCAGACTCCTTCGCCCGTCATGCCGTGATCCAACATTCCGGTGAGATTAAATCCGCAAAACTTTGGGTTCGAGCGAATCATGTTGAAGCCCAGCAGACGATGGCGTGCCATCTTTTCTTGGCTCACCTCGAGCAGCGTCTCCGGGAAGGGATAAGCTGCATCCATGCCGANNCTCCCAATCAGCGATGAAGCGGTCCGCCATGGAGCGCATCAGAACATAATCCTCCGCATCCGGGCGCACGCCGGCCTGCTCGAACATGTTCGCTTCGTGGATCACGTCCATCATGCTGCCGATGCCATACTCGGAAAGAAAGATAGGCTTGCTGTCATGACCGAGAGTGCGCATCATTTCGTTCACTTCCGGAGTTTGCGGAACCTGTGGATAAAGGTGGAAATCGCCGGAGCCGATGCCGGAGGGATATTTCATCGCTACATGCCCTGCTCCCGGTGCTTCTTGGCCCCAGGTCGGTTCCCACTCGTGGCGNNGTCGTGGCTCCCGGGATTGCTGGCGGAGCCAATTTCCAGGTGCCCGTCGAATCTTCCGCTCGAAAGCAGCACCAGCCGCGTTTCGTCCAGTGACCGCACCAGCGCAAGGGCCGAAACCGCTTCGCGAAACATGGGGCCATCCACGGTTTCATTCAGCATTCCATAAAGCACCAGACTGGGATGGTTGCGGTCGCGCAAGATCATCTCCCGGACAGAAATCTCATAGCGCGCTTTCATCTGGGGCGAATCCTTCAAAAGCCATGCGCCGCGGGGTTCCTGATAGACCAGCAGGCCCAATTCGTCGCACAGGTCCAACTCGTAAGGATGCGCAATGCCGGAGATGAAACGGATGGTATTGAAGCCACAAGCTTTGGCATAAAACAAGTCGCGCCGCAACATGTCCGGATAACCCGGCGGAGGAATATTGATTCGGAACGGAGTGTGATTTCCAGTATGCGTGCAGCGCACGAAAACGCGGCGATCATTCAGCCGAAAATATCCATTTACGATGCGAAAATCCCGGAACCCGAACTTCGTCGACACTTCGTGCCGACCATCGATGCCCGCACCTTCAATGCTCACGCCGAGGCGGTACAGATAAGGAGTCTCAAGATCCCACAATTGATGATTCTTGATCTCAACTTCGTGATTGAATACCGTCTCACCGGGAGGCGCATCCCCTGCAGCACCGTCGAGCACGAGCGCCTGGTCGATCGTCGCGCCCGCCACCGAGTAGCGCATCTGCGCATGGCAGTTCTTTTCCGAGGTGTTGAGCACAGTTGTCCGGATTTGGACCATGCCCGTTTTCCAATCAGGACGAACATGAAGATCGGTGATCCGAACGGCAGGGGTGAAAACCAGATCCACCGATTCAAGAATCCCGCCGTAGTCGTAGATATTTCCGTTGGTGTACTTGACGGCTTTGTCGAGATGGGGAGTCTCCACCAACACCATGCCATCAATGCGCTCATCGCCCGGATTGAGAACTCGTACCGCGAGGCGGTTCGTTTCCCGGGGGCGAATTGCCTTGGTGGCGTCGAGCACAAAGGGCGTGTCCGCCCCTTCGTGTCCTCCCAGATGTTCTCCGTTCAGCCACACATCGGCCACGTAGTCGACTTCGTTGAAGCGCAGCAAGGTTCTGCCGCCAGCGTAGGGGTTCGCTTCTGGTTCGAAGCTGTGCCAGTACCACACCACGCCGTGGTAAGCCGGAAAAATTTCCTGGATGATCGAAGGCACAGGTGTGCTTTTCGCGTCCGGGGATGGAGTTTGAAACCACTTCTGCTCGCGACCAACATTGGNNCGCGCCCAACATTGGCGCCATCCGTGGCAATGCTCCATTCTCCATCGAGCGAGGTCACCAAAGTGGACGGCGTTCGCACAACTTCGCCGGCACTGCTTTCGAGAGTTGCTGGCGATCCTTCTCTTCCGAGCAATGGACTGGAAATGCTGAGAACGGCACCGGTGCGGGCCGCCAAATCCAGGAATCGACGACGATCCATAAATGTGGCTCCTCGATTTCGAGCGCTGCCAAAGCGGCGTCTGCTCGAATCAATCACGAATCAGCGGGAGAAATTTGTCGACCTATCATCGGCTGGCGGCTCTTTGAAATCTATGGCTGTTCATTAGATTGAACCTTATC
>PMHI01000719.1 GCA_003156615.1 Acidobacteriaceae bacterium | reverse complement strand
CCGACAGGTTGCTCAAGGGCAGGACTGCCAGCGACCTGATTTTGGTTTGGGATGTATGCCCAGTGTGGTCCCGCAGCATAACGTAGGTGATAGCAATGAGCGCGAGTCCAGCCACACCGCCCAGAGCAAGCCAGAGACGCGCCCGCGAAGTCCCGGTTGGTCGGACGTCGATTTCTCCATCCGCCGGCCGTTCCCCCTTAAGCCCCTGCTCATTTGGATTTGGCCGCAAAGGGATAACAGCGAGCGACTCGATCTGGTCTACTCCGGTAGCCAAATCGCCATTTTGCACCTGAGCAATGAAACGGTATCCCCGGCGTGGCAGAGTCTCGATGTAGCGGGGTTCCTCGGCTGAATCGCAGAGCGCGTCGCGCAGTTTTTTGACGGCACTGTTCAGACCGGTGTCGAAGTCAACAAAAGTGTCGCCGGGCCAGAGTTTCTGGCGAAGCTCCTCGCGCGTAACCAGGTTGCCGGGATGCTCGAGCAAAAGCGAGAGTACCTGGAAGGGCTGGCGGTGAAGCTTTAGCCGGATACCGTGCTTGCGCACTTCACCCGAACGCATGTCCACTTCGAAGGCGTCGAATCGCGCCCTGCGGGTTCGGTCGGCAGCCTCCATAGCAGGCTCCACAGATGGCCAGTAGTCTATCACCACTGCTTAGCTCCTAAGGGATATGAGCTGGTGTGTGCCTCAAACCACCTGCATTCAGAGACTTGCACGATCAGAAGAAAAACACCCACAGACCATACGCCGACCATTGCGCCTCAAGCGACTTCGCGCCAATGTCGCGGGACGCAGGGCGTGCTCAGTCGTTGTGCAAAATGCTAGCCCACGAATTTTGCATGCTACCTCCGCGGTTGCCCCAGAGACACGAACTCTGGTTTGAACCGGAAAGAGAAAGGAGAATCAAAAATGAGCAAGTTCGGAAAGTATTTTCTTCTCGCAACAGGTTTCGCGCTCCTTGCGACTTTTGCTCGCATTCCGGGGGCTGTCATCAACGTTCATGCCCACGATCGCGCCTGTAGCGTTGCCAGCCTCAAAGGGACCTATGCCTGGCGCAGGACGGGCATGAACAAATCCATGGGTGGCCCTGTTGCCGAGATGGGCCTCGACTTCTTTAACGGAGACGGGACGCGCGGCATAACTCGCTCGACCGGAATCAGCTACCCTCAATCCTACGACTGGACCAATGTCCCGTGGCCGAACGGGAGCTACACGGTCGATCCAGATTGTACCGGCTCGCTCTTCAATGCAAATGGTACAAAAGTCGAGAACATCATCGTCCTTGACGGAGGCAAGAGATTCTCCGTGATCAGCTTTGAGCCGGACAAGGTTATCACGGGAGAGGGAATAAGGCTGGAGGAGGAGAAGGACTAACGGTGCGCTGAGTAGGTTGATGCACACTTCTCCATTTGAAGCGGTTGTGTGGGGCGAGTGTCGGTCAACTGTCGAAATATTTCAATGCTCAAAACCCCTCAATGAGGCGACCGGGTGGGAACAAAGGATAGACGACCGCAAGCCAATAACAAGGAAGAGGAGAGCACCATGATTTCCAAAGTGTTATCACTTTAACGATTGGTCTTGCCGGCTTTGCGCTCAGTTCCGCTGCCTGGGCGGAGACTTGTTCAAACGCCTCGCTGAGTGGCACCTACGGGTTTCTTCACGTCGGCATCGATAGCCACGGCGCTCCTGCCGTCGCCGTAATCCAGCTCACGTTTAACTCAATCACAGGCACGTATACCGGAGAGGACTTAGAAAGCATGGGCGGCGTGATTACCCCCTCATCTCTCGCCGCAACCTACGCAGTCGCCAAGAACTGCACCGTTACGGCTCAAGTCAAGCTAGTCAGCGGCGGCCAGTCTGAGAATGTCAATGTCTCCTTTGTGGTTACGTCAACAGGCTTTTTGTTCCTCTTCCAGAGGCCAGGCGCGACCTCGTCGGGATTCGGCGTGAAGCAGGGCTCCCCGACCTGCACCAATGCCGGAGTTGAGGGTCGTTTTGGATTTGAAACAACCGGCCTGTTCCTCGCAGGAGCGCCAGTCACAGGACCGGTGGCTTTCATCGGTGAGTTGAAGTTCAGTGTCAACCGTTCTGGAGACGGAGTAATAAGCGGACACGTTGCCGGTAGCGAGGATGGCACGATTCTCACGTTCGCAGACGAGCCCGTCACCGGTTATTACAGGGTCGGCGCGGACTGCAGGGGCACGGCCACCATAACGCCGAAGGGGCAACCCGAAATGCACTTCAGCTTCGTGGTTGTGGACTGCGGGAAGGAACTGCTAGCCATTGAGACGAACACGGACGCGGCTGTCAGCGGTACTCTGCAGCGTCAGTCCGAGCAGGAAAAGTCGCAGTAGAAGGAGCGCTGTCAAGGCGCGCGGCCACGCATACATATCCGAAACAAGTACGGCATCCGCTTTTCGCCGCAATCCCGTGATCGAGCCAGCGAGAAGGCTGTACAGAAAGAAGAGTCGCTTTGAATCGGAAAATCCATTCAAGTATCGCCATCGCAATCGCTTCGATTCTAGCCTTCACCACCACGGCTTTCTTTGTTGGCTGCGGCAGTTCCTCAACGCCTCCGCCTGCGAGCATCGCGATCGCGGCACAATCCGGCGGATACATCACGCCACAACCGGTGGGAAACCCGTTCGGCACGTTCTCGGTTTTGGTCAATTCAAATGGCTCGCCGTTGAGCGGCGCTTCGGTGACCTTCACGGCTCCATCGACGGCGGACGGTACGTTCATGAGCAACGGAACGGCATCGGAAACGCAAACCACTGACTCAAACGGCATCGCCACGTCGTCAACTTTTACGGCCGGTACGACGGTTGGCTCTTACAATGTAACCGCCGCAACCTCGGGGGCAGCCACGCCGGCAACGTTCGCTCTGACCAGCAGCGTCAAGCCGGCGCCAACCATTACTCCGACGCCGGTCAGTGAGTATGTGACGGTTAGTACTACTTACGCAGCGCTCACCGCAACGGTCACCGATACTGATGGCAACCCGGTGCCTGATGTTCAGGTAACATTCACCGCCAACACGGGCGCGACAGGCGCCACCGGAACCTTCACGAGCACCGGCAATAACATAGAAATACAAACTACCGGTGCCAACGGGAAGGCCGTGAGTACCGACCTTGTCGCGAACGCGACGGCCGGCGGCTTCACTGTGACCGCTTCGTCAGGCACCCTGACGCCGGCCACCTTCCATCTAACGAACACTGCGGTTGGGACCACCGTGACAACCTACGTCTTCTACGCCAGCGGCGAAGAGATCATCAATGCCAATTACTACGCCGTGGCCGGGGCCGTGAGCATCGAGGCGAACGGCACTGTCGTCACCGGCGAAGAAGACTATAACGATGCCGCGGGCCTTACATCCGGAGCCGGGAAAGGCACGCCCGACTCAATCACAGGCGGAATGCTAACGGTTGACGACACTACCGGCCAGGGAACACTCAGGCTGACCATGGCCGCGGGCTCGGCAGTCACGGCGGAGACTTTCGGCGTTCAGTTTGTGAATGTCAAGCACGCGCTCATCATGGAGTACGACGGGAATGCAGCTTCCAGCGGAAGTTTGGACTTGCAGACATCCGGGAGCACCGGCAGCGGAGCCAGCTTCGCCTTCACTCTGTCCGGTGTGGATCCCGAGTATGACTCAGTCGCGTTTGGCGGTGTTTACACTATCACGGGCGCAGGTGGAGCTAAGGGCACGGTCGATGCCAACGACGCCGCAACCGTTGTAACGGGGACGGCCTTCAGCCTATCTGCGTCAGTCCCTGACTTCTTCGGGCGCTCCGTTTGGACCGGGTTCACCAATCCGGTTACTGCCACAGCGGTGACCTTTGCCTCATATGGGGTAGGTCCGGAAGTTCTCCGGATCATCGACGTGGACGCTCACGATTCGATGGTCGGCTCTGCGTTTGGCCAAGGTACGGCTAACTTCAACAATGCCTCGCTCGGCGCTTCGGTATTCGGAGTAGCGGGCGACTTGCTCGCCTCGCAATACGCCGCGGCGGGCCTGTTCACCACCAGCAACACGACCACCGATCCTGCAAGCTTCTCGGGCACGGCCGACGACAACGAACTGGACGGCGCCGTCCAATCGCTCGATGCCTCGATCTCCGGCACGTATTCCCTCAAGAGCAGCGGCATCAACGGGTATGGCAACTTCACCATCGGATCCGGAAACTTGGGCGACGTGCAGACATTGCAGATTTACATGGTCGACCCCAATCTCAACATCAACGATCCCAATAACACCACCAGCGACCTCGGAGGCGCTCTGTTCCTGGACACGGACCCGATCCTTGCCAGCGGCATCGGCGGGGTGACACCGCAAACCGACGCTAGAACCACAGTTGCCGACTTCAACGGCAACTATGCCGTTGGATGGCAGAATTTCAACAGCTTTAGCTCGAACACGAGTCTGGATTACTTAGAGTTCGATATGCTCGCGCAGGGGACCATGACATCGGGCGGCGCTTTGAGCTTGACCAAAGGTTTGGTCAGCGACCCGCTCGAAACGTTGGGCTTGGGCGTGACCACAACGACCGGTTCGTTCACGGGTACACCGCTAGCGGACCCAGCGAATCCTGGGCGCTATACGATGTCAAAATCGAATATGACGCCAAATCCATTTTCGGCCACAATCGACGGCGCAACCCGCGTTTTCGATTTGTCCATCTATCAGGCCAGTGGTGCGCAGTTGTACTGGATTGAGACCGACAAGGACGGCGTGTTCCTGGGGCCCATCGAACAGCAGGAATCGCTAACCGGTCTGCCAGCGGCCCGAGGTCCTTGGCCCAGTGGGCCGACGTCGACTCCGACAGCCAACAAATCTACGTCCGGCACTCGTGGAGTGCGCGAAGGAACTGCTAGCCATTGAGACGGACGCGGACACAGTTGTCAGCGGTACTCTAGTGAAGGGCAATGGCCGAGAGCGGCAAGAGAATGGCAAGGACAATGATAACTGTCGCGGACATGTCAGGCCGCAAGGGTTGGCTGCTAGCGCCTCTAATCATCCCACCAATTTCTCCATAATCCAAGCGTAAGCGCACTATGGCCGACAAATACTTCGTCGACCCAAGGAATCGCCTCCAAGAGCACCCGACAAACAATATTTGCGGTCGAAATGCACCGGCCGCCGAGAAAAGCGGTTCCTCGCCGGGCATGGCACCCGGTTCGGAATGAAGAGAGTTGCCTGCGGTCAGGATCAACCGCTGGCCGCGCCGCGGTAGCGGCCCACCCGTCCAGCTTGGCGCCCTGGGGATGGATGGACTGGGACTTCGGTGATCGAGCGCAAGTTGTCGGGCTGCTCGGAGCGGAAACGAAGCAGGGCGGCGATGTTGCCTACTTTGTCGAACTCGGGATCGTCTTTGACGTAGAACAGTTCGATGTCGTGGCGAATCACCCAGGGCAGGATCGCTTCTCCCACGTCGACGACCTCGCGCGTCTCGCGGCCGCAGACTGGACAGAAGCTCACCAGGTGGGCGTCGAGGTGGCTGCAGCCGGAGCACTCGACGGCCTGCGCGTGATAGTTCTGGCCGACTAGAAGGGTTTGAACTTCGCCTAGCTCCAGCGAGCGGAGCACGCGGCGCAATCCGGTGACGCCGCGAGCGTTCTGCCGGGCCTGGTTGAGGGTTTCGCGAACCACTTCCTGACCGCGGCGCTGCTGCCCGTCGGCGAAAATCCTTTCGGCCTGCGAACGGATTTCTTCGCTGCTCACGTGAGCCACCTCGGCCGAAAACCGGCCTAGCAACCTCTGCTTCGCATAGGAATGCAGCTGCGGTTCGAACTGCGACCAGTGAGTGTCCTGACAGCCGAGGATCCATTTGTCGAACATGCCTTTTTCCAGCGTCTCCTTAATGACCTGGGCGATGAACTTGAAATGGTGGAGAGCATCGTCGGCGACGCGGCGCTCGGCGTGGCCTGCATCGTAGCCGCCGAAGCCGTCGCCACGGCCGCGGCGAGTCAAGGGATGAAAGAAATCCATACGTTCGGTGAGTTCGCCGAGACGCAGATCGAACAGGCGGGCGCGATGACGATCGACCAGGACGATGCCGAGACGGGGAAAGGCTCCGAGCAATTGGGCGAGCGGCTTCAGCTGGAAATGCCGATTCACCACGAGCTGCGTGCCGCTCAGTTGCGCCGGCAGATCGTACTCGCGCCAGAAGCCTTGGGCAGCGCAGGCGAAGATCGCCCTGGCGTGCGAACCGTTGCCGCGCAGATCCTGTAACAGGCGCACGATGCGGTCGAGATCGGCGCGGGCCGACTCGCACTTGTCCTTATTGTTCTTGCTTTTGGTTTCCAGTTGACGCAACGCTTCCCGTGCCAGATCTTTGGTTAGGATTGCCTCTTCCTTGTGGGCTTTGTTGCGCGGCGCGGTGGGCTGAAAGTAGAAACTGAGAGCGCAGGCTCCCTGATCTTCAAATTGTGCCAGTTCATGAATCTGTTCTCGAGTAATCATTCGCGGTCCTACCCCTTCATTTGGAATTGGCTTTACGCGGTCGACGCGAGTCGTCCTTTGAATTGACGAACGAAGCTGGGCGATTGGCGCAGGTGATTGCGCGCGGCAGAAATGGAGTTCCAGACGCTCGCCGGCGGAGCGCCGGTGATGGCGGAGATTTCGTCGGCGCCGAAGCCTTCGATGGCGTGCAGGATGAAGGCCTCGCGATGGGCTGGACTCAAGTCGCGGAGAGCGGAGGCGATGAGGCGAATCATTTCATCCGAGCCTACGATCTGCTCGGGCGTGGCCACGCGGCCGTCGGCGATGATGGTTTCTTCGGTGATGGCTTCGTCGGGCTGATGAAATTGCAGTCCGGGCTCGTCGCTGGCCTTGACGTTTTGCTTGCGGGCAGAATCTTCCAGGTGCACGGCGCCACCGTTGGTATCGTCCGGGCGCGAGAGTTCATCGAGAGCCCGCATTGCGAGGCGGTAGAGCCAGGGTTCGAGAGCCAGGCGCTCCGGCTTCTCGAGGCTATCGCCATCGCTGCCCTCGCCCAGAGCGGCGGCAATGGTTTCGTCAATCACTTCGTCCTTGGTGATGGAGTCGGGCGTAATGAAATCGGAGGCTTCGCGGAAATAAATCTCGCGCTCCACAAAACGCTCCAGGCGCGAGAGATTCACATTCACGTAGGAGCGCACGTCTTCGGCGGAAACCATTGCCGGAAACACCGCGGCCAGCGTCTGTTCGAAGGGTACAGAAACATTGCGCCGCGCGGATGCCTCCTTCTGCCGCCGCGTCCACTTGTGGCTGGAGCGCAGCAGTTCCTTGTGTTTGTTGACCTGCTGCAGCAGATCTTCGAATGCACGCTTCACCGCAGCGGTGGCGGTTGAGGCTTTGACCTGGACGGCCATCTGTCCCGAAGGCAGGCGCAGATTGAGGGAAACGCTGCAGCCTTCGCGGGGGGAAACCTCCTCGACCATGCCTTTGAGGTGAATCAGTTCGGGACGGAAAACCTGGAGGCGTTTCCGCAGTTTTTCGACTTGATGTTGGATGTCTTTTTCTACAGCGGGAGTTTTATGAAGCCGGTAGCTGATATGGACGTTCATTAGCACCTCGGGTATTTGAACGAAGTAACGCAACCCAGTGCTGGCTAAGAAAATTGTACACCCCGCTAGCGAGAAGGCAACGCTGGAATTTGCAGAAAGATTTCGCGGCTTGGCGGTTTTGGGAATGGCTGGCGAACCGAGAATCTTCGGTAATCTTACCCAGGATGATTTGCAGCCGGCCGCAGTGCAAGATATGATCCGAGGACCCCATGCACTGGACACAGGTCCTGCTCGTCGCGTCTCTGACTGCTGTCGTTAGCGGTCAGACTCCCGCATCCAAGGAAGTCGAAGCCGTCT
>PMHI01000523.1 GCA_003156615.1 Acidobacteriaceae bacterium | reverse complement strand
GTCGGGCTGATTCTCGGTGAGTGTAACCGCCTGGCTACAACAGTTTCGCGGGCCGTTCACTAATTACCCCAATGCTCCGCTCCTCCTACTCGGTCGCTTTTGTGATGCTCGAGCACTTATCGAAGGAGATTATCGTCCAGCGCCCTGGCTGCTCCGACGCGCGCCAGTACGTGTGTCCACTCACAATTCCCTCGTCAAGCTTCCTCGCGGGCAACTCTGTTTCTCTATCATTCGTGTCTCAAAGCCTGCATAGGCTCCACCGCTGCGGCGCAGCGAGCAGGAACCCAGCTTGCCACCAGTCCGATCAACGCCAGCAGCAAAGCGGATGTTGCCAATATGCGCGGATCATTCGGATGCAAACCGTAAAGGAGCGATGTCACGAGGTGTGTTGATAGAAGAGTGGCACCGATGCCGCAAGCGATCCCCACCAGCGCTATCCATGTTGCCTCGCGCAAGACCATTGTGAACACCTCCCGCGGCCGGGCGCCGAGGGCCATCCGAATACCGATCTCGCTCGTGCGTTGTGCAACGGAATATGCCATCACGCCATAGACGCCCACGGAGGCGAGCACCAGCGCAAGTACGCCGAAAGACGCGGTCAGCGCCGCGATGATCCGCTCCTGTTGCATCGAAGCGTCAATCTGCCCTTGTTGGGTGCGGATCTCCTGCAGCGGCAAATCCGGATCGATCGACTGCACCGCCTTGCGCAGCGACGGAGCGACTGACGCGGGACTGAGGCTGGTTCGCACTTCGTAGGTCGCTCCGAAGTCGAGGTTCGGCGTCTGCTGGTACGGCTGATAGAACATGCCGACGGGGTCCTGCTTGAGCGACCAGTACCGCGTATCGCCACTTATGCCGACCACTTCGATCAAGTCGCCGGGCTTGCCTTCGCTCGGATGAAAGTGAGCAAGGAAACGCTTGCCGATGGGATTCTGACCCGGGAAAGCCTTACGCGCCAGGCTCTCGCTGAGGATGCCGACCTTTGGCGCGCTCGCCGTGTCGTTCTCATTGAAGTCGCGGCCCGCCACGATTGGAATACCCATCGTATGAAAGAAACCGGAGCCAACGGCATTATTCCAAGCGGACTGATCTTTGTCGGGGTTCGGGGGTTCCCCCTCAGGCAGAAAGTTAGTGTTCTCCATGCTGTCGGAAATGTAGCCCACCTCCGAGAGGGTCACGCTCTGCACGCCGGGCAAGGCGCGCAACCGCTCTTCGATCTGACGATGCAGTTGCAGATCTTTCGGAGCGGGATAACGCAACTCGGGTTGCTGAATCGCAAACAACACGAGATGATCCGTGCGGAATCCGGGATTGACGTGGGCGAGTTGGATGAGCGTCCCCACAAAGAGGAGGGCACCGGCCACCAGCAATGTCGACAACATTATCTGGAAGGTGACGATCATCCTGCCGGAAAGACCCTTGCGCCGTCGCGTGCTGCCTGGCCCTGTGGCCTTCAGGCAAGCTCCGCCGTCGCTCCGAGTTGCGATCCATGCTGGCACAGTCCCGAAGAGCAACCCACTCAGCAGTGTGACGCTCGCGGTGAACGCCAGCACGGACCAGTCGAGCGGCATTGTGAACTGTGACGTGTCCCAAGGATTCGCCAACAGTGCAGGCAACGCGCGGCAGCCGGCAAAGGCCAGAGCCACGCCGAGAGCTCCCCCGAGGGTTGCGAGCAAGAAGCTTTCTGTAAGCACGCCACGCAACACGCGAGCCCGTCCTGCTCCGAGGGCGAGCCGCAAGGCGACTTCCCGTTGCCTCGCCATAGAGCGCGCAAACAGCAAGCTTGCGATGTTGGAGCAGGCCAGGAGAAGCACGAGGCCGACGAATGCCATCAGCACTTCAAGTGGCTTCGCGAACATCTGCTTTGAGCGAAACAATCCGCGACTGCCGTCCAGCACGTCGAGTCGAGGAATGGTGGTGTTCGCGTCCAGGCGCAACGTTGAGCGCACGACCGCTGACAATGATGTATCCAGAGCGGCCTGGGCACTGATATCCGCAACCCCGTCCCTTGCGCGTCCCATGATATTCAGCCACCATATTTGGGGGCTCGAGGCACCAAGCAGGGACCCATTCTTGCCGCGCGGCTCGACCAACGGCTGCGAACTTAAGGGAAGGAAGAGATCCGGGCTGGACTGCACACTCTCAGCGCCCGTGAACCCCGAAGGCGCAACGCCAATGATCGTGACCGGCACCATGTTGACTTTGATCGTGCGGCCCACGACTGCGGGCGAGGATCCGAACGCTCGTTGCCATAATTCTGCGCTGATTAGAGCGACGGTCGGCGCGCCGATCCTGTCATCGTCGGGAAGAATGAGGCGACCGAGCTGCGGCTGCACTTGAAGCTGATCAAAAAAGTTTCCGCTTACCAACTCGCCCTGCAGGATCTGCGCATTGCCATCAATTGTTGCATTCATCGTCCCCACGTTTTTGAACGCGAAAAGGTCTTCGAGCACGTGGTTATCGCGTCGAAGTTGTTCAAATGCAGGGTAGGAAAACGATGCCGCGGCGATTCCTTCCGCCACGTTGTCAGTTATCCCCCACATGTTTGAGACCGCCGTGTGCTTGTCTCCATGCCAATGGAGCAGGCGGAGTTGCTCGGCATGGGGCACCTCGAGCCGGTCGAGAAGCAGGCGCTTCATGACCGAAAAAATGGTTGTGTTGGCGCCGATGGCCAGCGCCAGCGAGATTGCCGCCATCGATGTGAATCCCCAGCTCTTGCGCAGGATGCGCAAGGAATAGCGCACGTCCTGGACGATGCTTTCGACGAAAGGGAGGCTCTTTTCGGCGTGGTATTGTTCGCGAATCGCTTCCACCGCACCGAATTTCAGCACTGCTTGGCGGCGCGCTTCGGCTGGTGCCATGCCAGAGCAGACGTTCTCTTCGGTCTGGCGGGAAACGTGCTCTTCCATCTCCTCCAGAAACCGCTGGTCGTCGCTCTGACGCGATGCCAGGTTGCGCAGGCGGGCGAATAACCGTTTCAGCAGCCTCATGACCGTGTCTCCGCGTTGATCGCGAGGAAGCGCGCGATGATATCCGCCGTTTGCTGCCAGTCGCGGAGTTCAGCCTGCAACTGCTTTCGCCCGGCGCGCGTCAGCCGATAAAAGCGAG
>PMHI01000731.1 GCA_003156615.1 Acidobacteriaceae bacterium | reverse complement strand
GGGATGACGCTGAAACACCGCATCGCTGGGCGACAGATGGAAAACGAATTGATCCTGTCGCTGGCCATCGAGATTGCGGACGCGCTTGACGCAGCCCACGCAGAAGGCATCGTCCACCGCGATATCAAGCCTGCCAACATTTTTGTCACCAAGCGCGGGCATGCCAAGATTCTCGACTTCGGGCTGGCGAAGGTCAGTCTTGCNNGGGAACGATGCTGGGCACAGTAGCTTATATGTCCCCCGAGCAGGTTCGGGCTAAAGAGTTGGATGCGCGAAGCGATTTGTTTTCCTTCGGTACAGTGCTATATGAGATGGCGACCGCGAAGATACCCTTCGAGGGCGCAAGCTCTGGAGAAGTCTGCGGAGCGATTCTGCACCAGAAGCCCCGCCCCGCATCGCAGCTTAATTCTCAACTTCCTCTGCACTTCGAAGCGATCATCGACAAAGCGCTGGAAAAAAATCAAGAACTGCGCTATCAGCACGCAGCCGACATGCGAACGGATTTGCAGCGGCTGAAGCGGGATACTGAGAGCGGACTCATTTCCACCCCAAGCTCAGTCACCGTTGCAGAAGCTCGATTGGCGACGGTCTGGAAACTTGCGGTTCCCATGCTGCTTGTGGTCCTACTCGTGGCGGGTGGGCTTTATTATCGGTCACGTCGACAAAGCAAACGCCTGACCGAGAAAGATACCCTCGTTCTCGCCGATTTTGCAAACAGCACAGGGGATGCAATCTTTGACGATACCTTGAAGACGGCGCTCAATGTTTCTCTGCGGCAGTCGCCTTTCTTGAATGTGCTCTCCGACAGCGAAGTTGCGAAGACCCTGCAGCAGATGACTCGTCCGATCAACACTAAACTCACTCCTGAGCTTGCTCGGGAGATTTGCCAACGTGCTGGTAGCAGAGCCTACCTCGTCGGGTCGATTGGCAATCTGGGCAGCGAATATGTGCTGGGACTTAAGGCGGTGAATTGTCAGAGCGGAGATACGCTGGAGCAGGAACAGGTGACGGCAGCCTCCAAGGAGAAGGTGCTGGACGCACTGGGAGACGCGGCATCAAAGTTGCGCGGTGAACTGGGCGAATCTCTGACTACGGTCAAGAAGTTCGACCTGCCCCTGGCAGAAGCCACCACTTCTTCACTCGATGCGCTGAAGGCGTACACCCTTGGCTGGAGCGCGGGCAACGTAGTTGCGGCCCTGACATTCCACCAACGAGCAATCGAGATCGATCCGAATTTCGCCATGGGTTACAGGGCGGTAGGGAACGACTATTTCAGTCTAGGCCAGACGGAACGGTCTGATGAGTATTACACGAAGGCATTTGAATTGCGCGGACGTACCAACGAGTGGGAAAAGTTGGCGATTACCGCCGACTACCACCGGATTGTGACCGGGGACTTGGATAAGGCGGCTCGGACGTATCGGGAGTGGATTGGCAGCTATCCGCGCAGGGGCGCAGTGTACGGTTACTTAGGACTGGTATTGGCCGCGAAGGGACAGTACGAGGAGGCCGTGGAGATGACAAGAGAGAATTTGCGCCTTTCGCCTGATGACCCCGCACCCTACAGTAATTTGGCTGGCGACTACGTAGCGTTGCAGCGCTTCGACGAAGCCCGACATATCATCCACGAGGCGCAGGTGCGAAAGCTGGACGAATTTCCCATCCACAATGACCTTTATGCTCTGGCCTTTCTGGGGGCGGACTCAACGGCAATGGCTGAACAGCAACAGTGGTTGGCGGGCCAACCCGAGGTCGAGAACTGTGGACTTGCATTGGCGTCAGACACAGAGGCGTACCATGGCCGTGTGGGCAGGGCAAGAGAACTTAATCGAAGGGCTGTGGACTCTGCTCTGCGTGTGGACAACAAGGAAACCGGAGCAGTCTATTTCGCGAACGCTGCGGTGCAACAAGCAGCCTATGGAGATGTTGCGGAGGCGAAGCGTTCTGCGGCACAGGCTCTGAAACTTGCCCCGGCAAGTCAGGGCGTCCAGAGCGAAGCCGGGCTGGCGTTCGCGATTGTGGGCGATACGGCAAGCGCCGCAGCCTTGGCGCAAGACTTAGGCAAGCGCTTCCCGATGGACACTCAGATGAATTCGCTTTGGCTGCCAGCGATTCGGGCACAGTCTGAGCTGGCGAGAAGAAACCCGACTCGTGCCTTGAATGCTCTGGAGGCAACCACCTCCGGCTCCATTGAATTCGGAGCGATTGCGTTCGTCAACAATATTTCCTGCCTCTATCCGACGTTTATACGCGGAGAATCATACTTAGCGTTGGGACAGGCCAGCGCTGCCGCCGCCGAGTTCCAGAAGGTCATCGACCACAGCGCCATCGTCTGGAACTGCTGGACGGGAGCGTTGGCGCATCTTGGAGTGGCTCGTGCCAACGCNNAAAGACGCCGACCCCGACGTCCCCATCCTGAAGGAAGCCAAAACCGAGTACGCGAAGTTGCAATAGGCGTCACGCTGCCTTGACCTTTGTGCCCAGCAGCGGTTGTGCGCCTACCGCACGCTCCCTAGAATGATCGCAATGATGCGTATGCTGCATTCCTGCGTCGCCGTTGCCTTGGGGGTTGTGACGCACAGTATGGCGCAGGCTCGCCCGCCGCAAATTCTGGAGGTTTCTCGCGACTACCTGATGCCGGATGCATAGCTGCGAATCGCAAGCTCGAGAGACACGCTGAAAACCTCTGTCGAACGCTCGGCTTCACTCATCCTTAATCTGACCATCGAGTCTGTCTCCGGACCTGCGGAGATGTGGTACCCGACTCGGAAGCCGAAGTGGCGATCCGCCGGTGAATGGCACGGTTTTTGAGATGAAGGACGGCTGCAGGAGGCTCGTGCGCGCGACCCAAACTTTGTCCGAAGCCCGCTTCCTCGCCGCGGGCGGTCCAAAGGCGAGAAGTGTTCGGTCATATTTCGATTTTCGACCACAAGGAGTGTGATGAGACAATCATCATGGCTGCGCAGCCGCAATCACGGCACGGCGGAGCCAAATCAGGTTGCCAAAAGCAATTCGTCCAAGGTGTGCTTAACGCCACTATACTAGCCTCGCGATGACCACCGAAGTCAGTTACCGCGCGGCTGCGACCAGCGACATCGACTGCCTGTTGCAGTTGATGCTGGGCTTGCAGCAGGATGATCCGTGGTCGGTTCCTCTCCGCGAAGAAATAGTCCGAGAGAGCTTGCGCGAACTGCTTGTTAATCCTTCTGTGGGGCGTGTCTTCTTAATTTGCGATGCTGACTCCTGTGTGGGCTATGTCGTGCTCTCGTTCGACTTCAGCCTCGAATACGGCGGCAAGAACGCTTGGATCGACGAGTTATTTATCCGACCAGAGTTGCGTGGCAAGGGCATTGGCTCAAAGGCACTGGACTTCGCAGTGCAAGTTGCCCGCGAGTGTGGAGCCAAGGTGCTGCATTTAGAAGTGAACCGAGGAAATCCAGCGATTAACCTGTATCGGCGGCACGGCTTCGAAGATCACAACCGCTCCCTGCTCTCGAAGTGGCTTACCCGAAAGAACGAGGAAAATCCCTAACGATC
>PMHI01000046.1 GCA_003156615.1 Acidobacteriaceae bacterium | reverse complement strand
CAGCTTTGCGTGGCCGCATTCGCCCAGGAGGAAAAGAGGGAGCAGGGCCTGGGAGCAAGCCCACAGTCTTCTCCAACCAGCCAAACCGGGGCTGGGACGGGGAGCACAGGAATGGCGGCTACAAAACCGGCACAAGCGGACGGCATGGGAAACCCTCGGCTCGGAGGGGNNGGAGTTCGACCAGACGCTCACCGTACAACCGGACGGCTATGTCACCCTCAAGGACGCGCAGCCGGTGCTCGCCCAGGGTCTCACACTAGAGGAGTTCCGTTTGGCGGTGGGTCGGGCGTACACCGGATATCTGCACGATCCTCAGGCGGCGGTGGCGCTGAAGGAGTTTGAGCATCCCTATTTTGTGGCGGGTGGAGAGGTGGGAAAGCCCGGCAAGTATGAGCTGCGCTCAGACACAACCATCATCGAAGCGGTACAAATNNCGCAAGTGCTTCTATTCCGGCGTGTGAACGATGATCTGGTGGAAGCGCACGTTTTCAATCTGAAGAGGATGTTGAAGGGAAAAAGCCTGGGCGAGGCCTCCCAGTTGCACCCGGGCGATCTGGTGTTTGTTCCGCAAAATTCCATCTCGAAGATCGAGCGCTTTCTCAGCAAGCCTTCTTTGAGCATGTACGTGAATTCCACGCAGTTTTAGTAGGCGACGAGGTCAATCCGCATGCCAGACCAAGAGTTAGCGCGCAAAGAAGAAAAGCCGGTGTCGCCGACGATGCGGGAGCTGGCGATGGTCCTGTTCCGGCAGCGGAGACTTTTTGTGGGTGTCTCGGGGCTGGTCTTCGTCTTGGCCATTGTCTATGCGTTTGCTGGGGCCACGTATCGCACGCAGGTGCGTGTGCTGGTGCGTCGAGGACGTGCCGATCCTCCTGTGGCCGCGCAGGAGAATGCTCCTCCAGATTTTTCCCGGGCGGAGGTCACTGAGGAAGAACTGAATTCAGAAGTGGAACTGCTGAAGGACGACGACGTTTTGCGCCGCGTGGTGGAGGCCAATGATTTGGCTGTGCACGACTGGTTGCGATGGCTCCGGCCCCACGAAGAGCAGGCGGCGCGCGTGGAGCGAGCCGCGAAGAAACTAGCCGGGCAGCTGGACGTGGAGCCGATCAAGAAAACCAATCTGATCGCAGTGAGTTATGACGCGCCGGATCCGCAAGTGGCGGCACATGTGCTGCAGTCGCTGGCCGGCGTCTATCTGGAAAAGCATGTGGAAGTCCACCGGCCGGGAGGACAACTGCATTTCTTCGATCAGCAGACCGGAGAATCGCGATGGCAACTGGAAGAGGCTAAGAGAAAGCTACTGGACTTCACGAAGAGCCGTGGCGTGGTGATGGCTGCGCAGCAACGTGATCTGGTGTTGCAACGACTCGACGACCTGGAGGCGACTTACCAGGAGACTCAGGTGCAGATCTCGGAGACTGAGCATCGAGTTCAAGAACTAAATGCTCAGTTGCCAAAGTTGCCCGTGCGGACCATCACCCAGGTTCGCACAGCGGATAATCCGGAGCTATTGCGGGCATTGAAGGCGAGCCTTCTGGATCTCGAGTTGAAGAAGACTCAATTGCTAACCAAGTTTGAGCCGGACACCCGTCTGGTGCAGGAAGTCGAGCAGCAGATCCTCCAAGCCAAGGCTGCAATCACGGCCGAGGGGTTAACTCCTGTACACGATGAAACCACGGACCAGGATGCGAACTATGAATGGGCCAAGGCGGAGCTGCAGAAGGCAAAGGTTGAGATGAAGGGATTGAAAGCACGAGAGGCAACGACGAGCGCCCACTTGGCGGGATATCGCACCCTGGCGCGCCAACTGGGCGAGGATGCGATCGTCCAGGATGATCTGACCAGCAGCGAGAAGGCCGCGCAGGAGAATTACCTGCTCTATGTGAAGAAACGGGAAGAAGCGCGGATGGGCGATGCGCTGGACGAAGGCGGCATCGTCAATGTTGCCATCGCTGAGCAACCCATAGTGCCGGCACTGCCGGTGTGGCCGGCCGCGGTGGTGGTGCTGGTGGGCCTTGTCGCGGCCGTGACCACGGGCACGGGCGCTGCGTTCGCGGCAGATTATCTGGACCCTGCTCTGCGCACGCCTGAGGAAGTGTTGACATGTTTGGAGATTCCGGTACTGGCTTCCTTGCCGGGAGGAACGTGCAAGCGGTTATCCGCCTGAAGGAGATGATATGAGCTCGAATGCGGAGGTGCTGCAAGGATCCGTATTAATAGGTTCACCTGCGCAGGAAACGGCGTTGCCGCAGGTTTTGGTTCTTGGCCAGCCCGATTGGAATCCGGAGAGCTTTAGNNACTCTTTTCCCGCCGGGAGCAACCCATAAACCAGGTCGTCTTTAGCGCGGCGGAACCGCACCTCGATGTTGCAAGTATATGCGACCAGGTGGCGCAGGCTCTGGCCCTCGAGACGAGCGCTCATGTCGCCATCGCAGACCGCGGGCATGGGATGGGAGAGACGGTAAGCTCGTTTCCTCATTCTCCCGGGATAGCTGCGATCAAATCCTGGTCCAATCAAATGGCGATCAACCTGTGGCGGGTGCCGGGGATCAGGAACGGCGAATA
>PMHI01000509.1:12618-16233 GCA_003156615.1 Acidobacteriaceae bacterium | reverse complement strand
AACGGTTTCGGGCGCATCGGCCGCAACGTGCTGCGGACCTCGCTCAACGACCCCAACCTGGAATTCGTAGCGGTCAACGATCTCACCGATCCGAAGACGCTGGCGCACCTGCTAAAGTACGATTCCATTCTCGGCAACCTGCCGAATAACATCAGCGCTCACGCCGACAGCATCTCAATCGATAACAAGAACATCCGAGTGTTCAAGGAAAGAGATCCGGGCGCGCTGCCTTGGGAGTCGGTGGGCGCTCAGGTGGTGATCGAATCGACCGGACACTTTACCGACGCGAACGACGCGAAGAAGCATCTGCGCGGCACGGTAAAGAAGGTGATCATCTCCGCTCCGGCGAAGAATGAGGACATCACGGTGGTGCTGGGCGTGAACCATGAGAAGTACGAGGCGGCAAAACATCACATCATTTCCAACGCCTCCTGCACCACCAACTGCCTGGGGCCAATCGCCAAGGTGGTCAACGACGAGTTCAAGATTGTCAGCGGGACGATGACCACCATTCACTCTTACACCAACGATCAGGTGATTCTCGACTTTCCGCACAAAGATCTGCGACGGGCGCGAGCCGCGGCAATCAACATGATTCCTACCTCCACCGGTGCGGCTAAGGCTCTCAAGCTGGTGATTCCTGATCTTGCGGGAAAGCTCGATGGGTTCGCCATGCGCGTGCCTACACCGAACGTCTCAGTGGTCGACCTGGTGGCGTGGGTGGAAAAGAAAACTACAAAAGAAGAAGTAAACTCTGCGCTGAAAAAAGCATCTGAAAGCGGGCCGCTGAAGGGGTACTTGGGCTATGAAGAGAACGAGTTGGTATCGTCGGATTTCAAAGGCGATTCGCGCTCTTCGATCGTCGATGCGCCGATGACCCTGGTGGTAGGCGGCAATTGCGTCAAGGTCATCTCCTGGTATGACAATGAATGGGGATACTCCTGCCGCGTGCGGGACCTGATTCACTATATCGCCAGCAAAGGTCTGTAGGTTTGTCGTGCCGCCAGAGCGAAGTCGAAGGAACACTGGCGCTAGTTTACATTGCCTCTTATAAGGACGAACCAGCCAATGTCCAAGCTGTCTATCCGTGATCTCCCTCTTGACGGCAACCGTATCTTCATGCGCGTCGACTTCAATGTCCCGCTGGAAGACGGA
Source organism: Acidobacteriaceae bacterium (assembly GCA_003156615.1). The sequence goes on along the minus strand of PMHI01000509.1, from coordinate 15,078 downwards.
CGCGTTATAGACGACACGCGCATCCGCGAAACCCTGCCCTCGATCGAGTACGCCCTGCGGCACGGGGCAAGACTGATTCTGGCCTCGCATCTGGGGCGACCCAAAGGCAAGCCCACTCTGAAGATGAGTTTGAAGCCTGTGGCCGAGCGGCTGCGCATGGTGCTCGACAAGGAGCTGGCGCGCGGCGAGAACGTGGGCTTCTGTCCCGACTGTGTTGGTCCCGAGGCCGAGGAAGTTGCCACGCAATTGGAAAAAGGTCAGACCCTGCTTCTGGAGAATTTGCGGTTTCATGCGGAAGAAGAAGCAAACGACGAGAAGTTCGCCAAGCAATTGGGAAGTCTGGCAGAGTTCTACGTCAATGATGCGTTCGGCACGGCGCATCGGGCNNCACGCGTCCACCGTCGGCATTACGAGGTTTGTATCAAAATCGGCGGCTGGTCTGCTCATGGAGAAAGAGCTGAAGTATCTGGGCAAGGCGCTGGAGCATCCTGAACCGCCATTTGTCGCGATCCTGGGCGGCGCCAAGGTCAGCGACAAGATCGGCGTGATCCGAAATCTGATGAGCAAGGTCGATTCACTCATCATCGGCGGCGGGATGGCTTACACCTTCTTGAAGGCCCAGGGACAGCAGATTGGCAAGTCGCTGGTTGAAACCGACAAGGTGGACCTAGCCCGCCAACTGTTGGAGGAAGCGAAGAAGCGGAATGTGAAGTTCCTGCTGCCCATCGATCACGTGGTAGCGATGAAGCCGGAGACCAATGCCGTGGTGCAGCAGATCGGCGAAGGCCATCCCATCCCGGCCGACCGCATGGCGCTGGACATTGGTCCGAAGACGATCGAACTGTTCGCGGAGGAAATCTCGCGGGCCCGCACCATCGTGTGGAACGGGCCGATGGGCGTGTTTGAGATTCCGGGATTTTCGCGGGGAACTTTCAAGGTCGCTCATGCCGTGGCGGAAAATGTTGGAGCGATTTCGATTGTGGGTGGCGGCGATACGGTTTCCGCGGTGCATGGCGCTGAAGTTGCGGACAAGATGACGCATATTTCCACCGGTGGCGGCGCGTCGTTGGAATTTCTGGAAGGGAAAAAACTGCCGGGAGTTGAGGCCCTCACGGACAAGCGTTGATCCTGTGGAGACAAGCGTGCGCGACTTCGTAGTTCGCATCCTGCTGGACCGCGGGACGACAATCGAGTTCCAGGGTCCGGCCGACATCACCAGCGAGACGACGGACGCCGTGGTGAATGCGGCCAACTCATCCCTTCTGGGCGGAGGCGGAGTAGATGGCGCCATTCACCGAGCCGGTGGGCCCGCAATACTCGCCGAATGCCGGCAGATCGTGAGCAAGATTGGAAGCCTGCCAGCAGGAAAAGCTGTAATCACTACCGGCGGACGCTTGACCGCAAAGCACGTGATCCACACCGTTGGCCCGATCTATCGCGGCGGAGAACACAGCGAAGTGGAAACGCTGGCGAGTTGCCATCGCGAATGCATTCGGCTCGCCGAGGAGCACGCTCTCAAGTCTCTGTCCTTTCCTGCCATCTCGACGGGGGCCTTCGGATACCCGGCGTCGGAGGCGGCGGCCATCGCGATTTCCTCCACGGTTGAGGCTTTGGCCTCGGCTCCTCATGTAAGTAAGGTTCGATTCGTTCTCTTTGACATCGCCACATTGAAAGCGTACACGCGAGCTGCCGAGCGGTTCGAGAATCCAGACTGCGCTTCGTCCTACAAAATCGAGAAGGGACCCTCATGAGACAGAAGCTCATTGCCGCCAATTGGAAGATGTACAAAACGCCCGAGCAGACGCGCGAGTTCTTCCGTGATTTCCTACCGCTGGTTGCCGGCCACACGCGCGACGAGATCGTGGTTTGCCCGCCTGACATTGACCTGGCGGTTGCGCTGGAATCGGCGAAGGGCTCGAAGGTGGCGATTGGCGGTCAAAACGCGCACTGGAAGACGGAGGGAGCTTTCACGGGTGAAACCTCGGCAGCGATGCTGCTGGCGCTGGGTGTGACCCACGTCATCATCGGACATTCGGAGCGGCGGCAGTACTTTTGCGAAACCGACGACACGGTGAACCTGCGGCTGAAAGCCGCGCTGGAAGCCCATCTCACGCCGATCTGTTGCGTGGGCGAGGTGCTCGAAGAACGCGAAGCCGGTCTTACGGACGATGTGTTGCGACGGCAGTGTGTGCGAGCCTTTCATGCCGTCTCCGCGAAGAAAGCCGCGAAGCTGGTGCTGGCCTACGAGCCGGTGTGGGCGATTGGTACGGGCAAGACGGCTACTCCGGAGCTGGCCGCCGAAGCTCATGCCGTGATCCGGCGGGAAGCTACGGAAGTGTTTGGCGAAGAGTTCGCCTCGAAGCTGCGTATTCTCTACGGAGGATCGGTGAAGCCGGAGAACGCCTCATCTCTGATGGCGCAGGAGGAGATCGACGGCGCCCTGGTCGGCGGGGCATCACT
>PMHI01000509.1:0-12551 GCA_003156615.1 Acidobacteriaceae bacterium | reverse complement strand
ATTAGCCTGACGATGTTCGGGAACTACTATGTCTACGACTGCATCGCGCCGATCGCCGATCTTCTCGCCAAGCAGCTCGGATTCTCCGAGTCAAACATCGGTCTGCTGCAGGCGATTTACAGCATTCCGAACGTTTTCATGGTGGTGATTGGTGGTTACGTCGTCGACCGGATCGGGACGCGTAAGGCGATTTTCATCTTCGGGACGTTGTGCTTCATCGGGGCAGGGGTTACCACCTTGTCGGCAACGTTGAGCGTGATGGCGACCGGACGGCTGGTTTTTGGCCTGGGCTCTGAATCGCTGATTGTGGCCGTGACCACCGCCGTTGCCAAGTGGTTCCGGGGAAAAGAGTTGAGCTTCGCCTTCGGTATCAACCTGATGATCTCAAGATTCGGTTCGCTGCTGGCGCAGCAATCGCCGTCGTGGGCCGGGTTTGCCTATAACTACTGGCGCAATCCGCTGCTGATTTCAGTTGGATTCGGGGCCCTGTGCATCGTAGGCGCGACCGTTTACTGGATCCTCGAGGTGTATGCCGAGAAGAAATACCAGGTCGGACCCGACGGAGCCACCGACAAGGTTGTGTTCAGCGACATCAAGGGGTTCGGGCTGTCGTACTGGTACATCGTGGCACTGTGCATCACGTTTTATTCGGCCATCTTTCCGTTTGAGACCTTCGCTTACCAGTTCTTCATGGACGCGCACCACGTCACCCGCGAGGCTGGCGGGGATCTGGTAGGGATGCTGACGCTGTTCACAATGTTCGGGACACCCCTGTTTGGCTTGTTTGTCGACAGAGTGGGCAAGCGGGCAATGCTGATGATGCTGGGCTCGCTGCTGCTCATTCCCGTGTATCTGATGATGGCGTACATACACTCGGCGAGTTATGTAACGGTGTATCTGCCCTCCTCGGCGGACGGGCATTTCGCGTTCGTCGCCCACCACCTGCCCCCGATTCTGCTGCTCACGATGGCGATGATGGGGATCGCCTTCTCGTTGATTCCAGCGGTGATGTGGCCCTCAGTGGCTTATCTCGTGGAGCAGTCGAAACTGGGCACGGCCTATGGCCTAATGACCATGATCCAGAACATCGGTCTGGCGGGCTTCAATCTGATGGTGGGATGGGCGAACGACCACAGCCACGCCGGGACCAGCAATCCCGGCGGCTACAATCTGGGGATGTGGATCTTTTCAATCCTGGGGTTCCTGGGCTTTACCTTCGCGTTTTTGCTACGGCGGCGGGAATTGGGGCCGCGTGGGCACGGATTGGAGACCATTACCACGGCCCAAGGTGCGGCCTAACATGTCAGAGGGAGCGGGAATGTCCTTAACACAGGGGCCACAGAAGAACACAAGGCAGATCAGAGGCTACCAATTTACGAAGATTGCGACTCTTTGGCTTGCCTGGGGTTGAAGTCTTGGGGTATACGGATGCATCCAAGCCTGCGGATGCAAAGGCTTTCCGGCGGGGTCTGGGACGGGATTCGGGATGGGCCGCGGGCATCCGAAGATCGGTAGAAATACTCTGATATTCTGGAACTGCGGAGACCGCTAGCTTCGCACCGAAGTCACGCAAACGGTACAACACAAACTACTTATGCCGCATCCCAACGAAAGCGGCCGGAACAGGTAATTTGACCGAGCCACGACAGCAACAGGGCAGCGAACTTAGCGAAGCCGAAGCCATCGAACGGGCCAAGCAGGGGGACGCAGAGGCGTTCCGTGCGCTCTATGAGAAGCACAAGCGGCGGGTATATTCGCTGTGTCTGCGCATGACGGCGAACACGGCGGAGGCCGAAGATCTGGCGCAGGAAGCATTCCTGCAGCTGTACCGCAAGATCGCGACGTTCCGCGGGGAGTCGGCGTTTTCGACTTGGCTGCACCGGCTTTCGGTCAATGTTGTGCTGATGCACCTAAGGAAGAAAAGTCTTCCGGTGGTTTCGTTGGAAGAGACTGTGCAGGGGACCGAGGAAGATTCTCCGAAGAGGGATTTCGGAGCGGACGATGTGGCGCTAGCCGGATCCATCGACCGAATGCAGTTGCAAAGGGCCGTGGAAAGTCTCCCTCCCGGCTACCGGATGATATTTGTGCTTCACGACATCGAAGGATACGAGCATAATGANNATCGCGAAAATCGCGGGATGTTCGATCGGCAACAGCAAGTCGCAGTTGCACAAGGCGCGCATGAAATTGCGCGACCTGCTCAAGATGAATAGAGCCGAAAAGGCCGGGAAATCTCGCGCAGGTTAGGCAAGCGTTTCACAGTTGAACGACATTGACCTGAGCAGGGGCGCAAGAGCTGCGGTGAGAGTTTGGACCGCAGATGACTTGGGGAGAGGTTATGAATTGCGTTGAGCTGCAGCAGAGCTTGGCGGAAGTAGAAGACGGGGGCAGTTCGGAACAGAAAGCGCATCTGAGGACGTGTCCAGCGTGCTCAGCGCTCCTAAAAGAATTGAATCTGATCGTCGCGGCGGCGAGCCAACTGCAAGAGGCGAACGAACCCAGTCTCAGGGTGTGGAATTCCATTGAATTCGCATTGCGACAAGAGGGATTGATCCGTCCGCCACGGGCGGGCCGGTCGCTTGTGCCTTCGTTCAGCACCCGCTGGGGAGCGGCGCGATGGCTGGTGCCAGCGGCGGCGATGTTGTTGCTGGCCTTGGGAATCTACCTGCGGCGTGAGGCGCTGCCCGATCAAGTGGAGCACCAGGCTCCCGTGGCCGTGGCGGTTGGCAACCCGCCTGACCTGGATGACGCCGACTTGATGCAAGAGGTTGCGGACAACGACCCCGCGATGAAGACCCAATACGCAGAGAACCTACGGCAGGTGAATGAATCCATCCGTGACGCGCAGGGCTTGGTGGATGAGAGTCCGAATGACGAGGATGCCCGGCGGTCATTGATGGACGCCTACCAGCAGAAATCGATGCTTTTTAAGATGGCGATGGACCGTTCTCTGCCATAATGCTGGATATTTTCGAGCAGTGTTTTAGGGCGGCGGCGGATTGGCAGGTGGCTTGGGGGAGTCGTATATGGTGAGCAAGCGCACGGCAAAACTCGTGGCGATTGGCGTGATCGTGGCGGGTACGCTGGTGGCCGAGAGCAAGAAAGAGTACCACTTCGCGGTGGGGCCGAAAGCGGGCGTGTCGGTGATGAATCCGTATGGCTCGATTTCGGTGAGGCCCTCGTTGAACAATACCGTCGTGGTGAACGTGGTCCTGCACTCCGACAAGGTTGAAGTGGATAACAACCAGAACGGCAACCGCGTGGATATTCAGTCGCACCTGCTGGCCGGCGCCGATGCCGACTCAGGACGCGTGGATTATGAAGTTCTGGTTCCGGCCGATGCGAGCATTACGCTGCATTCGAGCACCGGTTCCTTGCGCGCCGAGAAACTGCACGGCGACGTCAGCCTAGAAGGCGCGGGAGCCGACGTGGATATTCGGGACATCTCCGACGCGCACGTGCATGTAAAGACCATGAACGGTGCGGTAAATCTGGACAACATCCAAAACGGGCATGTTGAGGTGGACTCGCTGAGCGGNNGGCGACTTCGGCAACAGCGGCGAATACCGGCTGACCAGCCACAGCGGCGACATCGAAGCGACCATTCCGGAGTGGACCTCGGCGGACGTGAGCGCCCGCTCCGTGCGGGGAGAAGTGCATGACGATATTCCGCTGCAACCGAAAAACCACACCTGGTTTCCGATCGACAAGGGACGTGCCTTCGCAGGTACCATGGGCAGAGTAGCGGTGTCCTCCACGGTAGTGCTGCGCACCTTCAGTGGTAAAATTCACCTCAGAAAACGCTCCGAAAACAAATAACCAAAGCGAAGAGCAAACCGGATCGGCGCAAACGGCTTGCTAAGAAGCCGGCCAAAGCGACTGGGGTTGGTGCGCTTAGCCCGAAGGCTCGGGCGACAGGCCGACAGTCTGGCACGCGGGCCGTGGTCCTGATCGGCTTCATGGGCGCTGGCAAGAGCAGTGTGGGCCGGGCTTTGGGCGAACAACTGGGCTGGGCTTTTGAGGATCTCGACGAGCGGATTGAACGGCGAGAGCGGCGGAAGGTAGCGGAGATCTTCCGGGATTCCGGAGAATCGGGCTTTCGCCGGGCGGAACATGCGGCTTTGGGAGAATTAGTGAAGGGGTTGAAGGCCGGGGCGGAGCGAATCGTAGCCCTCGGTGGTGGGGCTTTTGTGCAGAAGAAGAATGCCGGGCTGGTCGGGGCGGCGGGCTTCCCCACGGTGTTCTTGGACGCGAGCGTGGAGGAATTGTGGCGGCGTTGCCGGCAGCAGGTGGAGCAGCATGGAATGGAGCGTCCTTTACTCGGCAGTCTGGCAAGTTTTCAGGATCTTTATAAGGCGCGACGACCGTATTACCTGAAGGCATCGCTCCGGCAGGAGACCAGCGGGAAGACCATAGCGGAGATTGCGGCAGAAGTGGTAAGAGCTCTGGGCCTGGATCGAGGCCGCGGAAGACGGGGAGAAAAGCAGTGAATCTGATGGCACGGGTGCGGTGGGGAGCGGTGGCGGTTCTGGCGTGCACGGCTTTGTTGTGCGCCTCCGACAAAGACTCCGACAAGAAGGACCGGCCGAAGGGCCCCCAACAGGTAGATTCTGGCTCGTTCGGCGTCTTCGTCCGGGGCCAACGCGTGGTGACTGAAACTTTCAGCGTGCAGCAGGACAATGGCATCAGCGTGGTCAAGTCGCAATTGAAGGAAACGGACAGTTCGACGTCGTCCGGTCAAAGGTCGGAGCTGGAGATGACCGGCAGCGGAGAGTTGGTTCGTTACGAATGGAGCGATGGCAACGGTTCGCTGGTGGTAACGCCCAAGGACGAATTCCTGCTGGAACGGATCACCAGCGCGGCGTCCGCCAAACCGGCCGAACGGCCTTTTCTGATGCCGAATACCTCTGCGATTCTGGATAACAATTTTTTTGTGCACCGTGCCGTGTTGGCGTGGCGTTATCTGGCGGCCGACTGTCATGCGGAGAGCAGTGGCCTGAAGTGCCAGCAGGGACCGGTGGAATTCGGCGTGTTGGTGCCGCAGGACCAGACGTCGCTGCGGGTGCGCATGGAACTGGTGGGAAGAGAAAAGGTGACAATCCGGGGGACGGAGCGGGAATTGTTACGGCTGAATTTGTCGGGCGAGTCATTCTCCTGGGCTCTTTGGGTGGATGACAAAGACCAGTTCAAGCTTGTGCGGGTTCTGATTACCGACGCTAACACCGAGGTAGTGCGGGACTAGCGGAGAGACGCGGCGGTTGCGCGACCCTTAATTCGGAGCTAGGTGGGCCACGATGCCGGTGACGGATGGACGTACGGCGCGGGTTCTGATCACGGTGCTGCTGTTTGCGCTGGGGCTGGGGTTTCTCTACGTGGCGCGGCAAACCCTGATGGCCTTCTTGTTTGCGATTTTCTTTGCCTACCTGATGAGTCCTGTGGTGTCGCAGCTGGAGAGATTCCTGCACGGGCGCGGGCGCGCCATCGCCCTCATTTATCTGTTGTTGCTGGGCCTGGTGGTGTTGTTTTTCGCTTCCATGGGGCCGCGGATCGGCCGCGAAGGGGCGCGCTTGGGCCAATCGCTGCCGGCTCTGGCTCAGCTAAGCTCCGGCGAGATCGCGGAACAACTGGGAAACCAGCATGGCTGGAACCACAAATTGGTCGATCTGCTTCGGGACTACCTTGCCAGCCATAGCGAAGAAATCGCGCAACTGGCGCAGAACGTGGGACTGCATGTGGCGCAAGTGGCGAAGCAGGCCTGGCTGCTGGTGGTGGTTCCGCTCTTGTCGATTTTCTTTTTGAAGGATGGCCGCGCCTTCAGCGAAATCTTGCTTGATTTGGTCCAATCGCGGCTGCAGCGCGAACTGTTGCAGGGCGTGCTCAGCGACTTGAACCAGATGCTGGCCCATTTCATCCGGGCACAACTCACCCTGGCCGTGCTGACCCTGGCGATGTATTCGGGGGGGCTCGGTCTGATGCGGGTGCCGTATGCCCTGGTGCTGGGTACGCTGGGCGGGTTGCTGGAATTTATTCCGGTCGTAGGACCACTGGTGGCGGCAGTGACCATCTTAGGCGTGGCTGTGCTCATGGGTTACAAGCACTGGCTGGTGCTGGTCGTCTTTCTCGGCTGTTGGCGGCTGATTCAGGACTATGTCTCTTCGCCGCGCATCATGGGTCACAGTATGGAACTGCACCCCCTAGCGGCAATTTTTGGCGTGATGGCAGGTGGCGAGGTAGCCGGCATTCTGGGTATTTTTCTTTCCATTCCGGTGATGGCGAGCTTGCGAATTGTCTTTCGGCGCTGGCGGCTGTACGCGCAGAAAAGAAAATTCGGCCCGCTCAATGAGTATGTGCGGGATCACCAGGTTGGACTGGAGAAGTAGCGGATCGGTTCTCTGTCTCAGCTCACAGGCCTCAGATCACAGTGCTCTCGGTTTCGACTTCCCTTCATGCCTCCTCCCTTCTCCTCTCCATTCGTTGCGCCAGCGGAGGCGCCTGCTCCGCGGCTTTTTCCGCACTTACGTTGCAAACGGCCTGGGCAGAATGGGCAGCTTTCCAGGAAAGATGGCACGGTTGGCGGTGGCCGATGGGTGGCCAATTCTTCGGGGCGCTGGCGGCGTTCGGTGGCAATGAATGACCCCTTCCCTGGTAGGGAAATTCTGTCGCAGCTCGGGCATGGTAGTCCTCCAGCTTCGTCTAGCGGAGGCAAGAGCACGGCACGGCAGTGACGGAAGACTCTCGGCTTTCGCGGCAGGCGGCGAAGTGACCGTAGTTTCTGCCATTTGCAGGTTCTTGCCCGGGTGCAGACCCTGACCCGGTAAGCTTTCGTTAATACGAGCTGTTGTAGAATCGGGGGAACCTCCTATGAGCAAGAAACTTTCTGTCGGGATTCTGGGCGCTACCGGCGTGGTTGGGCAGAGATTTATCCAGATGCTGGAGCGCCATCCGTGGTTCGAGGTGTCTTGGCTGGCCGCTTCCGACCGTTCCGAAGGCAAGACCTACTCCGAGGCCACGCGCTGGCGGCTGAAGACGCCGATTCCGGAAAACGCGGCGGCAATGAAAGTGTCCCCGGCCACGCCCGAAGGCGCGCCGAGGATTATCTTCGCGGCGCTCGATGCATCGATTGCCGCCGAAATGGAGCCGCGCTTTGCCGAGGCGGGCTGCGCCGTGGTTTCCAATTCCAGTGCGCTGCGCATGAAGTCCGATGTGCCGCTGGTGATCCCCGAGGTTAACGCCGGGCACATCAAGCTGATTGATGGGCAGGCTTGGCGGAAAAAATCGGGCGGTTTTGTAGTGACCAATCCCAACTGCTCGGCCATCGGGCTGGTATTGGCGTTAGCGCCATTGCAGCGCAGCTTTGGCCTGGAGACCGTGATGGCCGTGACCATGCAGGCGGTCAGCGGAGCGGGTTACCCGGGCGTAGCTTCGCTCGACATTCTGGGCAATGTGATTCCCTACATCCGTAATGAAGAAGAGAAGATGGAAGAGGAAACGCTGAAGCTGCTGGGACAACTGAACGGGACGAAGGTTCTGCCGGCGGCATTCGCCATGAGCGCGCAATGCAACCGGGTCGCAGTCGAGGACGGGCACATGGAATCGGTTTCGGTCCGGCTGAAAAAGAAGGCCAAGCCGGAGGAGATCATCGCTGCATGGAACAGTTACCGCAGCGAACCCCAGGAATTGAAGCTGCCCAGTGCGCCGGAGCGGCCGGTGGTTTATCTCGAGGCCAATGACCGTCCCCAACCGCGATTTGATGTTGACATGGGAGCCGGCATGACGACTGCTGTGGGCAGACTGCGGCCGTGCAGCGTGATGGATTGGAAGTTCACTGTGCTTTCGCACAACACCATCCGCGGAGCCGCCGGAGCGGCGGTGCTGAATGCGGAACTGCTCAAGGCGAAGGGCTACTTCGCGACCTCCTAGCATGAAAGCCGAGCCGTGCTTCCATAATCCGCACCTCCGTGATCCCGCAAGGAAGCCACTGCGATGATCGTGATGAAATTCGGCGGCACCTCGGTGGAGGATGCGCGGGCCATCGAGCGCGTGGCCGCCATCGTCAAAGGCCGGCTGCCGCAGAGACCGGTGGTGGTGGTCAGCGCCATGGCCAAAGTTACCGATACGCTGCTTACCATGGCGCGCGCCGCGGGAGCGGGGGAGCGTAAAACGGCGCTTAAGCTCTGCCGGTCGCTCCAAGAACGGCATTACAACACGGCAAGCGAACTGCTGGGCGCGGCGTTGTTTACCGATTTCCACTCGGAGCTGGGAAGCGACTTTGAAGCGCTCGATGAACTGCTGCGCGGCATTTCCGCGGTCGGCGAGTTGACCCCGCGGACCACCGACCATGTGGCAGCGTTCGGCGAGATGCTTTCGAGCAAGATTGTGGCGGCGGCGTTTTCGGCTCACGGACTCAATGGCGCGCACGTGGATGGGCGGGAAGTTTTGGTTACCGACAGCNNGGGGCGAACCGTGCGGGCGTGACCACGACCATTGGACGAGGCGGCTCCGACTTTTCCGCCGCAATTGTGGGCGCTGGATTGGGCGCCGAGCGGATTGAAATCTGGACCGACGTGGACGGGATTCTTACTACCGATCCGCGCATTTGTCCGGGTGCGCGGCGCATCAAGGTGATCAGCTTCGATGAAGCGGCGGAGTTAGCGTATTTCGGCGCAAAGGTTCTGCATCCGGCGACGGTGCTGCCCGCCATTCAGAGAAACATCCCCGTATATGTGCTGAATTCGCGTAATCCGTCCTGTGAAGGGACGAAGATCACGACCCGTGCGCCCATGGGAAAAAACATTTTTAAGGCAATCGCAGTGAAGAAGCGCATCACCATTGTGGATGTTGCGGCGCCGCGAATGCTGCTTGCTCACGGCTTTCTGCGAGCGATTTTCGAGGCCTTTGACCGGCATAAGGTCGCGGTTGACGTGGTCTCGACCTCCGAAGTGAGCGTTTCGCTTACCGTGGATTCGAACTACGCCCTCCCGGCCTTGGCCGCCGATCTGGCCAAGCTGGCCGACGTGAAGTATGAGGGCCGGAAAGCAATCGTGTGCCTTGTGGGCGAGAGCTTGCGAGACAAACCGGGCGTGGCGGCGCTGGTGTTTGGCGAACTGAAGGATAAAAAGATTCGCATGATCTCGCAGGGAGCATCGGAGATCAATCTGACATTTGTGATCGAAGAAGATGAAGTGCCTGAGGTGATCCAGCGGCTGCACGGCACGTTTTTTGCCGAGTTGGATCCGGAAGTGTATGCCTAGTTGGAGAGAGTCAACCGCCCTTAACCGCAAGGATCGCGAAGGTAACGCGAAGATCGCAAAGGCATCTTTCCCCGCGCTTTGCGGCCTTTCCTAGCAGCCTTTGCGGTTAAAATGTTCTGACCGCATGAACATTCTTCTTCTCGGCCGCGGCAAGACCGGAACCCTGGTGGCGGAGGTGGCACGCCGGCGCGGACACGACGTTCAGGTCGCGGGCGCCGGGGAGAATGCCGGAGGAGCGGCCCTTACCGCGGAGAAGTTGCGCGGAATTGATGTAGTCATTGATTTCACGGCTCCGTCCAATGTCGTCGGACACATCGAGGCCTGTGCGGCGGCGGGCAAGAACATGATTGTCGGCACTACCGGATGGTACCCGGAACTGGGTCGCGTCCGGAACTTGGTTGAGAGCTACGGAACGGGATTCCTATACGCGGCAAACTTTTCCGTGGGCGTGAATCTGTTTCTTGAGGTTTCGCGCGCGGCCGCCGCCGCCTTAAGGCACGATTACTCTGGACAGATCTTCGAGCGGCACCACGCTCACAAGAAGGACGCACCGTCGGGAACGGCGATCGCCATCCAGCAAGTGATCCGCGAAGCCAGCGGCAGGGATGAACATCTCGACATCACTTCCTTTCGCGAAGGCGATGTCGTGGGCATGCATGAGGTCGTGCTCGATTCCTCCGCCGACAGGATTTATCTCTGTCACGATGCCAAGTCTCGCCAGGGTTTCGCCGATGGCGCCGTGCGCGCGGCGGAGTGGCTGGCCGGCAAGCGGGGCTTCTACGATTTCAAGGATGTGTGGCGCGAGTTGTAGGTTGGCCAACCTTCGCACGCAAAGCCCATTCGCGTTATCTTATTAGCATGCAACTCCGTGGCTGTGGTACCGCGCTGGTCACTCCTTTTCATCAGGATGGTTCTGTTGACGACGCTGCTCTGCGCAGTCTGGTCGCGTGGCAGGTGGAGTCCGGCATCGATTTTCTCGTGCCCTGCGGAACGACGGGCGAGACGCCTACGCTCACCCACGACGAATGGCTGCAGGTCATCGATACGACCATCGAGGTGGTCGCGGGGCGCGTACCGATCATGGCGGGCGCAACCTCGAACTCCACTCACGATGCGGTGGAAAAGGCTAAAGAAGTTGCCGCGCGAGCTGGAGTTGACGCCATTCTCACCGCTTCTCCCTACTACAACAAGCCCACGCAAGAGGGCCAGTACCGGCACTTCAGGGCGATCGCAGAGGCTGTGGGCGACAAGCCGGTCATTCTTTACAACGTGCCCGGCCGCACCGGAGTGAACCTGGAACCGGCGACGCTGGCACGGCTGGCGGAGGTTCCAAACATTGTGGGCGTGAAGGAAGCCAGCGGGAACATGACGCAGATCGCCGAGGCCATCAATTCGGTACCTGAAACGTTTCTGGTTTTTTCCGGAGACGATTCGGTCACCTTGCCCGTGATCGCGTTGGGCGGCCGGGGGATCGTCTCGGTGGCGGCGAATGAGATTCCGCACGAGATGGCGACAATGACGCGGGCTGCGCTCAACAATGACTGGGTCACGGCCCGCAGCATCCATCGTAAGTATCTCGCTTTGATGCAAGCGAACTTCATCGAGTCAAGCCCGCTGCCGGTGAAGGCGGTGCTGGCGATGATGGGCAAAATCGAGGAAAACTATCGCTTGCCGCTCTTGCCCATGCGCCGCGACACGCGATCGAAGCTGCAGAAAATTGTGCTGGAAGTTGGACTGATCGCCAAACCGGCCGCGCCGGCGCCGGAGGTCGCGGAATTCTACATCTATGAAAACTGGGCGGCCGGTCCGCATAAAATTGTGCTGCACCGTGGCTCGTGCGGGCAGTGCAACCAGGGCAAAGGCCGTCCCACGGGACACGATGCCAACCACGCGCGCTGGCACGGACCGTACGCGACTTTGNNGTTGATTTTTGATTGTTGATTTTCAAAGCCATCCCAGGCGGGTTCTTAATCAACAATCAGCCATCAACCATCCACAATTCCATGTCATCTCTGAAACCTTCCATCGAACGCCTGGCTGCGCTGGGCGAGGTCGAGTACAATCCCGAGGCGCGTCTGGCGTTTCTGGAATTCCGTGACGCGCTTACCCAGGGCAAAATCCGCGCGGCCGAGAAGATCGGCGGCCGCTGGGTGGTCAACACCTGGGTGAAACACGGCATTCTGCTGGGGTTCCGGCTTGGCGAACTGACTGAGACGGGCGGCGGCGGGTTGACCTTCGTGGATAAGGATACATTTCCTGCCCGGCAGTTTTCTGCGGCGGACTGCGTCCGCATCGTTCCCGGCGGATCGTCGGTGCGGGTGGGAGCTTACGTGGCGCCGTCGGTAATCTGCATGCCCCCGATGTTCATCAACGTGGGAGCCTATGTGGACGAAGGCACGATGATCGATTCCCACGCTTTGGTGGGATCGTGCGCCCAAGTCGGCAAGCGCGTGCATCTGAGCGCGGCGGCGCAGATTGGCGGCGTGCTAGAGCCGGTGAATGCCGTGCCCGTGATCATTGAAGACGACGTGCTGGTGGGCGGCAATTGTGGGGTCTATGAAGGCACGCTGGTACGCACGCGAGCCGTCTTGGGTGCAGGAACGATCTTGACGCGTTCGACGCCGCTCTACGATCTGGTGCGCGGTGAAGTTTATCGCGCGACGCCGGAATCGGTGCTCGAAGTTCCTGAAGGCGCTGTGGTCGTGCCGGGATCGCGCGCGGTGAAGCAAGGCGCGGCTGCCGAGTTAGGAATTTCCTTATATACGCCGGTGATTGTAAAGTACCGCGACGAGAAGACGAATCGTGGGATCGAGTTGGAGGACTGGCTACGGTGATTCGCCGGCGTCAAAATATAAGGCTCTTCAACCTGCGCAGCTACCCGACGGTGATCGCTAGCTTCCCCGCCCCGACGAGAGCAATCTGAATTTGCCCGAGCTTCTGCACTACGGCGTCGGCTTCGCTCAGTGCTGACGCTGGATGACTGCTGGTCAGACCAATCGCTTTCATCCCACTCGCGTGCGCGGACCGGATTCCGGCGGGCGCGTCTTCGATCACCAAACATTGCTTCGGATCGACGCCCAATAACTCTGCGCCTTTCAAGTATGGCCCCGGATGCGGCTTTCCAGTGGCGACATCATCTGCGGTGATCATGACCTTCGGAACTGGTATGCCGGCGAGCTGGAGGCGTGCGAATGCCAGATGGCGAGTTCCGGATGTGACCACGCCCCAGCGGCCCTCAGGAATCGAGCGCAGGAGATCGATCGCGCCGGGCATCACGGCGACGCCGTCAAGATCGTCCGC
>PMHI01000695.1 GCA_003156615.1 Acidobacteriaceae bacterium | reverse complement strand
GGTATCGCAGCATTTTGATGGCAGGTTCGCCGAGGATAGTGAAATAGAGCGCGGGGCGCTCTGGCGTCGCGTTGGCGAACGCGATTTGGTGGGCCAGCGTGGTCTTGCCACTTCCCGGGGCGCCCGCGATGATATTAAAAGAAAATTCCGGGAGACCGCCGCCCAGAATTTCATCGAAACCCGGGACCCCCGTCGGCAGTTTGTTTATTTTCACCTTATCTGCTGCGCTCAAGCTTTCCTCTCCTTCTCGGAAACGCGACCGTTGAAGGCGGCCTCGGGCCACACATCCTGAACCAGCCGCAACGTTAAACCCTCGCCAATAAAAGTGAGGAGCAGCCCGATTAACTGGGCAATGAGAATGGCTCCTCCGTCCCTGGCCTGTTTCTTGTCAGTTTGCGACGCAAGCTCTTCTAGACCCTTTAAGGAACCATCCGCCGCGACCTGCACCGCGCTAAGGCTGGGAGCTTCCGCCCTGGCCAGCGTCAGAGCACGAGAAAGGAGCGATCGAAAACCGGCGACTCCTGCGAGTGTAATTAGGGGCGGGCGCAACCTCTCACAGACGCGAAAAGCCGCAGACTCCGATGGCTCGGAGGTCTCGCCAACGGCTTCGTAAGTAAGAAGCCGTTGGGCCAAATGTCGCGACTCTGAAAGACTCACGATTTCCTTTTCCGTGCAAGGCGCGAACGCTGTACTCAGTTCGGCTTGGGGCTTTTAATTGCCGCCACTACCGCCAATACGGTCGCCGTGTNNTTGACGATCGCTTCAAAGCCGATGGGTATACCGCTCTTCGAGAGGAACCTAAAGTCTGGGAGAATTTCAGATGTCACCAGCTGCAACGTCATAGTTTCGCCAACAACTCGGACAAGGAGTCCGAGTAACTGGGCAATGAGAATGGCTCCTCCGTCCCTGGCCTGTTTCTTGTCAGTTTGCGACGCAAGCTCGTCTAGACCCTGTAAGGAGCCATCCGCCGCGACCTGCACCGCGCTAAGACTGGGAGCTTCCGCCCTGGCCAGCGTCAAAGCACGAGAAAGCAGCGAGCGACAACCGGCAACTCCCGCGAGTGCACATAGAGGTTGGCGCAAAGTCTCGCAGACGCGAAAGGCNNCGGCTCGGAGGTTTTGCCCGCATCGTTTTCGTAAGCAAGAAGGCGCTTGGCCAAATCTCGCGCCTGTGGGGGAAGCGTCATTTTCTTTCTCTTGCCGTGCAAAATGCGCGTGAAACTTGGACGTGAAGCGTTCACCTTCAATGTTACCCGCTTTGGAGCTGCTCGGATAGGGCACGTACCTGCTTCATCGGATGCTATTGACGCGGCGCGTGCCCCGGATCGCCGTATAGCGTGGCCCACAGTTGGGATGATACGGCCCGCTAGTCGTGAAGAACGATGTTGAGAAGTGAACTGTGAACCTGTAACCCGCCTTCTGGACCCCCGGCGTAGTCAATGAATCCCAATTTCCTGAACCGGTTCATGAAAAAGCTCACCCGCGAACGAGTGGTGCCGACCATCTCTGCCAGCGTCTCTTGACTGATTTTCGGAACCACGGATTCAGGAATCCCTTCCTTCCCAAAATGAGCGAGCATAAGAAGGACACGGGCTAACCTTTTCTCGCTGGAATTAAACAGTTGGTCGACCAAGTCCGCTTCGTATCGGATGTTCCGCCCCAACAAATACGCCGTAAACATGTCGGACAATGTATGTTCGCGGTGAAGCGCTTCCATCATTGCCTTTTTCTCGATTCGCATGAGTTCGCAATCTGTCATCGCGGTTGCAGTCCCCATGCGCAGAGGCTGTCCTGCAAGGCCACCTTCTCCGAAGAAATCGCCCGGATTCAATATGCCTATCGTAGCTTCCTTGCCGTTCTTCGCGACGACGGTGAGTCTTACTTTCCCATTCTGGATATAAAACACCGCATCACACGCTGCGCCTTGAGCGTAAATGGTTTGTTTTTTTGCAACCGGCACAATTTTCCGGCCTTCACCGATGGTGGCAAGGAATTCATGGGGGTTGAACTCGCGGCCGTTCCTGAAAGGTAGACGTGGACGCGCAGAATTCCGCGTTCTTTGGGATATCGGATCAGTTTGCCTTTGGCGGGCGAATTTCGTTGAACCTTTGGGCTCGCGAGGCGAGGCCATGGGCGCACCTCCGCTAACTCCACGTTCGAATAAATTATACCGCCTCCGCCGGTGCGCAATCGAGATATTCTGCGCAAGGCATTATTTCTCCCCCCTCCCTCCTCGTACCCCCTTGTCTATTATAATTAACCGTGGTTAACTGTAGCAGATAATCACTGGTTAATCAGTCAAGACTCCAACGTCAGGATGGTTGTGGCATGTGAGGGAAACGAAATGAGTCTACAGACATGACGCGACTCTTCCAGCTAGCGGTCATTCTCGCGGTTGCGGCATCTTTAACTTCGTCTCAAGCAATGGCACAAGGCGAAACCACGAGTGCTATCGTCGGCCAAGTTCGGGATACAACCGACGCTGTCGTGCCGGGCGCCGCAGTGGCGATCGCCAACCTTGAAACCGGACTGAGGCGGAGCGCCAAAACCGATGACACTGGCCGGTTCAGCTTCCCACAGTTAAAGCCTGGGACCTACTTGGTCAAAGCGGAAGCGCAAGGCTTCGAGCCCCAGCAAAATGACAACGTCATTGCAGGCTTGGGCCAGAAGCAAACAGTGGATTTCACGCTTAGGGTGGCTCGATCAAATGAGACAGTTGAGGTGAATAGTGAGGCTCCACTCATCAACCCGGAGAACGCGAACACATCCACAACTCTGAATACTTCGGCGCTGGAGGACCTTCCGAATCCAGGCGG
>PMHI01000027.1:3522-3683 GCA_003156615.1 Acidobacteriaceae bacterium | reverse complement strand
TTTCAGGCGCGAGATCAGTTTGGCAAAGAGCAAACCATTTCGTCTCTAATGGGGCGCAACGGCCTGGTGCTGGTTTTCTTTCGTTCGGCGGATTGGTGACCCTTCTGCAAGCAGCAACTGGTCCAGTTGCAGAATGCACGAGAAAAGTTCCAGCGGCAGGG
>PMHI01000027.1:231-3489 GCA_003156615.1 Acidobacteriaceae bacterium | reverse complement strand
GCAAACGCGCCCGGATTTACCAAAAATATGGCGTACCCAGGATACTTTTACGTAACGCCAAATGGGATTATCAAGGAGAAATTCTTCGAGGCGGCGTACACCGACCGCGAAACCGGAACCAGCCTGCTCCTCAAATTGTTTCCTGACCTGGTAGAAGGCAACGGTCGTGAAGTGGCGGCAGCTAATATCAAACTCGCGCTCTTGCAATCCGACGAGATCGTAGGTCCCGGCAGCCGTTTCACAGTAGCGGCCGAAATCTCCCTCCCTCCAGGAACCCACGTTTACGCTCCTGGAGTTCATGGCTACAAGCCGATCCAACTAACAATGGAGGCCTCGCCAGATTTCAAGTTGCTGCCGCTCCGCTACCCCGATCCAAGAGTGCTATTTCTTCCGGTAATCAATGAGGCGGTGCCGGTATACGAAGGCAAATTTCGCGTTCAACAGGACGTGGTGGTTTCGGCCGACCGTGCGTTTATCGGTTCTATCGCACAGCCAAAGACAGTCACTTTGAAAGGTATATTCTTCTATCAGGCCTGCGACAGCGTGAAATGCTATTTACCCCAGAAATCTGAACTCTGTTGGGATGTGCGAGTAATACCGCTCGATCGAGAGCGTTCTCCGGAACCGATTCAGCATAAGTAAGAACCACCGGCGGCGCGCCGAATGCAATTATGACGCTGGCGGGGTCGAACCTGATCTGGTGGCGGCACTTTAACTGACAGGACGGAGTGGCGGATGGCAACGTACTTCAAGCAGGGGAGAGCGTGCCGTTTTCAGGCGTTTACAAGGTTGTCCATTCAGGGCAGCATAGTGAAGCCCATTACGTCCTGGCCTTACGCGGAGAGGCTTTTCCTGGATGTTTGCGATGCTCCGATCAGGTCAAGTTCCAGTTGGCTCTTTCGGCGATTCATGTGGTAACGCACCCGTTCTTTCATTCCGGGCAACGCGTCAAAATTGGCTAAGAGTATTCATCGTGATAAGAACACAAAAAGAGGGGAATCACGCTCCCCAAATGGAAGCTTTACGATTTGCGCGTCTTGCTGCAGAGGAACAATTGCGGCAGGCCTCTGGCTTCTTCCAAGTCATGCGCACCAGGCGCACCGTACGGTCGTTCTCCCCCGAGCCCGTGCCGTTCGAGCTAATTGAGACGGCGATTAAGGCGGCGACTACCGCACCCTCCGGCGCCAATCAGCAGCCTTGGCGGTTTGTTGTAGTCTCAAATCCAGAGGTGAAGCGCCAAATCCGGGAAGCGGCAGAAGCCGAAGAAAAAGAGTTTTATCACCGGCGCGCTCCTCGCGAGTGGCTTGAGGCACTGCAGCCACTAGGCACAGATTGGCACAAGCCGTTTCTCGAGATCGCGCCGTACCTGATTGTCATTTTTCGGCTTGATTATGGTTTGAGTCGAGGTGCAGAGGGGCAGGAGATCAAGACTAAGCATTATTACGTGATGGAGTCGGTGGGAATTGCGGCGGGCATACTGCTTACTGCTTTACACATGGCTGGCCTGGCCACGTTAACTCACACGCCCAGCCCCATGGGATTTCTGGGCGAGATTCTGAACCGACCCAAGAATGAGAAGCCGTACCTATTGATTCCTGTCGGGTACCCGTCCGCCGATGCTGCGGTGCCTCGAATTACAAAAAAGCCCTTGCCTGAAGTTTTGGAAGTGGTGTCTTGAGGGACAAAAGGTAAGTGGGTAAGGCTGCGCTCTCGTTTCCTGGAGAATCGAAAGATGACAAAACCCCGCAAGCTCAAAGCCAAGAACAGAAGTCAGAGCGGGATCGAGACACGAGTTTTCAGGGTTGCAATTGCGCAGTTCGCTCCGGTTTATCTGGACAAAGCCGCCAGCGTGGTCCGGGCGGTTCAAATCATTCAAGATGCGAAGAAGCGAGGGGCCGAACTGGTAGCATTCGGAGAGACATGGCTGCCAGGCTATCCCGCGTGGCTCGATGTATGTCCAAACATTGCGTTATGGGAGCATCCGGCCACCAAGCAGGTGTTCGCGCGCTTAAGGCAGAACAGCGTAACTGTTCCCGGGCCCGAAATCGCAGCTTTGTGTGAAGCAGCCGGCGACCTGAAAATTGACATTGTGATGGGAGTAAACGAGCGGGTTGAAGCGGGTCCGGGAAATGGAACACTCTACAACAGTTTGCTGACGATCTCATCCGAGGCAAAGTTGGCGAATCATCATCGCAAGCTGGTGCCCACCTATACGGAGCGCATGGTATGGGGTAACGGCGACGGGCGTGGACTGAGCGCGGCGAAGACGAAAAGCGCCCGAATCGGAGGATTGATCTGCTGGGAGCACTGGATGCCGCTCGCCCGGATGGCCATGCACAACTCCGGCGAACACATTCACGTCGCAGTGTGGCCGACCGCGCACGACCTTCATCAATTATGCAGCCGCCACTATGCCTTTGAAGGGCGTTGCTTCGTTTTGGCCGTTGGCTTAATGATGCCCGCTCGGGATCTCCCGCCGGAGTTGAACAGTGCCAGCCAGACACAGAGTCACGTCGGAGATTGGCTGGAGCGTGGAGGCAGCGCAATAATCGGGCCCGGCACTCGCTATGTTGTCGAACCCGTATTTGATCGCGAAGAGCTGATCGTTGCCGATCTCAACCTGAACGAAATTGACCAGGAGTTCATGACCTTCGATGCTTCCGGGCATTACTCGCGACCCGATGTGTTCACGTTCGAAACGAAATCAGAACAAGCCGTACGTACATAGCAGTCCGGAGGCAACACTAATCGGCTATCGGGCAATGACTGATACTTACTTGAACTCAGAAGCTCGATTGAGACCGCGCTAGCTCTCTGAACGGTGCCCGCGCGGTTAAAGTTTTTGTGACGTTGGATAAGTAGTGATTGGCTATTGGCTGAACGAAAAAGCCGAGTGCCTGGAGAAAACATGGATAAGTTGTCAATTCTGGTACAACTCGAAGCAAAACCCGGCAAGGAGGATGAAGTTGAAAAGTTCCTAAAGTCGGCACTACCATTGGTGCAGGCTGAAACCGGAACCACAACCTGGTACGCACTGAAGATGGGTCCATCGAAGTTCGGCATCTTCGACACGTTCCCCGATGAAAACGGGCGCAATGCACACCTTGGTGGCGAAGTCGCGAAAGCCCTCTTCGCAAAGGCCGAGGACCTGTTCGCGAAACCGCCCGCGATCGAACAGCCGGAAATACTGGCTGTAAAAGCACCGCGAGCCTAGGAGAAATGATGGGCTCACGTCTGGATGTGAGCCCATTTTTATTA
>PMHI01000027.1:0-217 GCA_003156615.1 Acidobacteriaceae bacterium | reverse complement strand
GAATCTGATCGGCATGGGCAAGAATATGTTCCTGCTAACGCTGGTTTTGGCAGGCACAGTGGCTCCTAGTCAGGCGCATGGCAACTCCAATCACCTAAGCGGGCAGACTTCACTGTACCTGAAGCGGGCAGTTTCCCAACCCGTGGATTGGTATCCCTGGGGTGCCGACGCTTTTCAACGGGCAAAACAGCTCAACCGCCCGATTTTGTTGGATGTA
>PMHI01000548.1:7353-10415 GCA_003156615.1 Acidobacteriaceae bacterium | reverse complement strand
TGGCACAGATCGGCCACGACGTATTCTGCAGTGAAAGCGACCAGGAAAAGCTCAACAAGCTCCAGAATGGAGTAATGCCGCTTTTTGAGCCCCACTTGGAGGACGTGATCAAGGCTGGCCGCAGTGCGGGCCGGCTGCGTTTCGGTTCCACGGAAGACGCAATCACTTGGGGAAATGCGATCTTCATTTGTGTGGGAACTCCGCCATTGGCCAACGGTGATGCGGACCTTTCTGCCATCGAAGGGGTTGCTCGAGAGATTTCAAAGCGTGCGTCAGGGTATCGGCTGGTGATCGAAAAGAGCACAGTGCCGGTACAGACCGGAGCCCAGCTGCAGAAGCACCTTTCGGTTCACAGCAAAAACGGCTTGAGCTACGACGTGGCCTCCAATCCTGAATTCCTGCGCGAGGGGTCTTCGGTCGAGGATTTTCTTCATCCCGACCGAATCGTGATAGGAGTCGACTCGCCACGAGCCGATAGCCTCATGCGTCAAATCTACGAACCGATCATCCACCAAAGTTTCTCTTGCCCTGTACATGCCGAGTGCCCGAAGCACAAAGNNTCTTTCCTGGCGATGAAGATTTCGTTCATCAACATGGTGGCGAATCTGTGCGATGTGGTGGGAGCCGACGTGAGCCGAGTTGCCGAGGGGATGGGGCTCGACCCCCGCATTGGTCCCGCTTTCTTGAACCCCGGAATTGGTTTTGGAGGCTTCTGTTTCCCGAAGGACGTGCAGGCCTTCATCAGAATCGCAGAGAAGTCGGGCTGCGATTTTTCTATGTTGAAGGAAGTGGAGAAGATCAATCAGCGCCGAGTGGAACACTTCGTCGAGAAGATTCGTAAGGAACTATGGGTGTTACGAGGCAAGAAAATCGCTCTCTGGGGTCTCGCCTTCAAGCCCAACACGGACGATGTCCGCTTCGCACCTTCGATCGCTCTGGTGAAAGCATTGCTGGCCGAGGGCGCATCTGTCCGTGCCTACGATCCCCAAGCCAGCGAGAAAGCCAAGGCAATCCTTCCCGAGGTTGCCTACTGCGCCGACCCTTACCAAGCGGCCAAAGGTGCCGATGCCATCTTGATCGTTACCGAGTGGGACGAATTCCGGCAGATAGACTGGGAGCGAGTGCGTTCGGCGATCGAGCAGCCCCTGGTCATCGACGGAAGGAATATGTTCAGCCCGGAAGAGATCGGTCGGAAGGGATTTCGCTATGTCAGCATCGGCCGGGTCGATGCTGCGCCGTGGCGCCCAGCCACGGACGAACAAACCGACGGGTTGCCACCGCGAGCAGGGGGCGGAGTGCAGGAAGTTCCGGCCTGATCCGAGGCGCATCACAAACTCGGCCTATGGGTCTTCGTCTCGACCGTCTCGCTACGCTTTACCTAACGGCGCCCTTTTTGCGCGTGGTGCCGCGACGCGAAAGGTCGGTTCCGATTTTGATGTACCACAGCATTACCGACGAGGACGAGTCCAACACGCACGCGTATTATCGGACCAAGACTTCCCCAGCCGTGTTTCGAGCGCAGCTAAAGTGGCTGCACGATAGCGGATACACAACCTGCAGCTTGGCGCAGGCGCTTCAGCAATTGCAAACGCAGACCCACGCAGCCGACAAGCTCGTGGTCATCACTTTTGATGACGGCTACCGTGACATTTATCAGCAGGCTTTTCCGCTTTTGAACCAGTACGGCTTCAGTGCAACGGTCTTTCTTCCCACTGCCTACATCGGACAGCATCCGGTCTCGTTCAAGGGCAGAGAGTGCCTAACCTGGGCGGAAGTCCGGGAACTGAACCATCGCGGAATCCTGTTCGGATCCCATACGGTGAACCACCCGCAGCTTCGGGAATTGAGCGTTTCCGCGGTCAGAGAGGAAATTGCAAACTCCAAGAAAACGATCGAAGAACAGCTGGGTTGCGCCGTGGATTCGTTCGCTTATCCGTACGCATTCCCGCAAACGGACTCCGATTTCACCAGGATGTTGCGCGATTCGCTGCGCCAGGCTGGCTATCAAAATGGCGTGTGCACAATCGTGGGCCTGGCGAACCGGAGGAGCGAGCCGCTATTCCTGGAGCGGCTGCCGGTGAACTCCTGTGACGACCGAGCATTGTTCAACGCCAAGCTGGCCGGAGCCTATGACTGGATCTCCAAATTTCAGTTCGTTACCAAAACGGTAAAATCCCGTTTGCGGAACTCCGTCAGCGGAGCTAAGCGCGGCGTTTCCAAAGACTTTCCTGCCGTACAATGAACGCTCTGGTAATCGGGCCTGTACTGCTCAGATCTGTACGTACTCCTGAGACCGGTACGCGATCGGCGCCTCCGGCTATCGAGAGACTCGATCGTGAGCAACACCGCTACTGGGAACGATGTGTCGGACCAGCGGTTCGTTTACCATGGCGCGAACCCAGCACTCGATTCGTGGAGGACAGAGTGAACGGGCCCCGAAACCTGGTACTCGCAGTGATGTTCGTGATTTTTGCCGTGAGCCTTTCTGCCGCCAGCGATATCTACATCGCCCAGAATGCAGCCGGCGGCAATACCGGCGCCGACTGCGCCGACGCCCACGCGGTAACGTACTTCAATTCCTCGCTCAACTGGGGATGGGTGGGACAGATTGGGCCGGGAACGACGGTGCATCTTTGCGGGACGTTTAACGCGCCGGCGGGTGCCCGCGACTATCTCGTGTTTCACGCGTCTGGCGCCAGCGGAAACGTCATCACCCTTTTGTTCGAGAGGGGGGCCGTTTTGACCGCTCCCTATTGGTCGGGCGGCGTGATCGACGTCAACGCTAACAGCTATGTCGTTGTCGATGGCGGCGCGAATGGAACCATCCAGGCCACGGCCAACGGCACCAACCTGGCCAATCAGCAGGACGGCGGCGGGTGTGTAATCAGCCATACCGGCAGAACTGCGACCAACGTTACGGTGCAGAACCTGACCTGCTCCAACCTCTACATTGACGCTGCGCTGTCGGACAACGGCGGCGAGGAGACCTACGGGCTCGACCTCTGGAACATCTCCAATCTGGTCGAGCAAAACAATACCCTCCACGATATGAAATGGGCGAT
>PMHI01000548.1:0-7320 GCA_003156615.1 Acidobacteriaceae bacterium | reverse complement strand
GTGATGTCCGGGTTTTATATTTATGGGAATACAGTCGGCAGCATGGCCAATTGGGACAACGCATTGAACAACAATCACCACGACTGGTTCCATCTAAGCGCCATGAGGGGAGCATCGCAGTTTACCAATTTCTACCTCTACAACAATTTCGGCAGTGGCGACATTGGAGCCTACGCAAACGCGGGTTTCTTTTCCGCTCCGGACACGACCAGTTCCGAAACGGGACTTTACGTGTTCAACAATGTGTTCGTCAACACCTCGACCAACCACTGTTGGGCGAACGGGCCCGTCGGCCTGTCTGTGGTTGGTTTGAGCACCGTTGTGAACAATACGTTTGTCAGCCATGCGACCGCATGCAAGGACAACGGGCTAATTTATGAGACTGGCAGCACAGGGATTACCTTCAAGAACAACATCCTGCAAAATACACCAAATGCCTCGATGTATGTAACTCCCGGCACCACGATCTCAGCCAGCAACTATAATGACTTCTACCAGACGGGAGCATGGTTCTATCTGGGGAATTGGTATTCAGGTTTGACGAATTGGCAGGCGAAGGGATTCGACCTGAACTCTACCGCCGGTAGCCCTCAGCTCACCGGCACCTATCATTTAAACGGCAGCAGTTCCGCAGCATGGCAGAAAGGGACAAGCCTGTACTCAATGTGTAATGGCCAGCCGAATCCGGGCTTGGGAGCGCTTTGTCTGGACAATGCTGGGCTCGCGCGGCCATCAACGGGCAGTTGGGACATTGGAGCGTACGAGGACTCAGCGAGCGGATCTGCGCCCGCTCCGGCCACCGGGCTGACCGCGGTGGTCCAGTAGTTGGCTCGCTCTTACTCACCGGCACTGGCCTTACGCTTCGTAATTACGATGTTTTGGCCAATCCATTCAACCTTCGTAAGTCAGTTTAGCCAGGGATCCCCTGGATCTGTTCATCCGCGAAATACCTCGAATCGAACTCTGGGAAGCAGGTAGAGCAATTGTCCGACACCAAAACACTTACTGCTCGCTCTTCCGATCGCCATTTGGCAGCCTCGATCGGGAGAAACACGCTTTTCGGTGTCGTTTCGAGCGCGGCGCAGATCGGAACGAGGCTGGTTACCGTTCCGATCGTGATTCATCACCTTGGGCTCGGTGGGTATGGCATCTGGTCGATCATCATTGTGACCGCTGCTTATATGCGTTTTGGAAGCGCTGGGATCAAGTCGGCGTTCCAGAAGTACGTTGCCGAGGCAACCGGAAATGGCGATTTTCAAACCGCGAACAAGCTGGTCAGCACGGGCAGCTTTACCATGCTCGCCCTTTCCCTGACCACATTGATTCCGGTAGCGCTCCTCGCGCACAAGATAGCCAGAGCAAGCGGTGTCCCTCCGGAGTTTCTTTCCGCAGCGGCGGCCTCCATTGCGGTCCTTGCGTGTATCTACGCGGTCTCCAACTTCGGAGCAGCCTTCGAGGCGATTGTCATGGGCGGGCATCGCATCGACCTCACCCGGAAGTACAGCACCATCTTGACCGTGTGCGAAGCTGTCGTGATCGTCGTGATGCTTCATTTCGGTTATGGCTTGCTAGCCATGACTTTGGTCATGGGTATTTCCGAGTTGATTTACATCTTTTGCTGCTACAGGGCATCGCTTCATGTCGTGCCGGAGATGCAAATCAGAATGGCGCATTTCACCAAGAGTGCGTTCCCCGAGCTGGTGCGCTTTGCCGGGAGCTATCAGCTGATCAATGTATTGGAATTGATGTATGGGGCCATCTTGCCGGTGGCTCTGCTAAAGTGTTTTGGCGCCGAGGCTGCGGGAGTTTTTGCGGTCGCATCCAGGGTTGTTACTTCGGGCTTGATTGCGCAGGATGCCTTGGTCCTTCCGATCTTGTCCGGAGGAACAATGGTGTTTGCGTCAGGCTCAATCGAGCAGACGAAGCTCTTTCTGGCGAAGTCATTCAAAGTGACCCTGGCGGCGGCATTGCTTCCGCTCGCGTTCGTGGCTGCGTTCGGCACGTCCCTCGTTTTCGCCTGGACCGGGCAAGTTGATCCCAGGTTTCGGGCCGCCATCTGGCTGACGGCTTTAGCGGCGCTGCTGAAGGCGATCTCGCTTCTTCAGTTGGTTCTTTATCGAGCGTCCGGCAGGGCCTTACTGGACAATATCCGCCAGGTGCTGCGAATTTTGGCAATTCTGGTGGTGGCGTACTTTGGCCGAAGCCTTGGCTTCAATGGAGTTCTGGCCGGAATGGCTGGCGCCGAGCTGATCGGAGTAGCCTTTATGTTTTGTGCCATGGCCGCGACGTTTCACGCCTTCAGCGCAAGGATATTTACTGTGGATGCCGTGCGAATTTCATTGGCCGCGGCGCTGATTGTGGCGGCAGGAGCCCTTGCCGGAATGGTCCCAATCCCGTGGAGTATGGCAGGACGGCTCACGGCAACGATGAAGCTAGGCGAAATCGCTCTTGGATGCCTGGCCGCTGCCTGGCCCGCGTTGGTCATCACTCGATCGGTTTCCACTGCGGAGAGACGCACCATACTCGAGATGGTCTCGCGACGCCGAACTGCGATGGCCGCCGGCGATTGAGCGGATGAACGCCATGATTAAAACTGCAAATGAGGGAGTGAAATACCGAAATGGGTTGGAGGTCGCCAACAAGACCTTTTCCGAAGATCCTCTTTGCATTGTCGACATTATCCGGACAAAGGCAAACACTGTGTGGATGCAATGGACGTATCCCTTTGCCGGGTTTGGACGAAGCGTGTCGATCCATCACTCGTGTGACATTTACAGATCCGCTGCGAACCGGATACGAATCGGAGATTTTGTTTACCTGGCGCATGACGTGTGGTTGACCATTCCTGAGCCGGGCATCGGCGTTCCGGAGGCCATCATCCTCGAGAACGGCTGCAAAATTGGTCGTCGTTGCATGATTTCTGCCAAGAATAGCGTATGGCTCGAACCCGATGTCTTGCTAGGGCCCTCGGTGGTAATTACGGACCACAGCCACGAGTTCTCGAATGTGGACCAGCCTGTAACGGCGCAAGGACTTACGGCCGGAGGTACCGTCCGGATTGAGCGGAACTGCTGGATCGGCTACGGCGCGGCTATCATCGGAGCTTCGGGTCACCTTGTGGTCGGACGAAACAGCGTGATTGGTGCAAACTCTGTGGTAACTCGCAGCGTTCCGCCCTTCTGCGTGGTAGGTGGTAATCCCGCCAAGATCCTCAAACGATACGATTCGTCACAGGGAAAGTGGATTCGAGGGAGTGGCTTGAGCGATGCCGGGCAATGAGACGGATCAGACTGCGGTTGCACGCGCTTCAATCCATTGCGAAGAAAATCCTGCGGGGATCCTTGCCACGAAACGCGAGACGCCGACCGATGACCGGGCGGCCGCTGCCAGGTCGCGAATTACAATGATCGCTTCCGAAAATCCTACGAGTGTTTTCCCGCTCGCGGCGGGTCCTGGTTCAGCCGAAGCAGTGGTGCCCTTTAATGCGCTGGAGACGACGAATTGGGATTTGTGCAAGGCTTTTGGCTGGATGTTTCAACCGGATTCTTTGGAAGCGCTGCGCGTTTCCCTGCAACAGTGGAGCCACGAGGAAAACGTTGTTCTTGCCCCTTCTGGGGAATGCGCAATCGCTCAAATTCTATCCCTGCTGCCGCAAGAAGAAGTTGTTATGCCAGCCTGGATATGTCATCAGGTGAAAACCGCGGTAAAGGTGGCGGGGAAACGGATTATCTTTGTCGATCTGGGAAAGAACAGTATCAACGCCACCTCCGCGGAGTATAACGCGGCCGCCAAACCCGGAAGAATTCTGCTGATCGCCCATTTGTTCGGAGTTCCGACCGACGTTGAAGCCATTTGCGAATTAGCCAGACAGCGGGATTGTCTGACCATCGAAGATGCTGTGCCGGCGATCGGGGGACGCCAAGACGGCCGACTCCTCGGCACGTTTGCCGATTTCGGCGTTTTCAGTTTCGAACAATCGAAGCGGCTTCCGGCGTTCCGCGGTGGATTTATCGTCGCGAACAATGGGCGACTTTGCGATCTGGCGAAGTTAGCCAACAACCGTTTGGCCGAGACGACACGGTCGATGCCTTACGTGCCACTTGCCAAGGCGTTTCTGCAAAATCTGTTTACAAATCCTTGGATTTATCGCCAGGTCACAAGAAGGTTGCTCCCCCTGCGGCCGGCGATAGGCCGGATTTTGACAGCAAGGCCACGCCAACACTCTTCGCCTGGACCTATCCAGGAGGCCACCGGCCCGCAAGCAGCACCCCGCACGCCGTTTTACACCAAAGAGATTCATCCTTATCAAGCGCAGCTCGCCCTGCGGATGATCCGCAGAATCGACAATATTGGGGCAAAGATATCCGAGCTTGCCGCGGTTTACGAGAAACATTTTCAGGGGACGCGGATTCAGACGTTTCTGCCGGCTCACTCCGACCGATCGGGCCTGATGCGTTTTCCCATCGCTTACCCGGGGAGGGATCGCTCCGAGATTTTACGGCGGGCGCGACAGCGAGGAATTTACCTCAAAGTACTTTGGTCCGAGGAAGCGGATTGCGAAGGTTTGCCGAATTCTCTTTGGGCTGCTCGAAACCTAATATTGCTGCCTCTTTACACGGCCCTCTCGCCAAGTGCGGCGGGCAGGATTGCCGAGACACTGCTTGATATTGAAAGAACTGTTGCAGCAGGGTAGTTGACCTCCGAAATATGGCGAGTCTTTTTGGAAACCTCACTCCTTCGTCGGCCTTGGGGCGATTTCTCAATCTTTTCCGCCACTACGGCTTATGGAAGACGGCAGCGGTCTGCGTCGCCATGGTCGACGATTTCCATATTCGATCGTTCGACCGCCGATATGGCGTGCGCACTAGCGGCCATGTCGAACTTTCCAATACTTCTTTCGATCCGTCCAAGCTGGCCAAAGCCACTTCCTATGGACCGGTAAACGCCTGGGGGGTCCGCAAATTACTGCGGATCCTGAACTTGCCCAAGTCGTTTGCGTTCGTCGATCTCGGCTGCGGCCTCGGTCGCCCTTGCCTCATCGCCGCGGAATACGGCTTTGCAAAAGTAACCGGGGTCGAGTTGGCTCCCGAGTTGTGTCGAGTGGCAAGAGAAAATGTTGCAAGTTATCGAACGAATGGCGTAAAGCAATGCCCAATCCGTGTGATCGAGGGAGACGTTTTGGATTATTGTGATCATTCGGATGATGATGTTTACTTTGTGTACCGGGCCTTTTCTCTGGATTTTCTTAACGAAGTACTGGCGAAATTAGCGCAAAGGGCCGCCGTTCAGAAAAAGCCGTTTACGTTTATCTATACCGAGCGTCTGGGCTGGCCCCAAAGTGAATGTGTCTCGGCTCTTAACGGGAATCGCGCTTTTCGGAAGACGTTCGAAGAATCGATATTCGGACAGTCATTCTTTGTCTACGCGTGCCAGCCGGAATTTCCGTGAGCGTCCTCGCCGAGCCCGCGCCTTTTGCCGCTGTTGGGATCATTCGAGCGTTCGAGGACTCGCGCCAGGCACGATCATAAAGGCGTGCTGAGACATGGACAACAGCCCGGCCGGAGGTGGGAACGGCGGCGAAGATTACTGTTCCCAGTGGCTTCCTCTGAGGAATACTGCTTGCAGTTAGCGCCGAGTGGTAGCCTAGAGTATGGCTTGGCCAAGAGGATTCCAGTTCCAATGCAACCGCGATCCAATACCCAGTTGCTAATGTACGACCGCTGCGCGGGCGGCACCCGCTTCTAGAGTCGATCTATGCATTTGTTTGCGTATTTGTTTGCCATGGTGGAGCCGGCTGAAGGATTGGGGGATTCCTTTGGCCAGGGCGCAACCTCCGTCCATCCGGTCATTCTAGCCATCATGGCGCTGTCGATCGTTCTCATGTTTGTGCTGCAGCGGAAATATGTTCTAGCCCCTCTTCTGCTGCTGTCGATCCTCAGTCCTATGGGGCAGTACGTCATGATCGGCCCCTTCCACTTCCAAATTTTTCGCATATTGGTGATTTTTGCGTGGGGGCGACTGCTCTGGGAGAGATACGGAAGCGGAGGTCAATCGTTTGCGATCAAGTTCGGGGTAGTCGACAAGGCTGTCCTCCTCTATACGGTGACCTCTGTGATTTGTTACACGCTGCTCTGGCAGCGCAGCGAGGCCTTCTTTGATGAGGTCGGCAAGTCGTACAACGTGCTGGGTTTCTATTTTGTCTTCCGGTACTTCATCCGCAACGAGAAGGATATAGAACGGACGCTCAAGGTGTTAGTGGTCGCCGCTCTGCTGATCGCAGCCGTCATGTTGAACGAGCAGATGACCGGCCGGAACATTCTGGCGGTGTTTGGCGGGGTGCCGGAGCGCACGGCCATGCGGGAAGGATATCTGCGCGCGCAGGGGCCGTTTACCGTCTATCTCACTGCCGGCGCTTTTGGCGCAACCATTCTCCCGTTGTTTCTGTGCTTGTGGCGCAGGGGCGGGTCGCGGCTGATGGCAGTGCTGGGGATCGTCGCGGCTCTTACGATCACCATCACCTCACGAACGAGTACTGCCATGTCAGCTTTAGTCGCCGCCATCATTGGTATTGCGATGTGGCCCCTCCGAGAGAAGATGCGTCTGGTCCGGTGGAGCATCGTAGTGACCCTGGTGGGACTGCACCTCGTCATGAAGGCGCCGGTTTGGTCTTTGATTGCGAGAGTCGATATCGTGGGCGGCTCCACGGGCTGGCATCGTTTCAAAATCGTGGACAACTTCATCCGTCACTTCTGGGATTGGTGGTTGCTGGGATCCAATAACTATTGGACCTGGGAGGGAGGCGATGACATGTGGGACGCAGCAAATCAATACGTCTCAACCGGAGAAACCTCTGGATTGCTCCCCCTGATCTTCTTCATGTCAGCCATTGTCTATTGCTTCAAGTATCTTGGCAAAGCCCGGAAGGCCGCGGGAAAGGATGTTAGGCGGGCGTGGTTNNGATCAGACATCCATTTACTGGTACGCTGTGCTTGCCATGATCGTAGCCGCGACCAGCTTGCCGCAAAAATCGATTGCCGTTCAAGTCCCGGCGGCTCCCAGTTCTTTCGAGTTTTCGTCGCCAGCGCCCGACCTTGAGAGTGAGCAAGCCGAGCCGGCAAGATCCGGATCCATGCTTTTTTCTTAGGAGTGACTGAAGGATGCAGGTTCGCGAAGCAAACTCAGGGATGCAAAGCGGCAATGTAAGAGATCGAAATTCGAACCGCTCCCTCTCTGCCAGAAATTGAGGCGCTGTGCGAATCGTGGATGGCTTGGCCAAGCCATCGTGACTCCGATATCGATTTTTACCTGAGCCTGGCGGGA
>PMHI01000660.1 GCA_003156615.1 Acidobacteriaceae bacterium | reverse complement strand
TTCAACAATCGAAGTGAACTAAAGCGGCGAACTGGCCGGAAGGAGAGCGCAGAACGAGCGGCGGTGGATAGAGAATTCCCGGTTCCGGTGGTCATAATGCACCTGCTTCACCGGATACACCAGCCGTCCAGCAGCTTATTTCCATACCATCTGCCACAGGAAAGGCAACCGAGATGTATTCGTTAGCAGGATGGCGTACGTATTCAAGGTAGGCGCTCAAAGAAGGGAAGTTAATGTCGTCTGCCACGATCAACGCACCGATCGTCAGTCGAGATTCGAGCGACTGCAGAACTGGAAGATACAAATCTTTCCAACCGTCGAGCAGCACGAGGTCGATCGGTCCCGGGATATCGTTCAAAGTTCTCATGGCATCGCCGAGCAGAATCGTGATGCGATCCAAGAGGCGAGCTTCCTCCAGGTTTTCGCGAGCGGCCAGCACCTTGGCCTCGCTTAGCTCGGTACTGACCACGTGGCCCGTGCCGTTGTCCGCAACTGCCGCGGCCAGATAGATGGCGGAAATTCCGTATGACGTACCGAACTCAATGACGGTGTTCGGACGCTTTGCTCGAACGAGAATGTAGAGCAGGTCGCCGCCCTCCGGCGAGACGGACATGTAAGTGGACTCTGAGGCGTCTGCCCGCTCTTGCGCGGTGGCGGTTTCCCATGAGAGGCCCGGCTTTCGCCAGCGGGGGGTTTCCTGGTCATGGGCTGCAGAGGCGAATAGTCGGTTGAGAACGGTTGTGACCTGAGGTGTACGTAAGCTGTTTGTCATATGTGTACGCGGAATCGAGGAATATTGCTCAATTGCGGTCATCGTCTCCAAAGCCTGCAGGGCATTTGGTTTATTTTTCATTTCCGTTCTGGTCGTTGTTCCGGGTCATATCGGTCGTCTGCGGTCCAAGTTACGGATAAATACTCAGAAGTAAGAGTTACCTCACTCGAACGATGCCCAACCGAGTCCGTCAACTCGATTGCCGGCAGCGATGAGGTTCTTTATCGACCAATCGGAAAGGCTTATCGCGGCGATCTTGTCGCTTTTGGTACAGGAAACATACGCCACATCGTTGTTGGGAGAGATGAAGATTTCGTGCGGCGCTGGGGGTACGTCGATCGTGCGGGCGACCTGCAACGTTTGCAGGTCGACAAGTGCCACTTGAGAAGTACTCTGCATCGCCACCAAGATCCACCGTCCATCGCGTGTGGTGGCGGTGCCATATCCGGAAGCACTCAAAGGAATCCAGGTCTTCAACTTGTTCGTGGCGGTGTCGATCACCGCTAAGCGCGGCTTCGTCTGGTCGGCGGTGAAAACCGTTCGATCGTCCACAGAGATGGAGATGCGCTGCGTTTTCTGAGAAACAGGTATAACCGAAATCAGTTTCCGAGCCTTGAGATCGAGAACCGAGACTGTTCCCGGCCCCACATTTGCCGTGTATCCAAATCGTCCGTCATGAGAAAGCACAAGCATGTGCGATTCGTCTTGACCGGTAGAAATCGTTCCCACCAATTTCAGTGTTTTCGGATCAATGATCGTAACGGTACGGTCCAACTCGGTTGTGACATAGAGCAGACCGTCGTTGGGATTCATCACCGCACAATGGGGACGGACCCCGTGCCCGAAATCGAAGCGCTGGACGAGCTTGCGAGAGCCGATGTCAATCACAACCAACTCTCTTCCATCCGTGCCGGCATCGCCCACACTCGAATCTCCGTAGATCGGAACGTAAGCTAGCCTTCCATCGAACGAAGTAGCCACCTCGTGACCAGTCACGCCTCCCTCCGCGATGGTTGCGACCTGCTGGCCTGCCCGCGGATCGACAATGCCGAGCGTGGCTTCCCCTTGGTTAACGGCCAACAGCATTCCTGGCCCGGTCTCAGCACTGCCCCATACGCGCACAATAGGGAAGGCCAGAACTACGAGGATCATCAGGCCCAGGGTTGTTCGAACGATGCGAAGGGATCGGGAGTTTAGTTTGTGTGATGGAACTTTTGGATCATTTGTCATGTCAATCCTTCTTTCTATTGGGGCTGTTCTCCGTTGTTTCCTGGCATGTTTCCTTTCTGCTTTGTACAATACGAGTAAATGCTCACAAATAAAACTCGCGTTCGCGACGGCAGGGGCAGGCCACGCAAGAACAGGCTGAAAGCCCGCAGAGCGCCGGGTCAGGCGCGGTCTCAGGAGACAGTAGGTGTCATTCTTGAAGCGTCTGCTCGCATTTTGGAATCAGACGGAATTCGTGGATTCAANNTTCCACGATACCGTCGTGAAGGCTGTCCAAGATGGAAAAGGAAAAGGACTGAAATCCCGCCTTAGGTTAGTCGTTCGGGCGCTTGTGCGCGCCCATTACTACCGCCCTCGGCTGAATCGTGTGCTGGAAACTGAAGAGCAAAGACTCGGAAGCGAGGCCGACAGCGCCGCGTTCCATGAAGGCGTGCTTCAACTATTACGAGATCACCAAAATGAAGTGGCGGTGCCCGTTTCGAGGACAACGGAGCGGGTCGTCATTGCCGTTCTCCGCGCTTTAGTGGACCTTGGCCTTGCGTCCGGTGCGAGTCCGCGATCCACCGAACAGCGGGCTATGCGCGCTATATGCGGATACCTACTCTATTCGGGCTAAAGGCAGGTGACATTGATCCCGACTGAGAGCACCCGGCGAAAAATACGAGCTCACCCCATTTGTGAGCGATTAGTCGTATCGCAGCGCCACCATGGGATCGACCTTCGCCGCGCGGCGCGCAGGCACATAACCGGCCAATAAGGCGACGCCCCACAAAACCGCCGCGACCAAGCCGAATGTAATCGGGTCGGTCGGATTAACACTGAACAGCATGCTCGCCATCAGTCGGGTCAATCCCAGGGCGGCAACGATTCCAATTGCCGTCCCGGCCAGCGTCATGCGCGCTCCGTCTTGCAGCACCATGTGCAGTACATCACCCCGCTGCGCCCCCAGCGCCATGCGCACGCCGATTTCCCGTGTACGCTGCCCGACCAGGTACGACAGCACGCCATAGATTCCAGTGCCAGCCAGCAACAGAGCCAGCCCTGCGAATGCGCCCAGCAGGATGACAGAGAAACGCTGGCTGGCGATGGAGTCCGCCACCACTTCCTTCTCGGATTCGTTGTCGTAAACGATCATGTCCCGGTCGCTCGCTAGGAGTTTCTGGCGAATCGACTCGAAGAAAGCTTCAGGGGCGAGCGGCGTTTTGGAGCGAACGAATACATTGAATCCTTGGGCGAGGCCCTTGGTGTCGACGGCCCCGTTTTGCAGGATTGGCCGGTACATCTGGGCTTGCAGGGGACGGATGGCGTCTTCGGCGAGTCCCCACTGATTCACGTGCCCTACGACACCAACAATCACCAGAGGTACGAGGACGCGTTGGTTGGAATCGCTGTCGAATTCAAAAATGCGGATGTGTTTGCCGATCGGGTCTTGGCCGGCGAAATATCGCTGCGCGAAGCTCGCGTCAATCACCACCACGCGCGCAGCATTCTCATGGTCCTCGTCGCTTAGGAAGCGGCCCCGAAGGAGGGGAATGCGCATGGTGTTCAAATATCCCGGTTCTATTGCGTATTCCAAAGCCTGCTGAATATTCTCAGTTCGCTGCGTGGGCGGCTCTTGCCCTTCGAGCAAAAAACCCCTCTCACTGTCGTATTCCATGGGAACGGCGCCATAATGCAAGGACACGGCCTCAACTCCCGGCACACTATGGAGCGTCGCGCTGATTTGCCGAAGCGCTGCGTGGATCGCATCCGAAGATTGATTTCTTAAAGAAGGCNNCCCGCGCCCACCAGCAGCACCAGCGCCATCGCCATTTCGCCCATCACCAGGGCAGACTGCGTGCGTGTCCGGGGGCCGGAGATAGCGCGCCCGCTGTCCTTGAGGCTGCCACTGATGTCGGTCCGCGACATCCTTATGGCAGGCAGCAAACCAAACAGGATTCCGGTAAGTACCGAAACCAAAATGGTGAAGAGCAGCACCGGAAAATCGATCCCGATTTCCTCGGCACGCGGAACGGTTTCCGGGACCGCCACAAGGGCGGCGGCTGTTCCCCACCTCGCCAGAATCAGCCCGAACCCGCCGCCCAGCGCCGACAGCAGAACGCTTTCGGTAAGCAGTTGGCGCAGAATCCTCGTCTGCCCCGCACCGAGCGCGGCACGCAGTGAGAACTCGCGCTGGCGCGCCGTTGACCGGGCAAGCAGCAGATTGGCGACATTCACGCAGGCGATCAGTAAGACGAATCCCACCGCGCCCAGCAGCACCAGCAGCGCCGGCCGCATGTCACCAACGATATTGTCTTTCAAAGGGATGATGTTGGCCTTGATATTGCCGTCAATGTGGGGATAGGCATCCGCGAGGGCGGCATTCACTCGCTCCATATCGTCACGCGCCTGCGCAAGCGTGACCCCAGACTTCAACAAGCCAATAGCATCCATGCCCCGATACGAATCCCGGAGGTAAAAGCTCGGATCGGTCTCTTCCCCGATGGCTTCGTACACATCGGCGGTTCTGAAGTTGAAGACCTGCAATCGGAATGAAGCTGGAATGACGCCGATGATCGTGCGCGGCTGCCCCGCCACGATGAGCCGTTGGCCAATCACGTTCCGGTCCGAATCGAACTTTCGCTTCCACAACCCTTCCGAGATCAGGGCCGTCGGGCTGGCGCCGCGCCGATCTTCTTCGGAGGTGAAATTGCGTCCCAGGATTGGGTTCACACCGAGAATCGGAAAGAAGTTTGCAGACACGCGCTGTGCCCGAACATTCTCCGGCTGGCCCACGCCCGTGATGCTGCCATCTGTCGAGCGGTATGCGGCCGTTGCCTCAAAGGAGCGATTGTCGCGCTGCCAATCAAGAAAGTTGGGATAAGAGATCGAGCCTTTGGGAAAGTTCGGCGTCGCCTCGAACATGGAGACGATGCGGCTGGCATCGTGGAACGGTAAGGGATTCAGCAATACTCCGTTCACGACACTAAAGATGGCGGTATTAGCTCCGATACCGAGGGCTAAGGTGAGAACCGTGACCGTAGTGAAGCTAGGGCTCTTGCGCAACTGCCGCAGCGCGTAGCGAACGTCCTGTGCGAGGCCGGTCATCTCAGGTTCGTCCTCTAGGGCGAGCTGATTCCGCGGGGCCAATACAATGCAAAACGGGTCACGTCCGCTGCAAAGCTTCGTGCAATGCTCTTACCAATATAGTGCAGGGCCTAAACCACTGATAGTACAGAGACAAGAGAACACCGCTCTCGTTCAAAGGTGTCCACAGTCGGACCGTGATGTCCGGAGGCGAACAGGCGGCCATGGGTCAGTCTGGGTTTATGAGACCGGTTGTGGCATCTGCGTTCGCGGACATTAGGTCAGGAGAGCCCCCGTCTTCACTTCTGTAATCTCGAGACAATATCGGGCCATTCCCTGCATTTAACGGTCTTTCCCTGCATGAGGCTGGATGCCCTTCGGCCCTTATGGGAAGGTTGCCGTCATGGAGGCCAAAGGTCCAGGATGCAGGTAAAATGCAAGCTCGGCGGCGTTCTAGCCGCGCTGCTAGCTTCTTTATCAGGGTTGGGACAAACTCAGTGCCCGAACGCCGTCCGCATTGAAGGCACGGTCACGGATCCGGCAGGCGCAATCATCCCTGGTGCGCAAGTGCAATCCTCCGATGGAGAAAAGACAACGACCGATGTGAAGGGACAGTATGTATTGCCGTGTGCCCCGGTCGGGACGGTTAAGGTTCGGGTCGAGGCCCAGAGTTTCGATCCAAGAACCGCGAGGGTCAGAACGCGAGCTGGACTGATCGCGCACGCCAACATGCAACTGGTGATCGCAACCGTAACCACGGACGTGGAGGTGCGAGACGATGCGAGCGGCATGGACAGTGATCGCGGCACGGGCACGACCGTACTCGGCAGCAAAGAAGTGCAGCAGCTAGCCGACGATCCGGATGACTTTCTCCGGCAGCTTCAGGTGCTCGCATCCGAAGCCGGCGGCGCTCCGGCCTCGGCCATCATCACCGTGAATGGCTTTCAGAATGCGAGCGCGCTGCCACCCAAAAGCGCCATCGCCTCCATCCGCGTCAATCCCGACCTCTTCTCGTCCGAATATCAATGGGCTCCGTTTGGAGGTGGACTGATCGAGATCTTCACCAAGCCAGGCGCAGACTCATTTCATGGCGCATTATTTCTTACCGACGGCGACGGCGTCTTTAACGCGACCGATCCGTTCTCCGTCACTGCGACGCCGGCCAGCAAGCAGCGTTATGGCTTTGAGCTGAGCGGCCCCGTCGTTTCGANNAACGCGGTGAATCTGGACGCCAATAACAACCCGGCACCGCTGCAACAGACGATTGCAGCTGCCCAGCGGCTCTGGAGCGCTTCTGCGCGCGGCGACTGGCAGGCAACGTCAAAAGATGTCGCTACACTTTCCTTCTCTTCCAACTTCAACCATCTCCGCAATCAAGGCCTTGGGGGTTTGACATTGGCTGAAGGCGGCTATTCGAGCGTCGTGAGCGAGTACGATCTGCGATGGTCCAACACCCTAACCCCAAACCCGAACTCGTTGCATGAAACCCGCATCGGCTATAGCTGGAAGCTGACGGGCCAGACGCCTCTTTCCAGCGCTCCAACCCTCCAAGTGGCCGGTTATTTCACCGGCGGTGGTGCCAGCAGCCAGAACCTGAGCGATCGCGAGGACGATCTCGAAGTGGATGACGACGCGATGATCATCCGCGGCAAGCATACCTTGAAGTTCGGGGCTCAGTCTTTAGGCATCTTCGTCCACGATTACGATCCCAACAACTTTAATGGCACATACGTCTTTGGCGGTGGCAGCGCGCCAGTCCTCGATGCCAACAACAACCCAACCGGCCAGACCACAACCATCACTGCCATTGAGCAATACCGCCGCACTCTCTTAAATCTTCCCGGCGGCACGCCGACCACCTACCAACTCACTAGCGGGACACCCCTCATCCCGCTTACACAGTGGCGACTGGGCTTGTTCGCGCAAGACACAATCAAGCTCGCGTCCCCACTAACTCTTGATGCCGGGTTGCGCTATCAACTTGATACCATGCCCAACAGCTTCGCCAACTTCGACCCGCGTCTGGGCCTTGCCTGGTCGCCTGACAAGAAGCAGACCTGGCTATTTCACCTGAGGGCTGGGCTGTTCAATAATTCACCCACCGAAACAAGTTATGCCACCGAAGTTTATCGCCTGAATGGAACTCGGCAGCAGCAGACGACCGTCTATTCGCCAAATTACACTGATCCATTATTGCCTTCTGCTCGTGCGATTGCCGTGAGTACCATAAAGCAGTTTTCCCCCTCACTCACTCAGCAGTCAACCCTCGTGGTGTATTTCAACGCAGAGCACGATTTCCCCCGGCACTGGCACCCGCGAATTAACCTTTTCTTCGGAGAGGACTGGAATATCATTCGCGTCAAGAACATTAACGCTCCCATGGTGCCCAGCAGCGTCGGTGTTGCGCCAGATCCAACCGCTGCTCTGCTTGCGCCGCGTCCCATCGCGTCCAACGAAAACATCTTGCAATACCAGAACTCCGGTCATCTGGTTGGCAACGTCGTCTCATTCAACCTGGATCAGCACAGCTACAAGTGGCTCGGCCTCTACTTCCGATATGCGCACTATAATTTCAAATGCGACGCAGGAGAGACCGATCTGAGCCCCCAGTCAAGTTATAGCGAGCGGGGAGAGTCAGCGCACGTCGACTGGTTCAGGGAGAACCGAGTTAGCTTTTCCGGAAATCTGACTCTGCCCTTCAAGATCGA
>PMHI01000543.1:4812-9976 GCA_003156615.1 Acidobacteriaceae bacterium | reverse complement strand
GCTGTTTCGCTGGTTTGTGGGGTTGAACTTTGGACGAGACCGCTAGCCAGAACTCACTCTAAGGGTTCCCTAGGTAGAGCCTCTCTATCACGATTTCGGAAATCAATCTTCCGGCTCCGAGGGCGCCCGCTTCACTCCCCAAGGTAGAGATCTTAAGTTGCACTTCATTCGCCGATTTTTCCAGGGCGCGTTGTTTTATGGTGCGCTTTAAAGGTTCCAGGAATAGTTCCGGTGCGGAACGAAACAGAGCCCCTCCAAAAATGAGAACGTGCGGATTCAGTAAGTTCACAACGTCAGCCAGAGCTACAGCAATGTGCGACACTGCCTCGTGCAGAACGCGAAAAGACAGGCTGTCATTTTCCATCGCAGCTCGTCCGATCATCTCGATACTGATTCGGTTCAGATCTCCTTGCGCTAATTCTCGAACCTTTGAATCTACGCCTTTTTCGATGGCGCTTTTCACTGATTGGATAATGGCTCCACAAGAAGCTAACGTCTCCAAGCACCCATAATTGCCGCAGCAACACAGCGGGCCGTGTTCAGCTACTGTCATGTGACCGAATTCGCCGGCGCTGCCGCCAGGTCCGCGGTAGAGTTTTCCGTCCAGAAAAATCGCGGCGCCAATCCCCATTCCTGCATCAACGTATATGAAATCGTTGAGACCTGCTCCGAGTCCAAAATGCTTTTCTGCTGTAGCGATCGCTCGCACGCTGTCCTCAAGCAGGCAGGGCACGCCAAATTCGCGCTCCAGAATATCTCTGAGCGGAACATTTTTCCATTCGGTCATCTGGCCAGGGCGCGGAAAAGATAGTACCAAGCCTTTACTTACATCGATCACGCCGGAATGCCCAATTCCAATCCCCTTCAAGGCATTCTTCCCCGTTCCGGAATCATCGATTGCTTTGTGGATCTTCTTCAGGGTTCTCGAGAGAACCAGATCGCGTCCGTCCTGCATTCCGGTTTCGGACTCATGCTTGTAGACCAAAGCGCCCCGGATATTTGTCACTACTATTCGCGTATAGAACGATCCCAGGTCTACTCCGACAACGAATCCGGCATCGTCGCTAAGGCTCAAAGAAACAGGTTTTCGTCCCACAGCACTCGCGTTGTGACCGGATTCCACAACCAACCCTCGATCCATCAGATCTTGGACGATAGCGGTGATGGAAGCTGCACTGAGGCAGGTCTGCTTGGACAGCTCAATTCGCGAAATGTTGCGCTTCGCGTGAATGAGCTGCAGAACAGTCCACTCGCTCTTGAAAGCCTTGGATTCGGAATTTCGAGGCTGCTTCCTTTTTGGACTCCTCGTGTTCACCTTCTTTGCCCTTTCATGGCGGTTTGTTCACCACGGCTTTAAGAATCCGAGGCCCTTCGAACAGTTCCAGTGGCCGCAAAGTGAATTCACGCTAGCCATCCGCCAAAAGAACCCGAACTTGCATGTAGCCCAATCCTGCCATAAAAGCAGGCTACCTCTCAATTATTTCTTGACATAATTGAACGAATAGGCGTAAACATTGAGCGTTATTCGGCTATATTACTTCATTTACTGAAGTAAGTGTACGCCGTTCTACAAGCCCGAAACGGAAAGCTCACGGAGAGCGAATGCCACCTCAGCGAGTTGCCTTACCGATCGAAACACGGTTCAACCATCGATTACGAAGCAGTCATTGGCGTGCAATCGCCTGGTCGATGCTGCTGACCGGGTGGTTCTGCTTGTCCATGATTCAAAGTGCGAGCGCTGGCGTAACCGGGAGCATTTCGGGAATCGTGACAGATAAGAGCGACGCTGTAATTGCTGGAGCAGAGGTTAGCGCACGCAACCTCGAAACCGGGATTCAGCAGGTGGTCGTCAGTGATCAGAAGGGCTTTTATTCCTTTCTGGCTTTGCCGGTTGGCACCTACGCCATCAGCGTGCGCAAGACTGGCTTCAAGGAGTTTCGGCAGACCGCCGTTGCCATTGACGCGAATAGTGCAGTGAGGGTGGATGCGCGTCTTCAGGTGGGCGGCGTGCACGAGGAGATGACCGTCTCAAGCAGCTCGGTTCGGGTTGAAACCACGAATACGCAAATGGGTGAGGTGATCGGGAGCACCAAGATGGAGTCTCTTCCCCTCAATGGTCGCAGCTACACCGACTTGTTGGCCCTGCAGCCTGGAGTGGCGCCAGAAACGTCGGGAGAGTACACGCCCCTTTCGCCTTCCGGCAATCTGAACGCTGGCGGCCTTTCCGTGAGTGGTCAGCGCGAAACTGCGAATGGCTTTATGGTGAATGGTGGCAACGTTAACGAAGGCGTCAATCAGACCACGGCGATTGTTCCCAACCTCGATTCGATCGAGGAGTTTCGCATNNAATGCGATTACCAAGTCAGGCACAAATGACTTTCACGGAGAACTCTTCGAGTTCTTGCGCAACGACGATCTCGACGCCCGCAATTTCTTCAGCAGTATCCGCGAGGCGTTCAAGCAGAACCAGTTTGGCGCCACCTTCGGTGGCCCGATTGTGCGCAAGAAGGTCTTCTTCTTCGTCGATTATCAGGGCACGCGTCAGGTCCAGGGGCAAGTTGCCAATGTGCCGATTTACTCTGCTCCTGATCTCACCGGGAATCTAGCAGATGTATCCAGCACACTGACTGGTACTGTCGACGGGCCATACTGGGCGAGCGTTCTGTCTTCAGAGCTGCGATATCCAGTTTCGAACGGCGAAAGCTATTATTCGCCCGGTTGCGTCACTTCAAGCGCTTGCGTCTTCCCGAATGCAATCATTCCAGCGTCGGCGATATCTGCTCCCGCCAAGGCGCTCCTTAAGTACATCCCACAGCCGAACATCACCGAGGACGGCGAGCCGTTTTTTGAGACCGGCGCATATAACAACGTGCTGCGCGACGACAAGGGTGGAGTCCGGGTCGATGGTAACAGCCGCGCCGGCATGCTCTCTGCATACTATTTCCTGGATGACTATAGCCAGCAGTGCCCTTATTGTTTCGTGTCTTTGCCGGGGTTCAATGTTCTGAACGTTGGCAGAGCGCAGATGGTCAACCTGAGCGACATCACCACCCAAAGCCCGACTGCGGTGAATGAACTGCGTCTACATTACATGCGTTTCGCAAGCTTCTCGGGCGAACCGGAGGGAGGCGT
Source organism: Acidobacteriaceae bacterium (assembly GCA_003156615.1). Next base: position 6,844 of record PMHI01000543.1, on the reverse strand, counting down.
GGGCCCATCGCTCGCTTCTCTAGGATTTGCGACCGGCGCGAATACGCTGGGCATTGTCCCGATTGCGCCGCAGTTTGAAGGGGTGCCAAATATTTCGCTGAACAATTTCAGTTTCGGTGTCAATGCTTATCCCTTAGCCCAATACAACAATACCTATCAACTGCTCGACAATTATTCGAAAGTGCTTGGCACCCATTCCATTAAGTTCGGCGGCAACGTTCATTACGACCAGATTACGCAGGTCGCCTACGGTGCCAATAACGGCAGCTTCGCCTTCGATGGATCGGAAACCGGACTTGACTTCGCTGATTTTCTGATCGGGGCGCCGGTCTACTATGAGCAGGGGCAACAGGCTCCGCTCCACTCCCGCAGCCGCTACTTCGGACTCTATGCGCAGGATAGCTGGCGCGTGGCTTCGTCGCTGACGTTGAATTATGGTCTCCGCTGGGACGTAAGCACTTCGTGGTGGGAAGCCAGGAACCAGTTGGAAACCATAATTCCGGGAGAGCAATCACAAGTATTCCCGGGCGCTCCTACCGGCTGGGTATTTCCTGGCGATCCAAATGTGCCATCGACTCTGGCTCCGACTCATTACAACGATTTCGCTCCGCGGGTGGGATTGGCATATTCGCCCTCATCAGACACCGGTGCGCTGCACTGGTTACTTGGCAGCAGCGGCCAAAGCAGTATCCGGGCTGGATACGGCATCTTCTACACCGCGATTGAAGATCTTACCGACGCACTGGAGGTAGGTGACCCGCCCTACGGATTGTTTTATTCGAGTCCGAATCCTTCTTTGTTCGCTACTCCGTTCGTCGATCGAGCCACTGGAAACAGCGAGGGACAGCGCTATCCGGTCGTGTTTCCTCCCGCCAATGTGTCGCTGTCGAATCCCGATCCAAACGTGAACTGGGCCCAGTTCGAGCCAATCTCAAGTTCACCCGGCTATTGGTACAAAAACCGTCTTCCCTACGCCGAACACTACGAATTGTCGCTCGAGCGGCAACTCGGTAGCAATTCGCTCGTGAACCTCAGCTATGTGGGTACTCAGAGTCATAGGCTGCTGGTGCTGGTCAATGCCAATCCTTCAGTCCCAGCGATCTGCCTTTCTGTAAGCCAACCAAGCGAAGTCGCGGCTGGAAGTGCGACTTGCGGCCCCATGGCCGAGACCGGCAGTTTTACAACCGTCACTGGCCAAACGGTAGTTCCCCGCCAGCCGTTGGGAGCAAATTTTGGCAGCACCGGTCTCTATGAAAATATCGGCAACGCGAGTTACAACGCTTTAGAAGCTACTTTTCGCCACCGCAGTGGCCGCCTGGAATTCTTGGCCGGATACACGTACAGCAAGACGCTGGATCAGTCCTCTGGCCTGGGCGATCAAGTCAATCCTTTTGACCCGAGCCAGACCAGAGAGTTAGCCGCTTTTGACCTGAAAAATAACTTCGTCATCAGTTACACGTACGAGATGCCGTTCGACCGCCTATTTGGCAAGAAAGGCAACCTCACTAGCGGCTGGAAACTGTCCGGCATCACTCGCTTCTCTACCGGGCTGCCGGTCACATTGCTCGAACTTGACGATAACTCGCTGATAGGCACTACCTCTGCGGGACCAAACAACAACGGCATTGACACTCCCAACTTTACTCCCGGTCCGCTGAACTTTGCCGACCCGAGAAGCGGTCAACCGTATTTCAACGCATCCCTGTTCACTTCCGAGCAGTTGGGTCAATTGGGAAATGCGCGGCGACGCTTCTTTCGCGGCCCAGGAATCAACAACTGGGATATGGCGCTTTTGAAAGACTTCGCGGTGCGTGACCGCATGCACATCGAGTTTCGTACCGAGTTTTTCAATACATTCAATCACACGCAATTTGTAGCAACCAGCGGCTTGGGCTCTCCCGGCACAGGCACCTGTGTCACGAGTGGACCTGGAGAGAGCTGTGCAGGAGTTCCAGGCTCGAGCTTTGGAATCATCACGGTCGCTCGCGACCCGCGCATCGGTCAGGTTGCACTCAAGTTCAATTTTTGAGGT
>PMHI01000543.1:0-4791 GCA_003156615.1 Acidobacteriaceae bacterium | reverse complement strand
ATACGCCGTTGCCACCCTTGCCATCTTCTTTTTAGTAGCCTGTACGGCAACGGTCGCGCAGGACGTCCGGCGGTTTGTGTCCTCGAAAGCAGGGGACCGCATTAGCTCGAAACCGACTCTTCGCTTCGAACAGGATAGAGATTCGTCGATCGTGAAATTCGAGATCGACGACGACGTCACTTACCAGAGGATCGACGGCTTTGGGGCGTCCTTCTTAGAAGCCGGCCTGATCTGCTTGAACAGTTTGCCTCCTGGCGAGCGTGAAACAGTTTTGCGTGCTCTCTTCGATCCTGAGAAAGGGGCCGGCTTCTCCGCCATGAAAACCGTAATTGCCTCAACCGACTTCATGTCCGCGGGACCTTTCTACAGTTATGACGATGTGCCGGGTGACGTCGCTATGAGCCACTTCTCCATAGCCCGTGACCTCGAGCCAAATGGGCTGATCACTTTTATCAAACTGGCTCGCCGTTATGGCAAGTTTGTGCTGCAAGCTCCGATGGATTATCCGCCCGACTGGATGTTGCTTGACGTGAGCAAGAATCAAGACGTGAATTCTAAATATTACGATGCCCTAGCTCGATATTATCTCCGTTACCTTCAGGAGTACGACAAACACGGCGTATTCGTCGATTATCTAAGCCTGTTCAACGAGCCCGATATCTACACCAAAATTCCCTACAACGAGATCGACGTTTTGCTGAGAGACCACGTAGGCCCGCTTCTTAAGAAGGAAGGCATCCGCACCCGCATCATGTTGAGTGAAGCCCCGAACCGCGAGGACGCAGCTCGTAATTATCCATTGGTGCTGGACGACCCCGCAGCGCGTCAGTACGTCTCAGTCTTGCCTTATCACGGATATGACAACAAAGATTGGGACAACATCCTGACCTTGCATCGTCAATATCCGGATCTGCCTTTATGGATGACCGAGGTGTGCTACGCCTACGACGCAGGCACCCCTAAATCGATGCCTCTTCCTCGCTTCGACTTTGAGGACGGTGACTACTGGGGCAATCAGATCTTCAACGATCTCGAGGTCGATACGTCCGCCTGGATCTACTGGAACATGATATTGGACGAAAAGGGCGGACCTTGGTCCGTGTCGGAGATTCATGGAAACCCCGACCCGAATGTTCAGCACCCGGTGGTGATCATCGATCGGCGATCGAAGAAAGTAACATACACGGGCCTCTACTACTACCTCGCACACTTCAGCAAGTTCGTACGCCCGGGAGATGTCCGCATTAAGACCACTGGATCACTGGACGGAGTGCGGGTCATAGCATTCAAAGCGCCGGATGGCGAGATTGTGACCGAGCTGATGAACAGCAAGGCCGAAGATGTGGAAATGGGCCTGAAATTCCATGATCGCGTGCTCCGCCTGAGGTTGCCGGCGATTTCGATTACGACTGCATTGTGGAGCAGTAAGAGCGCCAAAGCGGAGGCCGCAGAACGCGCTGAGGCGATAAAAAGCAAGACAGATAGTTAAGGAAGATCCAAAACATCAATCATAGGTGACGCATAATGAAGCTGACACAAGATAATTCCGCAACGCTAGATGAGAAATTAGTGATCGACGGTGGCAAGCCTGTCCGGACCCAGCCTCTCCCCCTGGAGTTTCCAGGCATCCATCACATGGACGAAGAAGAGATCGAGGCAGCGTTGCGTGTGTTGAAAAGTCGCTCGCCATTCCGCTATTACGGTATCGATCTACAAGGAGAAGTGGAAGCCTTCGAGTCTGAGTTCGCGTCGTTCCTTGGGGTAGCTCACGCAGTCGCCGTAAGCAGCGGCACAGGGGCATTGCACACCGCGCTCTCTGCGCTGGGCGTCGGGCCGGGACAGGAAGTGATTGTTCCAGCCTACATGTGGGTTTCGGTTGTCGCTGCGGTAGTAAATCTCGGCGCAATACCGGTGTTGGCTGACATCGATGAAACCTTCTGTCTAGATCCCGTTGCCGTCCAGAAATCGATTACCCCGCGAACCACAGGAATCATCGCAGTCCACATGAGTGGCGCGCCTGCAAACATCACCGAACTTCTCAAGGTAGCCCGCGAGCGAGGATTGTTTCTTCTTGAGGACTGCGCTCAGTGTGCGGGAGGAAGCGTGAACGGGAAAAAAGTCGGCACGTTCGGAGACATGGGAATTTTCAGTTTTCAGATGAACAAAAATATGACCAGCGGAGAGGGTGGGGCCATCGTCACGAATGACGCCCGCCTTCACGACCGAGCCTTTGCCGTTCACGACCTGGGTTACGCTCGGGACGAAAACGGCCGGACCGTCTTTGACGACCTTGCTCTGTGTTTGTGGGGACGAGGATACCGCATCGATGAACTGCGCGCTTCCATTTTGCGAGTACAACTCCGGAAACTGCCACGAGTGATCGCCGCGATGCGCGGCAGCAAATATCGCATTCGCAAGGCACTGGAACAGTTTCCTCAACTGCGTCTGAGAAGGATTGTTGATCCGCAGGGGGACACCGGCTGCTTTCTGATTTCAACCTTTGACACGCCTGAGGTCGCCAATCGAGTCCATCAAGCCTTGCGCGCCGAGGGCATCGTCACCTCATCCCAGGGTGTCAATAACGTCGTGATGACAAATTGGGGTCTTCATGTTTATTTCAACATCCCGAGTCTGGTGAATAAGACGAGTGTGGACAAGAAAGGATCGCCTTGGAAACTGGCAGAGAATCGGGACTCGACTGCCAGCTATCACAAAGGTACTTGTCCGATGGCCGATCGTTTATTCGAACGCAGCATCCTGCTCGCAATTCCGTCGTGCCTTTCGGAACGGGATGAAGAAGACATTGTGCACGCTTTCCGCAAGGTCTTAGGGAGGCAAGTGTGACATCTCGTAAACGACTCGGTGTGGCAATGATCGGCCAGGGGTTCATGGGACGGGCGCATTCCAACGCGTTTCATCAGGTCGGCCATTTTTGTGAATCCCAGTACGACCTCATATTGAAGGTTATCTGCGGCCGCAATCAACCGCAGCTGGAGGCGATGGCCACGCGATGGGGCTGGGAGGGAGTCTCGAGCGATTGGGAAGAAGTGGTAGAGCGGAAAGATGTAGACGTCGTCGATATTTGCACGCCCAATTATCTCCATGCACCCATTGCGATTGCCGCCGCCCGTGCCGGCAAGATTGTGCTGTGTGAAAAGCCGCTCGCCCTGTCAGTAGAGGAAGCAGAGCGCATGGCCAACGCCGCGCAGAATGTCCCCACGCTGGTGTGGTTCAACTACCGCCGCGTACCCGCGATTGCTCTCGCTAAGAAACTAGTGGACGAGGGGAGATTAGGCCAAATCTACCATTACAGGGCCACCTATCTGCAGAGCTGGGGAGCGGACCCAGCTAGCCCGGATGCATGGAGGTTCAAGCAGTCGGAGGCCGGATCTGGCGCAATGGGCGATCTTTTGTCGCACTCAATCGACCTGGCTTTGATGTTGAATGGGTCGGTAGATGAAGTTTCGTCCCTCGTTCACACTTTTGCCTCCGGCCGGCAGGTAGATGACGCCGTATTGATGCTGGCGCGCTTTGCTAATGGCAGCATCGGCAGCTTCGAGGCCACTCGTTTTGCAATCGGGTGCCGCAATCGCAATTACTTGGAAATCCACGGGGCGAAGGGAGCTATTCGCTTTGATTTGGAGGATCTTAATCGCCTTCACGTGTTCGACGCCGGTGATGACGCGCAAGTGCAAGGTAGTCACAACGTCTTGGTGACAGGCCCCGGGCATCCTTACACGTCTAGTTTCTGGCCGCCCGGGCACATTCTCGGTTATGAGCACACGTTCATTCTGACCCTGGCGGATTTCCTGCAGTCACTGGAAAAGAATGAGATGTTTCATGCGAATTTCGAAGATGCGGTCAAGGTTCAAAGAGTACTGCACGCAGTCGAAGAATCTGCCCTAGGCAAATCATGGGCAAGGACAGCACTGTAGTGTGCCGGTGGCTGAAGCGTATGCATCGCTTGTCGTAACCGTTGACCGACCGTCGTTATGAACACGGCGGGGGGCGGGGCTGGGCTTCCGCGTCATATAGCGCTGCCGCCGGAGCCTCGGAGGCATTTCGAAACCTCCCGATGATATCCGCGCCATCCTTCAGCGGGAATCGGCCCTGTCGCCTATAACTTTCTCCGCTGTCGAATTCAAAGAGCAAAGAGCAATTCGTGCGGAGTCTGAAGCACAGCTCCCCGAGCAGAAAGATGCTCCAGATCACGAAGGCTTGATTCGGCCAACGGGCCATTTTTGTGCCGTGCGATTGCGCGTGGACAGCGGTATAGAGTGTTGAACCCGTAAAACATCCTTGCCCGAAGGCTCCGCTTCGTTTCTCTTGTTGTCGAGCCCTACGAAACGCGCATCTTGGCTAGCCCGAAGCTGACGACAAAAAATCGGTCGGCAGTCTCTTTGTCCGAGCAATTATGTCCGACCCTCGTCCTCAGGGAACATTTCTGTTGCCTCCGGTGTCGCTCTCTGAAGGGTGGGGGCTCGCAGCCAGGTATTCCTATGCTCGAAGCGAGAGAGTTAACCAAAACATATTCTTCGGTACCTGCCGTGACCGCCGTCTCTTTCTGCCTGACACCTGGACAGGTGATGGGCTGCTTAGGCCCAAATGGATCTGGAAAAAGCACGACTGTGAAGATGTTGACCGGGTTGTTAGAACCGACTCGGGGTAAGGTTTTGTTCAACGGAGAAGACATCAGAAGGGATCTCGTTGGCTTCCGGAAACATCTCGGTTATGTACCCGAGGAACCCAATCTCTATCCATACCTGAGCGGGCGTGAGTATCTGGAGCTCA
>PMHI01000256.1 GCA_003156615.1 Acidobacteriaceae bacterium | reverse complement strand
AGCAAGTCCGGCGAACTCTATGGTTTCAAGCGCTTTGGCGCCATCAGCATCGAACCTGCCGACCTGATTGCTATGGCGGCGCAACGCTTCGGGCAGGAAGACGACATTACTGTGCTGAGCGTGGAATTACAACCGCTGCCAACTTTGATTTAGAAAGTAGGCATTGAGTGCGGTCTCGCTGGATTGTCCGCTACCATGCAGCAGCACGGATTTCCTCTGTCGATTTGCGGTGAAAGTCATGGACGTTAACGAGACGATTGATCTTCAACAGAAAGTCGCACGCTTGCAAGCACTTCTCGAAGTGAGCCGGCGCATCCACGCAACCATACAACTGGACGAGGTGTTGCGTGTTGCTCTGGAGATCGTAGTGCGCGAACTAGAGATGGATGGTGCATATTTCACCTCCTTTCCGTTTTCTGAAGGCCGTATTCCGCCGCATAGTCTCCTGACTCCGAACGGGTCCGAACAAGGCGGCGGAAGTTTTCGTTTTGCACTTCGGGGCAAAGCTGGCGAGCTGTTAACGGAGCTCGTCGTGATCCCGCGCGAAGGTATGCCACTGACGCTTGAGGAGTCAGATTTCCTTGAGCAGCTCACTCTGCAAATCGCAATTGCCATTGAGAATGCTCGAAATCACGAGCGGATCATACATTTGCAACGGGTTGAGCAGGACTTGGCCAGTGCAAGAGCCATTCAACGTAGTCTGCTGCCGTCGTCGGTGCATGCAGTAGCCGGCTATAAGACTGCGATCCGTTCGGTTTCATCCTACGAGGTCGGTGGAGATTATCTTGATTCGTTGCGGGCTCCGTCAGGGGAGCAGATTATGATTGTGGCCGATGTGGCTGGCAAAGGGCTGACGTCCGCGATGATTGCGAGTTCATTCCGGGCGGCCTTTCGCGCAATGATTATGGCAGGTCTACCGCTCGTCGAAGTCGCCCGGCAATTGAACGCGTTGTCTTATGCGGAAGGACCGGAAGCACGGAGCCGGTATGTGACGGCGGTACTTTTTCGTCTGGATCCAGAAGACAACTCACTGGAAGTTGTGAATGCTGGTCACAATCCAGCCTTGCTATGGACTACACCGGCGCACGGTCCGGTATTGCTAGGAGCCAGTGGGACTCCAATCGGTGTGCAGCCTTCGGCTCAGTATGCGAGCGAAAAATATGAACTAGCAGAAGGAGCCCGGCTGCTTGCCTACACAGACGGGCTGACGGAGGTGTTCAGGGGTGCCGAGGAGTTTGGTTTAGACCGCTTGATCGATACATTTCGTGCTGGTCCGTTGGACGCAGAAGCCGCACTCGACCACATCTGGACTACACTTGAAGCATTCACGACAGAGCCCGAGCAGAGAGACGATATGACTGCGCTGGTGCTTCTGCGGAATGGATGAGACGAACAGATGGACAAGAACGTGCTCGAGGTCTTCGTGTTGAGCCTGCCGTCGAAGCTCGGTCACGAAAAGGTGGCTATGAGCACGGCAGCGAGCGTAGCTAAGCTAATGGGATTCTCTGAGGACCGCATTGAGGATCTGAAGACCGCTGTCGCGGAAGCCTGCATTAACTCGATAGAGCACGGTAACCGGATGGATGAGTCTTTGAAAGTGGGAATAATCCTTTCGATGACTGCGACGACGCTTGAAATCAGGGTCTGCGATCAGGGGAGCGGTCTAGGTGCGAAGACTCCGCCCCCGGATATTGATTCAAAGATGGGTGGTGAGGAGAACCCTCGTGGCATGGGAAAGTTTCTGATCCAGGCGTTGATGGATGAAGTGGAGTGGATCAACTCTCAGCCGACTGGCGGTTGCGCGCGCTTGGTGATCCATTTGAAGAAGCCGGACGGGGAGTAAATGCAGAATAGGACAACCAGCGTCAGAGTGAGCGAGACAGCAGGACCTTCCGGCAAGCCCATAACGGTTTTGCGCTTTTCAGGAGATATTACCAGCACGTCGAAAGAGACAGTGCTTGGCACCTATCAGGGTCTGCCACCCGAGGTGAAGCGTATCCTGTTGGATCTCTCGAAGGTGGAGTACATTAATTCGAGTGGGATCGCGCTGATCATTCAGGTGCTGATGGAAGCACGCAGCACCGGGCAGTCGGTCCAAACTTTCGGTCTATCCGATCATTTTAGGAAGGTTTTCACTATGGTCGGCATGACGAAATATACAGATCTTCACGCCGACGAGTTATCGGCATGCGCTGCATTCACGGAATAGTTTGTGAGGCAAACGGCACCCCCGCAGCTGACCATTTCTTCATCGTGCAAGACCCAATAGTGAGCGTTTGGTCTGGTTGAAGGAGTGGCTATACCCTTGATCTCCGGGTTTCGGCGAACCAACGTCTGTTTCTCTGACAGCCCGGGTTGACCAGATGCCATGGAGAGCTCGAAGTGCTGCTGAAAAACGGCTGCGATCCCGCGTGAGCAGGAGCTATCGCGCATCACCATGGTGATTTCCAAATGCTTGCGTGCTCACCATCTATGTAAAGCCTTCAGAGCGTGGCTTAATGTAGTTCAACATCCCCAGACTATGTTCAGAGCAGATTCCATAGCGGATTGGCCCTGAAGCGCTTTGAACTTCGCGGAGGCGCCATTCAGCCAAGCCCGGGGTCGAATCGCTGTGAGGGGATGAGGTTTCCATAATGACAGCCAATCATTCGCGGCGTTGAACTCGCGCGCTCTGAAAGCTCTTGAGTACTGCCTCGGTGGGCGAGAGAATCGGAACCTCCTTCGAATTCCCATAGAGCATTCGAATGGAGAAGGCGCCATCGATGACGCTAAGTATCGCCGCCGCCCTTTTGTCGATTGCGAAGGGCTTTGTGACACGTTGCCAGTCCTGCTTCCGGACACCGCCGAAATCGTCAAAGTCCAAGGCTGGTCAGGAATAGATCGATCTGTCGTTCGAACTGAGTCCGGTCGTAGGACACCAAGGCCATTCGCCACAGGCCCTGCAAGTAGGTGACGATGACGGGCACAACCAGTTGGGGGTCAAACTCCGCCGGGAGGAGCCCCGCTTCTTTGTCTGCGCTCAGGCGTCCGGCCATTCGTTCGGCCAACATAGTCATCTGCTCCTGCACGTACTTGCGCAGAACGGGTTCAGCCAATACCTCGCCATCGACGCTGCCTGCCATCAGGCAAAGTCGCGAGGGGGTGTGAGGGTCGTCCAGACAGTCGAGTACCGTCTTGAACAGCGCCCGCACCCCCAACGCAGCGGTAGGTGCTGAGAAGAAAGCCTCTCCGCGATGGCGGTTCACGGTCGCGTTGTAGTGCTTCAAACACTCGAGGTAGGCATTCTTCTTGCTCTTGAGCGTGTTGTAGAAGGAGCCTTCGCCTATCCGCATCTTCTTGAGCAGGTCGCGCAGGGACGTGCTGGCGTAGCCGCTCTTCCAGAAGACTCGGGTTCCTCGTTCGAGAGCCGTCGTGTAGTCGAATTCTAAAGTCCGCGCCATGACCGCACAATAACATATTTGTAGCGATCGTTAAAGATTTTTATTGACATGGAGGAAGGGCTGTAATAGATTTTGTAGCACATGATACAGAATATCGACAGGAGACCTGCATGAACGCTCTGAAGGACAAAATTGCGCTGATTACAGGTGGAACGAGCGGCATGGGAGCCGCCACCGCCAAACGCTTCCATGAAGAGGGAGCGACCGTCATTGTGACAGGCTCAAGCAAAGCCAGCGTTGAAGCTGCGCACAAGGCAATGCCCTACGTCGAGCCCATCGCCTCGGATGCTGGTGACCCCAAGGCCGCCAAAGCACTGGTTGATCACATAAAGGAAAAGTATGGCCGCCTCAACATCCTTTTCGTCAACGCCGGGATCGCCAGAGTTGCTCCGCTCCCTGCCGTTGACGAAGCTCAGTTCGATGAGCTTTTCCGTGTAAACGTACGAGGGCCCTACTTCCTACTCAAGTTTGCAGTTCCGGTGATATTGGATGGAGGGTCGATCATTCTCACCTCATCCATGGGAGCGGTTCAGGGTATGCCGGGACTGAGCGTCTACAGCGCTACGAAAGCGGCTCTCCGCTCTTTCGGGCTCACCTTAGCCGCGGAACTGGCTTCACGGCGCATCCGTGTCAATACGATCACTCCTGGCCCAATCAACACACCTATTGCCGGCAAAATGGGCTTAAGTCCGGAACAGATCGCGGGCTTCGGGCAGATGGTGGCCAATGGGCCCCTCGGCCGGCCGGGAGAACCGGAAGAAATCGCCACGGCCGCCCTGTATTACGCCTCGGACGAGTCGAAATTTACGACCGGAACAGAGCTGCGTGTCGACGGCGGCATCTCGGCGGTGTAGTTTCAACCGTCGCTAGAAGGCACAGGGAGGGGCAATACGATGAGACAGAGCAGCACCGAGACACTGAGGTCCTTTTTCGGCAAGACGGGAGTGGCGACCATCGGCCAGATGGAAGCGAATTTGCCTGAACTCGCAAAGCTTGTCGACGACTTCGTCCTCGACAAAGTGTGGAGTCGCAAGGGCCTGGCCCCACGCGAAAAGAGCTTGATCACGATTTCGTCGCAAGTCGCCCAAGGCGACTGGTATCAGGTGGAGGCTCACATGAAGAGCTTCTTGCATTTTGGGGCGAACAACTGAGGAATTCTCCGAGGCGCTGCTACACCTGACAGTCTACTGCGGTTTCCCCGCCGTGTTCTCCGGCTTCCGTGTTCTCCAGGGAATTAAAGCCGAGATCAGTTCCGTGAAATAGCAAGGCGAGCAATCAACCTAATACAAGTTATAACGAGAAACTCTGATGAGCATAAAGCAAGCGTTGGCAGAGCAGAAGGCAAGAGTTCAGGCGAGGCTGGGCGAGAAGTTCAATGTCATCTCCGGGGAAGTGGAACGCATCCGGGGGTTGGGCTTTCTCGATCGCTCGTTGAAGGCCGGACAGGCTGCACCCGGATTTACGCTGCCGGATGCGTATGGCAGGGAGGTCTCGCTCAAGACGCTGCTGGCCAAGGGGCCGGTCGTGGTCAGCTTCTATCGTGGCGAATGGTGTCCGTACTGCAACATCGAACTGCATGGCTTGCAGGAAGCGCTGCCGAAGATCCGAGAATTCGGCGCGACCCTGATCGCGATCTCTCCCGAGAAGCCGGACCACGGGATCGTCGCGACCGAGAAGAACAAGCTGACCTTTCCGGTGCTAAGCGACTTTGGCAACAAGGTGGCGCGGCAGTTCGGGATCGTGTTTCAGCTTGGTGCGCAGCTGAAAGAGTTTTCGAAGAACATTTTCAAGAACGACGTTGCCCTCCGCAACGGAGAGGATTCGTACGAGCTTCCGGTTCCGGCAACCTATGTCGTCGATACGAAAGGCATCATTCGCTTCGCGCATGCCGACGTGGACTATATGACAGGTCGCGCGGAACCCGAAGCGGTCGTCGCCGCGCTGGAGGCGATTGTGCGTCCGGTCGCTCAGTAAGAGTTTCCCATGGCATGCGGGCGGTGCGCTTCCCCCAGATCAGCCTGTCCGCTGGCTCAGGCCAGCGGATGGCAAAACTGCATGCAGGAAGGGGCCGTTGTCTCTCGCAGAGACGAAGGCCCCTCCTTCCCAGTGGCGACGGCTGAATGTCAACAAGCGGTTACGGGCGGTCCTGAATCTGGGCTCTTGAAGAACGCACATGAAGATCGTGATCATCTCCGACTAGCACGGCAACTTTGATGCCTTAGAGGCATTGCCGGAAACGTACAACGAACTAAGGGTCTTGGGAGACTTGGTCAACTATGGTCCCGAGCCGGCGGCCGTCGTCGATTTTGTCAAGGCGAACGGCTCAATTCTTGTACGGGGAAATCACGATCATTCCATCGGATATGACGAAGATCCCCATTGTAGCCCTCGCTTCAGAAAGATGGCCGATGTAACGCGCCGCTACACAGCTTCGGTGCTTGATCAAGACCAGAAGCAATTCTTGAAAGCCTTGCCTCTTCACAAGGAGTTGCGACGGCAAAACACGCGATTTTATCTCTGCCACGCAAAACCATCTGATCCCCTCTACGGGTATTGCCCGGCAGATTCTCCCGACTGGATCGGCGAAGTCCGGGCGGTATCCGCGGATGCCCTGTTGATTGGCCATACCCATGCGCCTTTTATGCGTCGCATAGGCAACTGCTTGATCGTCAATCCTGGCAGCCTTGGCCAACCGAAGACCGGCAAGCCGGACGCTTGCTACGCCCTGTGGGAAGACGGCTCGTTTCACTTGAAGTCATTTCGGTATCCAGTGGCAAAGACCGTCGCGAAGCTTCGGGCGCTTTCCCTGCCGCAGGAAGTGTAAGATGACCTGATTACCGTACTTGAAACCGGCTCGGTAAATGCACGATGAGTCGCAGATGCAACCAGCTAGTCCTGAATCCGTGGATTCGCTACGTCAATAACGAAATACCGTTCGAGGTCTGGTGCTGGGGAGAACCCAGGTGGGATTTTCGTACCCCATTCGGCGGTCAAGCGGGAGTTTGTTCAGTCACCGCGAAACACGGACGGCGGGTAAGTCCTTCGGTTTCGTGAGCAGTTTGTTACGAGGACGTCAGTAATTCTGAGCGATAGAAGTATCGGCGTTCGAACAATACCAACGGAAGCTCAAACGCGCGAGCGTCTTCGTGTTTGAATGAGAACGCGTTGCCACATTCCGGCATCGCACAGCTGGCCCGGAATATGGCGTCCTCGCAGTGAGCCGCCATGGTTTGAGCTCCTCCTACCACTATCCACGCTCCACACTTAGGACAGGTCACGCACGAGCACGCAATTCGGTCCGGCATGCAGGAATTATAAAGTGAAGGATATTAGAAGACCGGGAGACCGCGTTACAGCTTCAGAAAGGAGCATCTCTCAACGGTCTTGTCGACTCGCGGCGGAGGTACAATTCCACCCAATGGCCCTTCGGAGGCAAACCATGATTCAGACTCTACTCGCAATCAACGGCCAAGACTGTATGATCGGCGATGGGAATACCGCGGAAGAATTAGAAGCCATTGCGGTGACGCTCCTTCGGACCGCGGAGGCAACCTGCTTTTGGGCGCCGCAAGGACATGGCGGTGGCTAGTAAAAGGCAATGGCGGATCGTCCCGCGCGGATTGGGTCTTCTCGTCCGTCATTAGCGCTGTAGCTGTTCTTGCCTTCGATCGGTTTTTGTCCCGTTCTTCAATGGCCTTAACCGCGTCGGTGATTTCCTTTCGGGCTCGATCTACCGATTGCTGCAAGGCGAGATGAGAATCCACAAACGCCTTCAATTGCTCCGCTAGTTGCGCGTCGATCTCATCCGGCGCTCCGGTTAGAGAGAGCGGCGTTGTCAGAGCATGGATCGCAGATTCGGGGATCTTAGTTATTTTGTCTTTATTTGAGTACCCGATCTTCTCGTTTACCTTGCTATCCTCCGCCAATGCCGCGGGTACGACGTTGACCCGGANNGAGCCCGGTCAACGATTGAGCGCGGCGAAGTCAGTCGATGGGCGAGAACAACTTGGAGTGTCTCGCAAACACCGGGGTAAACTCCTCCGGACCGACGTCTCCGAATTCTGAAGAGCAACGCAACGAAGAAACCCCACTCCTCGCCAAGGACGCGAGAAATGGGGCTCAGATCAAATGAACCGAAAACCGAAGCAGCCGGAGTGTCACCCTGTACTGTTAGAAAGCTGCCATTCCTTCCAGGCCAGCATCTTCGGAGAGCCCGCCTGCATCGCCCAGGCTGGTGAGGGTTCCGTCCTGATTGATAGCAAAAATGCTGACGGTGCCGGTACCTGAATCCAGAGTGTAAAGATACTTGCTGTCTGAACTAATGACGATCTCCAGGTTGATGCTTCCGCTCGGATTCGTTCCAACTACGGTTCCGGAGACGGGTGTCAACGAACCGGCTGCGCTGCGAACGAAACCAGAGATGGTGGAAGATGCGGAATTCGAGGTATATACGAACTGGCCGTTGGGAGTGACCGCCAGCCAGCATGTTGCCGCCCCCAGAGTTGGAACGCTGGCGCTGATGGGAGTGAGTGTTCCGTTACTGACGACCGTATAGGAAGAGATCGCGGATGCATTCGTTCCGCCGGTTGGTCCGGTCTCGACCACCAGAGCTGTTCCGTTGGGTGCGAATGAGACCGCAAATGCACCTGGACCGGCACTCGGATTCACCACGATTGGGCCCAGCGTGCCGTTGCTTTGAATGTGGAAGGCATCGATGTTGTTGGTTAGCTTTTCCGTGACCAATAGGAACTCTCCGTCTGGACTAAAGGATAACGACCCGGGTCCGGAGGTGCCGGTGCTCAGATATGTGGTTGATCCCGCGATTTGCTTCAGGTGCCCATCCGGGGAGAGACGGAAACCCACAAGGTCGCTCGCGCCACCGGCATTTACCACGTAGACCAAACTTCCGTGCTGGGCAACCGCCACTGGTTCGCTGCCGCCACAGGGAACAGTCTCCAGCAGACTCAGGCTCGCACCCCTGACTCGAAATACGGAAATATTCCCGCTACCCGCATTCACTGCGAATAGTAGTGTGCGCTTTTCGTTCAGCGTCAATGCGCCTTGCGATCCCAACGGGTCGGTAACTCCGCCGCTGCCCCGGCCTCCAGTTG
>PMHI01000380.1 GCA_003156615.1 Acidobacteriaceae bacterium | reverse complement strand
GCGTTTCAACGAAGCAACCAAACAACGATGATCGGAGGTTTTCATGTCGACGATTCTACTTGTCGTGCTTGTGCTGTTGTTGCTGGGGGCTCTGCCGACTTGGCCGTACAGCAGATCGTGGGGCTATTACCCCAGCGGCGGACTCGGCTTGGTGGTCGTGGTCTTGCTTGTGTTGCTTGTGGCCGGACGGCTGTAAAGTCCGGGGCCTCCCGAAGCCAGTGCCTTCATGATTTTGGGAATGGCGGGAGCATCCGGTCCCGCCATTTTTGATCCTGATTGACGGTCGCGCTGCGATGGATCGGGAAGCTCTACATCGGGAAGTTTTACTAAGAACGTCAATGCCGAACCATCATCCCCGCGTTCGGCAAGGTTTGGCACTCTTTTACGCAAGCCGTGAACGAACAGTGCCCCCGCGGTTCGAGCCCGCCATGCAGGATGGCCGTCCGGTAAACCTGCAGATCAGTATGAAAAGTGGGATTTCGGCTCTATTGAATCTGAAGTTCGGGATTCAAAACCGTCGCCACCGAGGCCTGGTCCAAGCGTCTGAGAGACCAGAGCACGTACGCAGGTTCTTGCGCACCGTCCATCCTTCTCATTTTTAGCTTATAAGCGTCTCACCCTGCTACCTGCATTTAAACCATCACCTCATCATTTAACTCTACGGAGCTGTACAGCAAGTCTACCAATCAATTACAGGAGCATCCTGATGGGGTGCGAGGCGCCTGGTCGCTAGTCTCTGTTGTGGGAGTTGAATACTCCCGGAGACAGACAAGCACTCTAGTTGGATCAAAGGAGACTACGGTGGCGACTTGCGTGATTTCCGCGACAGAAACAAATATGATTCCAGCCAGCGACGAAACCAATCGAACCGAATCCGAACGCAGCCTCGTTCAGCGCGCACAGAATGGCGACGAGCAGGCCTTTGCCACGCTCTTCCAGACACACAAGAAGCGCGTGTATTCTGTGTGCCTGCTGATGACAAAGGATATCGCCGATGCGGAAGACTTGACGCAAGAAGCGTTCTTGCAGGTGTTTCGAAGCGTCAGCTCGTTCCGCGGCGACTCCGCCTTTTCCACCTGGTTGTACCGGGTGGCTGTGAACACGGTGTTGATGAAGCTGCGTCGCCGGAAATCCCCGCCCATCGTCTCTCTCGACGAGCCGGTGTCGTCGGAATCTCCGTCCCTCCGGCGCGATGTCGGGAAAGCGGACCCGCGCCTCAGCGGTGCGATCGACCGTATTACGTTGCGCCGCGCCATGCAGGAACTCCCCGAGGGGTGCCGGCAGATTTTCGCCCTTCACGAGGTTCAAGGATATCAGCATCATGAGATCGCCAAGATGCTGGATTGTTCAGTCGGCAATTCAAAATCGCAACTGCACAAAGCGAAGATGAAATTGCGCGACTTGCTGTTTCCGAAGCGGAGGGTGCTGCGGCGGGCCGCAGCGAATCATGCGTAAATTCCTTGCTCTTCTGACCACGCCAAGAAAAGTGATCGGCCCAACTTTCACTCTCGTATTGTGGGATAAGCAAGTAGCACTGTCGGTCGGAACTGCGTGTCGCAACCCGCGTCGGGTATTCCTCGGGAACCATGGGAAGCACTGAATTGCACTAACTGAATCGCATTATTATAAAAGTATGGACACGCATGTCTTGCGATGAGTTCGCTTGCGTCGGAAGGGTCAGCCAGGGCCTGTGCCGCAGTGGAACTGAAGATTACAGAAAGTGACAATAGATTACAGGAGTTGACAATGGAATCTGGCGACTTCGGCCGGGCGTATGTGGATGCTCAGGAGTTTACAGTATTGCGAGAACACGACTGGAAATCGTAGGGTGGGGGAAATCAAGAAATATTGCAGAAGAGGAACAGATGCCTGGAAAACAGCATCTTCGCGGTGTGAGCGCAAAAGAGCAGAGAGAGTACGAACATATCAAGGAAAGTGCCAAGCGGTCAGGACGCTATGGTCAGCGGGCCAAGGAAGTGGCTGTGCGGACTGTGCTGAAGAAGCACAAGGCAGAAGGTCACAGCAAGGGACATTGAATGCTGGCCGCGGCTGACCGGCAGGAATGTGGGTGCCCGACCAAGGTCGTATCTTAAGGAGCCATTTAAGCCCTGATTTTAGGCTCTAGACCCGGGGAAGTGCCGATTGGTTCGAATTCTCGTGGTAGACGACAACCCGTCAGTCCGGCACTATCTTCGGGCTCTGCTCGAGCAGCGAAGCACTTGGCAAGTTTGCGCCGAGGCGCGGACCGGAAAAGAAGCCCTCCAGCGGGTAGAGAAGAATCGCCCGGACATGATTTTGTTGGATTTCCAAATGCCGGACCTAAACGGGCTTGACGTCGCCCGGCAAATCTCAAGCCTATTTCCTGAAATTCCCATTCTGATGGTCACCATTCATCTATCCAAACAGCTGGCCGAGGAAGCCCGAAGGGTGGGGATCCGCGGAGCCTGCGCAAAAACAGATGTGGGCTCGATTGTCGAGGCAGTGGACGCGCTGTTGCACCAGGGAACCTATTTTCCAACAATGAGTGCAGTCGACCGGTAGAGATCCCCCAGTTGGGACCGCCCGCCGCAGAAATACAGGATTCCCTGTATTCGGGCAGGACTGGTACCATGGTAAGGTCGTAGGGATCTGCTTAGGAGTTGGCTTCCTCCTAATACAAGCGAACCCTGTTGCATGCAGCGAGGCAAGAATAAAAAAGACAGCGCCAGCCGTGAAATCATTAGCCAAGGGGTTCCACGAGACTGCCTGAGGGAGCCAAGAAGCTTATGGCGGTCCGCATACTGCTAGTAGATGATCATCCCATCGTGAGACAGGGGCTACGCTCCCTGTTGGAAGGACGGCCCGGCTGGGAAGTAGTCGGGGAAGCGTCGGATGGGATCGAGGCTTTGAACAAGGTCGAGAGTTTGCAACCCGACGTCGTAGTGCTTGATATCACCATGCCTCGAATGAATGGCCTAGAAGCCTGCCGGCTAATTCAGCAGAAGCCGAAACC
>PMHI01000742.1:383-3358 GCA_003156615.1 Acidobacteriaceae bacterium | reverse complement strand
GAGCGGTGGGTCGGTCGAAGAGTGGTTGTGCGAAAACCCGGCCTGAGGATACCATGGGAGACCACCAGAGAGGGATCGGGCGTTCCTCGCAAAACTGCATTCAATTGGCCTGCTCCGTCCCGGGTATCCGCGACCTGTAGAGCCGAGACATGCGGTTCTCAGTCCAGGCGCGAGCAACATGGCGGGAGACAACATGAGCAAGGTCCAGAAGCGCTATTTGTTGATCGGCGGAGTCTTTGGCTTGATCGTGCTCGCGCTGATTATGGGAGCCCTGCGTCCGTCAAAGAAGGCTCTGGGAGCCCAGCCCAGCACGACCGATGTCGAGGTCGTTCAAGTCAAAAAGGAAGATGTTCCGATTTATGCGGAATGGATTGGTACGCTTGATGGATTGGTGAATGCCGACGTGAGAGCGCAGGTCACCGGTTATCTGTTGAAGCAAGGCTATCAAGAAGGTGCTTTTGTTAACCAAGGCCAACTCCTTTTCCAGATCGATCCGCGGCCTTTTCAGGCGGCGCTCGATCAGGCTCAGGGTCAGCTTGCTCAGGCTCAAGCAGCTCTAGCCAACGCGCAGGCGGTACAGCGCCGGACGGAACTTGATGTCCAGCGTTACACGCCACTTGCGGAGCAACAGGCCGCGAGCCAGCAGGACCTAGACAATTCGGTGCAGAACAACCTCGCGGCGATAGCGACAGTTGCAACCGCTAAAGCTCAGATCAAGACCTATGAGGCGGCGGTTGAAACCGCGAAGATCAATCTGGACTTTACTCGCCTCGTTGCCCCCATTGACGGCATCGCGGGGCAAGCCCAGTTGCAAGTGGGCGCCCTGGTCACTCCCGGCAGCGGCGTCGTTACGTCTGTCTCGACCGTAAATCCGATCAAAGTTTATTTCACCGTTGGTGAGCCGCAGTATCTGGCCTGGCGAAAACGTTTCCCAACCGAGGCCAGTCGCCTGGAGGCCGATAAAGAATTGCGGCTGCAACTGATTTTGGCGGACGGCTCAACCTATCCAGACGAAGGCAAGTTTTATTTTGCCGACCGGCAAGTCGATGAGAGCACCGGTGCGATTCGACTTGCCGGGCTTTTTCCGAATCCTAACAATGTTTTGAGACCGGGCGGTTACGCCAAAGTCCGCGCGGTAATCCGAACCCAACCCGGGGCGCTGCTTGTTCCGCAGCGAGCGGTGTCGGAGCTGCAAGGGGGATATCAGGTAGCGGTCGTAGAGGCGGACAACAAAGTTGACATTCGAACCGTCACCGTGGGCGACCGGGTCGATAACCGATGGATCATCGCGAGCGGCCTGAATCCCGGCGACCGAGTCGTAGCGGAAGGGGTTCAAAGAATGCACACCGGCGTGCACGTCAATCCCAAGCCTTTTGTAGCAGAAGCCAAAGATCGATGAGCTAAAGATCGATGAATCGATAAGGACACATGATCCATGTCGAAATTCTTCATCAATCGCCCCATTGTTGCCATGGTGATTTCCATCGTCATGGTATTGGTTGGTGCGCTCACGGTTCTCAGCTTGCCCGTGGCGCAGTTTCCCAACATCACTCCGCCCGAAATCCAAGTCCTGGCAACTTATGTTGGAGCCGATGCGCAAACGCTGGAGCAAGCGGTGGCCACTCCGATCGAGCAGCAAATGAACGGCGTGGACAACATGAATTACATGTATTCGCTGAATGCCACGGGGAACAATACCACCAGCCTGATCGTGGATTTTGACGTTAAGACCGATCCGAATACCGATTTCATTCTGACGCAATCTCGAGAAACACAAGCTGCCTCCCAGCTCCCCCCGGACGTCAACAACTACGGCATCACGGTTCGAAAATCGGTCACCGCTCCGCTGATGTGGGTTGCTCTTTATTCTCCGCACGGAACCTACGACGCCAAGTTTCTGGCCAACTACGCCTATATCAATATCGTCGATCCGATTCTTCGCTCCAACGGCATTGGCAATGTTCAAGTATTCGGCGCCGGCCAATACGCGATGCGTCTTTGGGTGAAGCCGGATACGCTTTCAAAGCTCGGTATTACTGTGCCGGAGATCGTCAACGCAATTCAGGCACAAAACACCGTGAACCCCGCCGGCAAAGCCGGAGGCGAGCCTGCTCCCAAAGGCCAGGAATATACCTACACTGTTCTCTCGCAAGGGCGGCTGGTTTCGCCAGAAGAATTCGGCAACATTGTTGTCCGCGAAACACCTGACGGTGCGACTGTAAGAGTACGCGACCTAGCTCGCATCGAATTGGGCGCGCAGGATTACAGCGTCGCCGGACGCTTCAATGGGAAACCCGGCGCTATCATTGCGGCGTACCAGTTGCCGGGATCCAATGCGGTCGACGCGGCGGCCGGTGTCAAGCAGTTGATGGCGCAGATGAAAGAACGTTTCCCCGAGGACATTGATTTCGCCGTTTCCCTCGACACGACTCTTTCCGTGACGCAGGGAATCAAGGAAATCGTTGAAACCCTTGTGATCGCGCTGGTCCTGGTTATTGTGGTTGTTTTTCTCTTTCTTCAGGGCTGGCGTTCAACGCTGATCCCGCTCCTTGCGGTGCCTGTTTCTCTTGTAGGCACGTTCGTGCTCTTCCCGCTTTTCGGCTTTTCCATTAATACACTTTCTCTCTTTGGTCTGGTGCTTGCGATTGGCCTGGTGGTGGATGACGCCATCGTCGTTGTGGAAGGTGTGGAGCGCCATATCGAAGAGGGCATGACTCCGAAAGATGCGGCGTTAAAAGCGATGGAGGAACTCTCGGGCCCTGTTGTGGGCATCGCTCTGGTGCTCTCCGCCGTATTCGTCCCGACTGCCTTCATCCCCGGAATTACCGGCAGGCTGTATCAGCAATTCGCAGTCACCATCGCCATTTCGGTGATTCTCTCTGCGTTCAACGCGCTCACGCTCAGCCCTGCTCTAGCGGCACTGCTGCTTCGTCCGCGCCAGGAGAGCCACGGTCTACTGAGGAGATTCTTCGATT
>PMHI01000742.1:0-271 GCA_003156615.1 Acidobacteriaceae bacterium | reverse complement strand
GCGACCCAGATCGAGAACATTCTGGCGAACACACCGGGGGTGAAATACACGACCAGCGTCATCGGTTTCAGCTTGCTCAGTTTTGTTCGTACCAGCTACAACGCTTTTTTTGTGGTCACTCTCAAGCCATGGGATGAACGCAAGAGCCGAGCCGAACAGTTTCAAGCCATCAAGGCGCATCTGAATCAGCAGCTTACTAAATTGCCGGCAGGAATTGCTTTCAGTTTTTCCCCGCCAGCCATCCCGGGGGTCGGCACCGCCGGTGGATTCA
>PMHI01000658.1 GCA_003156615.1 Acidobacteriaceae bacterium | reverse complement strand
CGTGACGACTGCGCAAATGAGCGGAGAGCGCTTGGTCCTGGTTCCCCAAGCCACCCAGATAGACGATGCGTCGTACTCCAGAATCGCGCGCTACGTCGGCAAAATTTTGCGCGGCTTCGCGGTCTTCTTGTTCGAACTTACCCGGAGAACCCATGGAGTGGACCAGGTAATACGCCGTGTGTACTCCTGCCATCGCCGGCGCTAGTGAACTACGATCCAGGCAATCTGCTTTAACGACTTCTGTGGAAGCAGCAACTCTTGGTCTGAGAAAATCAGGGCGTCGAGCCAGGCAGCGAACGGGCCAGCCCGCTTTCTCCAACTCCTTGAGTAGGCGCCCGCCGATATAGCCCGACGCTCCCGTTAACAGGACGAGCGGGCGATGATCCGCGCCCATTAGATCCCCTTCATTCGGCCCATTGAGTTAGGCTGGCGTGATCGTAGCATTTCCCGGATCACTTGTTTTTCACGAAAGGTCACTGGCCGAACCCTTGAGTTTGTGCTCCGCCCGCCTTACTTCTGAGCGGCCTCCTTAGATCTACTAGCGGGCTTGGCCCGATTGTGCCAGAGTCACGGGCTAATCAGAAGTTGGCAGATTCCGGAACTTCCCGATTTCCAACGGATCACGGGATCACGGCCCACCCAAGAGGAATTCTGCCTTGAGTTAGCTTATGGTGCAGGCCCCCCTTCTTGGTCATGAATCCCGATGCCAGACATCGAAAAGGAATTTTCAACTGAGAACACTTCGGGTGGTGACTCTGTGCTCCCCCGCGCGGCCCGCGGACGGCGAACTATGCGCTACGGACGCCACTGCTTGCCCTCTTCGGGCCGAACCGTTACTGGTTGCGCTTTTCGAAGCCAGTTCGCCAATTCATGAGGATCGAAACGGATTGCCCCACCCGGCTGCCGCCATCTTGTAGACCCGCTAAATTGGTAACTTTCATTGCGTTTTCCCCAAAACTTATGCCCGTTTGACGGAAATTCAGTCTGCATTTATAGAACATCCCCAGAAGCAGCCAAATCAGCTCGATTCGGGCGATTCGGCTCAGGAGTTCATTATGTCCGCATCCCAGCCTTCGAGGTTCGCTCCTTCTCCAAGCCAGTCTCGGCCTAGGACCGAATTCGTCTTTGAGCCGCTCTTAGACAGCGACGAAGCAGCACAGTTGCTCCGCATCCACCCAAAAACGCTACAGCGAATGGCCCGCAACCGTCAGATTCACGGAATTCAAGTTGGAAAACTATGGCGGTTCCGAGCTTCTGATCTCGAAGGGTGGTTGAAAGCGAAAAGAGCAGGCTGATTCGCCGATTTTTCAACAGACGTTTTGTCGACTCGCCACTCAACTTGCGCTAAGCTGAGGCAGCCATCCGTGTCGCCTCAACCGAAATGGAGGAAATAAATGAGGCGCACGAGTTATCAAAAGGGCAGTCTGAGACTGGCGGATCGCAAGAAGGGAAAAGTTTGGGAATTCCTATGGAGAGAGGTTCAGCTGGACGGCACGATCCGGCGAAAGCACATCGTCATTGGAACACAGGAAGACTTGCCGACCGAGTCTTCCGCCCAGGCTGCCGTAGATGCAATCCGCTTGGAGATCAACCAACAAACCCCTCAAAGGCTCATCAAAAGCATAAGTTTCGAGACGCTTGTGAATCACTATCGTCAACACGAGTTGCCGGACATTTTCAACAAAACGAAACCGGGCCTCGATGCGGCAGCCGAAGATCGCAAATCGTACTCGACGCAGGTGACCTACGAGGGCTATCTGAAGAAGTGGATTCTTCCGCGTTGGCGTGCGTGCAGGTTGACGGACGTCAAGGCAACCGAAGTCGAAAAATGGCTCAAGAGTCTCTGTTTTCCGAAGACCGGCGTTCCGCTAGCGCGGGGCAGCAGGGCCAAGATCAGAAACATCATGAGCGCGATCTATTCTCACGCGATCAGATGGGAATGGACGGAGAAGAATCCAATCACGAGCGTTCGCCAGAGCTCGAAACGACAGAAAGCACCCGATGTTCTGACGCCGGAGGAGATCATGGCATTTCTCAAGGAACTGCCCGATCCACTCCGCACGATGATCGAGTTGGACGCTTTCACGGGGCTGCGCCGAGGAGAACTGATAGGGCTTCGGTGGCAGGACGTGGATTTCGAAAACCTCATCTTGCACATCCGTCGGTCGGTAGTGGCGATGGTGGAAGGTGCGCCGAAAACGGAAGCTTCTCTGAAAGACGTTCCGCTGGATGCACAAACGGCCGAGTCGCTGTGGGCATGGAGACATCTTTCTCCGTACGCCAGTCCAAGCGATTGGGTATTCGCCTCGCCGCATATGAAAGGCCGACAGCCGTATTGGCCCGGAACGTTGTGGCGATATTACGGGAAGCCGGCTCTACAGCGTGCCAAGATTACGAAGCAAGTTTCGTATCACACATTTCGGCACACTTTTGGGACGCTGTTGAACGCGAACGGCGAGAATCCCAAGGTTGTACAGGAACTGCTGCGCCATGCGAGTCTGAAAGTCACCACCGACGTTTACATGCAGGCAGTCGGTCCACAGAAGCGCGAGGCACAGAGCAATTTGGTCAAACTGGTGAGGCGGGGCGCGGTTTTGGAAATCAAACCCGCCTAACTGGATCAAATTGGATCATGAAGAAAAACGGCGGGTTTGTGGAAGTCTATTGTTTTGTTGGCGTCCCCGACGGGATTTGAACCCGTGTTACCGCCGTGAAAGGGCGATGTCCTAGGCCAGGCTAGACGACGGGGACGGCTGTGAGGTGGGCACCGGGGGCACAGTTGATCGTAACAAGGCCTTCGCAGCCCTGTCAAAACGCGGGGCTCAACCTTTCCCAAGATCCCAAGACAATTTAGAATTATGAAGCCGCTCGCTGAGGAGCGGCCCGCGAACATTTGAGGTGATTGTGTCCGACCCCCTTTATCTCAGTCTTTGGTTCCCCGATTTCTCCGTCCCGGAGATGTTGCCGCACGCCTTTGCTGTATTGCAGCAGTTCCCGTTCTCGGTCCAACGTCCGGGGATCACTTACTTCGCGCTACATCCTGTTTCCTGGAACGAGGCCACCGTGCTGGAGCGCCGATTTCCTTCCGGAATCGATCCCGGGCAGGCTACGCTGATCGCCGCCGAACAGGTCCATGATGACTACGCTTACCTCTTCGACGCTCACTGGGATCTGTGGACGCCGGACCAGACGAACGCGAACTGGGTGCTCGAGCCCGCAATCGTGAAGTTCATCGTCCAGGGAGAAGAATTCGATGAAGGAGCTTACCAGCAGACCGGACACATCGAAGTGGACTTCGGCCTCGATTCGTACTTTTTGCAGCCGGAGACCTCCCTCAGCGACCAGACCCGCGCCAAGATTCGCGACAACGTGGCCAAGCTGGTGGAATTTTCGGTGAACGTGGAGAAGAATAGCGGCACCAGCGCGCGGCTGCTCTGGTCGGAGTCGGAGGAGAGCCTGGCGCAGAAATTGATCGCGCGCCTGCAGAAAGTGCAGTAAAACCACAGAGAGACAAAGAGTCATTCATCGAACTGTGCAACGATCTAGCTCTGTGCCCCCCTGTGCCCTCTGTGATCAAGATTCTATTTCGTTCTGCCGCCCTCAACTTTTAGCATGTCCGACGCCCCAGCTTGCGCCGCTGCCAGCCGCGCCGTCAGCACGCGGAAGGGNNACGTGTCTTGCGCCCGCGCTCGGTCGCCATCTTCACCAATTGTCCCACGCCCTCGCGATCGAGCGCCGCAAATGGATCCTGCTTCAAAATTCCTTCGGCCAGGTAGGTCGGCAACACCTTGTTGACATCGTCGCGCGAAAAGCCAAACGTCGTCTGTGTGAGATCGTTCGTGCCAAAGGAAAAGAACTCAGCCTCTTTGGCGATTTCGTCAGCCACCAGTGCGGCTCGGGGCAGCTCGATCATGGTTCCAACCATGTAATCGACCCTGGTTCCCTTCTCCTTGAAAACCTCTTCGGCTACGCGGCGTACGATTGCGGCCTGGTTCGTCATCTCTTTGAGCGTGGCCACCAGCGGAATCATGATCTCAGGATGCACCTTTACACCCTTTCTTGTGACATCGACGGCGGCTTCGAAAATCGCGCGGGCCTGCATCTCCGTAATCTCGGGATATGTAATCCCCAAACGGCAGCCACGATGTCCGAGCATGGGGTTGAACTCGTGCAGTTCTTCCACCCGCTCCAGCAGTTTGCGCAGCCCGGCCAGCTTCGGCGACTTCGGCTTGGTCGCTTCGAGAACGGCTATCTCAACCATCAAATCTTCACGGCGCGGCAGGAACTCATGCAACGGCGGATCAATCGTGCGAATCGTCACCGGCAGTCCGTCCATCGCCTTGAACACGCCGATAAAATCCGCTCGCTGCATGGGCAGCAACTTTTTCAGAGCGGTACGCCGGTCTTTTTCGTTCGTCGCCAGAATCATTGCCCGCATATGCTCGATGCGGTCTTCAGCGAAGAACATATGCTCGGTGCGGCACAATCCAATNNGTGTTCAACTGTCCTTTAATCACTCGGCCCGTAGTTCCATCGAGCGAAATCCAGTCGCCCTCCTTGAATGTCTGCCCTTTCACCCGCATCTCCCGCTTCTTCTCATCCACGGTGATATCGCCCGCGCCCGCCACGCAACATTTGCCCATGCCGCGCGTAACCACGGCGGCGTGGCTGGTCATGCCGCCGCGCGACGTCAAAATGCCGGCGGCAACTTCCATACCTTGAATATCTTCCGGTGTGGTTTCCGCACGCACCAGAATCACAGGATTTTTCTTCGCTCCATGTCCCGCTTTCTTCACCGCCTCCTCCGCAGTAAAAACAATCTGCCCGACTGCCGCGCCCGGCGACGCCGGCAATCCTGTCGCCAGCACTTCCAGCTTCGTGCTCTTTTCATCCAACCGTGGCACCAGGAAGTCATAGAGCTGATTCGGTTCCACACGGAAGATCGCTTCTTCCTTGGTGATCAGCCCTTCATCTACCATCTGAATCGCCACTCGCACCGCGGCCCGCCCAGTACGCTTACCGTTGCGCGTCTGCAGCATATAGAGCTTGCCATCCTGGATCGTAAATTCGAAATCCTGCATGTCGCGGTAGTGGTTTTCCAGCCGGGTTGTAATCTCGCGCAACTGGTTGTACACATCGGGCATGATCTTCTGCAGTTCGAGGATCGGCACCGGCGTACGCACGCCCGAAACCACGTCTTCGCCCTGTGCGTTCATCAGAAATTCGCCGTAGAACTCCTTCGCGCCCGTGGCGGGATTGCGCGTGAAGCCCACGCCCGTACCGCTGGTATCTCCCAAATTGCCGTACACCATGGCTTGCACGTTGACCGCGGTGCCGAGCATGTCATCGAT
>PMHI01000236.1:28672-28793 GCA_003156615.1 Acidobacteriaceae bacterium | reverse complement strand
CGCCGCTCATCGACATCATGTTCGCCGTCGGCGCAATCTGGTACTTCATTCAAAAACACTTCCACCCCGATTCCACCGACCCCGCCAGCTTTCACAAGCTGGTCGCATTCTTCTTCGTATT